>NZ_JADNQW010000005.1:0-308214 GCF_015709455.1 Methylosinus sp. H3A
CGTCGCCGTCCGCACGGCGATCGATATTGCGGGGCTGGAGCCGCATATCGTCTTCGACGGCGAGGAGGACCGGCTCCGCGCCCTCCTCGGCCATGACGAAGCCGTCCATATTCATCGCCGGCGCTCCGGCCTCATCGAGGCCATAGAGGCGACGCCCGAGACGCCGGGCTGGAGCCGCGCCGTCGCCGCAGGCGCGCTGCTGCGGCTCGATATTCCGCTCATCGAGACCAGGGACGAATTCGTCCTCTACACGGATTGCGACGTGCTGTTCGCGCGGCGCGTCGAGCTGTCGCCGTTGCGGCCGCGTTATTTCGCCGCCGCGCCCATGCACGAGCCGCATGAATGGTCGCAATTATGCTCGGGCGTGCTGCTGCTCGACGTCCCGGCCATGCGCGCCGAATATGACGCGCTGATGCGGCGCGCGCGCAATTCGCTCGGCCGCCCGCATCATTACGACCAGGAAGCGCTCAACGAGCATTTCGAAGGGCGCTGGGACCATCTGCCGATCCACATGCATTGGAAGCCCTATTGGGGCGTCGAATGGGATGCGGCGATCGTGCATTTCCACGGCCCCAAGGCGGAGGACGCGCGCCTCTTCGCGACGGCGCCGCCGGGCGACGATCTCTTGGGGCTTCTCTATCGACGCGACCCGCAGGGCTTTGCGCATTTTCTGCGCTTCTACGACATGGCCGCGGGCGCATGCCGGCGCGGCGAGCGCATCGGCGCCGCGGCGCTCGCGCCCCTGCGGCTCGAGGCGGCCGTGGCCTCGGGCGGCCGGGCTGTGCGCCGCGCATTCACCGCTCTGCGCGAGCTGCGCCCGCTGGCGACGCGTGAGGCGGCGGCCCCGCCGACGCTGCCGAGCGAAGCGAGCTCGGCCGAAGTCGCGACGCTCGAGAATTTCGACGAACGCTCTTATCTCTACGCCAATCCCGATGTCGCCGAATCGGTGCGGCGCGGCCGCATCGTCTCCGGCCGGGCGCATTTTTCGCGCTATGGCCGCTATGAGGGGCGGGTGCAGATGATCCCGCGGGACATTGTCGCAACGCCGGAGAATTTCGACGGCGAAGCCTATCTCGCGCGTAATCCGGATGTCGCCTTTCTGATCGCGCGCGGCCGCTACGCCTCGGCCCGCGCGCATTTCGAGCGGCGTGGACGCGCCGAACGACGCCGACAGCTCGCGCCGCCGACCGGCTGAACCCGACGCCTATGGCGCCCGGCCCTTTCATGGCCAAATATGAGCCTGAGCGAGTCGCGAGGGCGTCCATGGCCAATTCTTATGATCTCATCGTCATCGGCGGCGGGCCGGGCGGCTATGTCGCCGCGATCCGCGCCGCCCAGCTCGGGCTGAGGACCGCCGTCGTCGAGCGCGAGCATTTGGGCGGCATTTGCCTCAATTGGGGGTGCATTCCCACCAAGGCGCTGCTGCGCTCGGCCGATGTCTTCCGCTATGCGAGACATGCGAAGGATTTCGGACTGCGCATCGAGGGCGAAGTCTCCTTCGACGCGGAAGCGCTGGTGAAGCGCTCGCGCGCGGTGGCCGCACGGCTCAACGCCGGCGTCGAGTTTCTATGCAAGAAAAACAAGATCGACGTGATCTGGGGCGAGGCCGCGCTCGCCGCGCCCGGTGAGGTCCGCGTCGCGGCGCCGGGGAGCTTCGGCGACAGGCCGCAGCTTCCGCGACCGAAGAATAGCCTCGGCGAGGGCGTCTATACGGCCGCGCATGTGATCGTCGCGACAGGGGCGCGGCCGCGCGCCCTGCCCGGCCTCGAGCCGGACGGGAGACTCGTCTGGACCTATTTCGAGGCGCTGCTGCCGCCGTCCATTCCGAAGTCGCTGCTCGTCGTCGGCGGCGGCGCGATCGGCGTCGAATTCGCCTCCTTCTATTCGACCTTCGGCTCGCAGGTGACGCTGATCGAGGCGCTGCCGCAGATTCTTCCCGCAGAAGACGCGGAGATCGCCGCGCTGGCGCGTAAATCCTTCGAGAAGCAGGGCATAAAGATCGTCACCAATGCGAAAGTGGCGCGGCTCGACAGACGAGAGAACAGCGTCGCCGCGACGATCGCCGCGGAGGGCGGCGAGAGAATCGTCGAAGCCGAGCGCGTGATCTCGGCCGTCGGCGTCGTTCCCAATAGCGAGGGCCTGGGCCTCGAGACGCTGGGCGTGAAGATGGAGCGCGGCGTCATCCTCACCGACGGGCTCGGCCGCACCAATGTCGCGGGCGTCCATGCGATCGGCGACGTGGCCGGCCCGCCCATGCTCGCCCATAAGGCGGAGCATGAGGGCGTCGTCTGCGTGGAGGCGATCGCCGGCCTCTCGCCGCACGCCATCGAGCGCACGCGCATTCCCGCCTGCACCTATTGCCATCCGCAGATCGCCTCCGTCGGCCTCACCGAAGCGGCGGCGAAAGAAGCGGGTTACGAGCTGAAGGTCGGGCGCTTTCCCTATATGGGCAACGGCAAGGCCATCGCCATGGGCGAAGCCGAGGGCCTCGTGAAGACGATCTTCGACGCCAAGAGCGGCCGCCTGCTCGGCGCGCATCTCATCGGCGCGGAGGTGACGGAGCTGATCCAGGGCTTCGTCATAGCGATGAATCTGGAGACGACCGAGGCGGAGCTGATCGAGACGATCTTCCCGCATCCGACGCTCTCCGAGACGATGCACGAGAGCGCGCTCGACGCCTATGGAAGGGCGATTCATATTTGATGGCGCTCAGCCTTTGGCGTCGAAAACAGAGCGCTCGTGGAATAAACGCTCCATTCGCGGATGCCGTCACGGTGGCGAGTCGAGCGCCGAAACAAACGCGTCCCCCGCCGCTCCATCCAATATGAAGAAGCGACGATCGGGGAAGCGTTCGCGAAGCTCGGTCGAAAGCATTTTCTTTGGTCGGCGAAGACGTCTGGCCATTTGCCTCGGCCAAGCCTGACCAAAAATGTCGAGACACTCGCCGCCTACCGCGCCGCGCCCTCCCAATAAGGCGCCGCGCCATAATGGGCGTGGATGCGCGTCTCCCAGTCGCGATCGGCCCAGCTCGCATCGTCATATTCGGGCGCGTCCTCGAGCAGATGCTCGGTCACCGACGTCACATAGCGGCGCCGATCCATGTCGTAGCAGAGCGCATTCCAGGGCACGGCGTGATGGCCCTTGCGCAGGCACATGAAGCCGCAGAAATTCACGACGGCGTAGCGCGCCTGGCCGGTCGCAGGATCGATCATCAGATGATCGATCTCGCCGATCTCCTTGCCGCCCTGATCGAAGACCTTCGCGCCGACGATATGCTCGCTCGAGATCATGTGTAGATTCGGGATTGCGGTCGCCATATCGACCTCCCCTCGTGAGCCCCCGGCCCTCCGATACGATAAAAACGCTCTGCGAACCAAAAAGTTGCCGGCTATGACAAAAGCCACGCGCCGAAGGCTATAGTAACGAGCGTGAGCGGCGCGCCGATCTTGAAATAGGCCCAGAAGCCGATGGAGACGCCCGCGGCGCGGGCGCGCTCGGCGACGATGAGATTGGCGACGGAGCCGATGAGCGTCAGATTGCCGGCGAGAGTCGAGGCCATGGCGACGACGAGCCAGGCGCGCTGCGGATCGGCGGCGCCGGCGACGAAAGGCTTCAGCGCCAGCACCGCCGGCACATTGCTGACGAGATTGGAGAGAATGGCGGAAACGATCGCCAGCACGCCTGCGTCGGAGAGATCGAAATTGCCGATCGACGCCACCGCCTGCGGCGTCAGCACTGTCGCCTCGAGCCCTTGGACGACGATGAACAGGCCGACGAACATCAGCAGGAGCGGCCAGTCGATCTCGCGATAGACCTTCTCCGCCTTCACATGGCGCGTGACCAGCAGCAGCGCGCCGCCGACGATGGCGACCTTCGCCACCGGCTGGCCAGCGAAGAAGAGGCCCATCATGGCGAGCGTCACCGACACGGATTTGAAGACGAGAAATCCGCGCGCCCGCGCCGGCGGCGGCGCGGCCTCGGGCAATCGCTCGCGCGAGAGAAACTCGCGGGGGTAGAACAGCGCGAGAAGCGCGAAAGTGACGAGAAGGCCGAAGGCGGCGACCGGCCACAACGCCGCGGCGAAGGCGCCATAGGGAATATGCGACAGGCCGCCGATGATCATGTTCTGCGGATTGCCGGTGATCGTCGCCACGCTGCCGACATTGGAGGCCATGGGCACGGCCAGCAGATAAGGCAGCGGATCGCGCTTCAGCCGCTTGGTCAGCTCGAGGGCGAGCGGCGTCATCACGAGACAGATGGCGTCATTGACGAGAAAAGCCGAGAAGGCGCCTGTCACCAGCACGATGGCCGCGAGAAGAGCGAGGGGGCTCTTCGCGCGCGTGACGACGAAATTGCTGGCGAGGCGAAAAAAGCCGGAGAGCCGCAGATTGGCGACGACGATCATCATGCCGAGCAGCAGAGTGATCGTGTCGAAATCGATGGCGCGATAGGCCTCGTCCAACGGCAGCACGCCGAGCCCCACCATCAGGCTCGCGCCGAGCAGAGCCGCGCCGGCGCGATCGAGCCGCAAGCCCGGCGCCTCGCCGAGCGCGATGACGAAATAGGTCGCCGCGAAGACGATGACGGCGGCGACATGCGCGCCATCGGGCGCCGCCGCGAAGAACAGCATGGCGAGCCGAGCGAGCAGCGTCACGCCCGCGGCGGCCGCCAGCGCGCCGAAGAAGACGAGCGCCACCGCGACGAGCGCAGAGGCGAAGGACGAGCTTTTTTTGTCGCCTGAATCGAGCATGATGTCGCAAGGCTGGAGCGGAACGCCTCGCCGGGCTTAGCGCGTTCCTCCGTTCCGAGCCAGAGCGGACGTCAGCCGCTCCGTCACCCCTGCGCCGCGCGCTTCACGGCGGCGGGCGTCGCCCGAAAAGCGATGGCCATGCGGTTGTAGGCGTTCATCAGGCTGATCGCCAAAGTGAGATCGGCGAGCTCCTTTCCAGAAAATTGCGCCGAGACCGCCGCGAATTCCACATCTGGAACGGCGGTCTCGGCGACCTTCGTCACCGTCTCCGCCCAAGCGAGCGCCGCCCGCTCGCGCTCGGAGAATAGCGCCTCCGCCTCGCGCCAGACGGAGACGAGCGCGAGCTTTTCCACGGTGAAGCCCTCGGCCACGAGCCGGCGCGTGTGCAGATCGAGGCAATAGGCGCAGCCGTTGATCTGCGAGACGCGCAGATAGACGAGCTCGGCGAGCGCCATGCCGAGGCTCGCGCCGACATAGGTATGCACGGCGCCGAGCGCCTTCATGCCCTCGGGCGCGGCGTGATTGTAATCGAGGCGGCTGGTCATTCTCTCTCTCCTGCATCGGGAAGGGTCAAAAGCGTCTCTCTCGAATCGACGACGAAGATAGCGAGCAATCGCGCCGGCTCCGTGTCGCTGGCGTTCTCGCTCACCACATGGCGCGCGCCCGGCGGCTCGAACCAACTCTGCCCGGCGCGGAAAAGTTCCGCCGCGCCGGCGTCCGTGGCGCTGCGCATCGCGCCCGAAAGCACATAGGCGTAGATGAAACCCGACGCGGCGTGGCGATGCGGCGGCGATTTGCCGCCCGGCGGATAGGAGACCAGCACGCTGACGAGGCTCTTGCCGGGGAGATTGGGAATTTCCGCGCGCGACAGCAGTGTGACCTGCGGACCGGAGGCGTCATGCGCCGCGGCGGGCGGCGCGAGGGCGAGCAGACCGAAGAGAAAAAACGCGACATGCCGCATGGCGAGGCTCCTTCGTTCGGGGCGAGAGGACCATGCGCGCCGTTCGAACCAGAAAAAAGCATCGAGACTTGCGCGAACTCTTGTACCATTCGTCCATGCAGCCGCTGCCGATCGACATAGACCGCGAGGCGAAGACGCCTCTCTCCGAGCAGATTTACGCCGCCATTCGCGCGGCCATCGTCGAGCGGCGGCTCGCCGCTGGCGCGCGCCTGCCCTCCTGGACCGATCTTTCCGCCCAGCTCGGCGTTGCGCGCGGCACGACGCGGGCGGCCTATGAGCGGCTTGTCGACGAGCAATTGGCGGCGGCCGACGGCGCGCGCGGCACCCGCGTCGCCGAGCGCCCGCCTCTCGTCCCGAGGCGGGCCGAAACGCCTGCGGCGCCGGCCCTGTCGGGGCCGTTTCACGATTACGCGCGCGCGCCGTTGCTCTTCCGGCCCTGCCTTCCCGCGCATGACGCCTTTCCACATGCGCTATGGTCGCGGCTCTCGGCGCAGGCCGCCCGCGCCGCCGCCGCCGCGCCGCTCGCCTATCCCGACCCGCGCGGCGAGATCGCGCTGCGCCGCACGATCTGCGCCTATCTCTCCGTGGCGCGCGGACTCCATTGCGCGCCGGAGCAGGTGATCGTGACGACGGGCTATTTCGGCGCGCTCGGCCTCGCGCTGCGCGCTCTGCCGCTCGCAGGGCGCGAGGTCTGGCTCGAGGATCCGGCCTTTCCCGTCACGCGCGAAGCGCTGCGCTTCGCCGGATTGGAGAGCGTCCCCATCCGGGTCGATGCGCAGGGCCTCGACGTCGCGGAGGCCGTCCGACGAGCGCCGCGCGCCGCTCTCGCCGCGGTGACGCCGAGCCAACAGGCGCCGCTCGGCATGGCCATGTCGCTTCCGCGTCGGCTCGCGCTGCTGCGCTGGGCGAGCGAGACGGGCGCTCATGTGATCGAGGATGATTATCTCGGCGAATTGCAGCTCGACGGCCGCGCTGCGCCGGCGCTCGCCTCGCTCGACCGCGACGGCCGCGTCGTCTACGCCGGCACATTCAGCAAGACGATGAGCCCCGCGCTGCGGCTCGGCTTCCTCGTCGCGCCGCCGGCGCTCGCCGCCCGCTTCGCGCAGATCGCCGCCTGCCTCGCGCCGGCGCCGGCCCCTGCGACGCAGCGCGCGGTCGCCGCCTTCATCGCCGAGGGCCATTTCCTGCGCCATTTGCGGCGCATGAAACGCCTCTATGCCGCGCGGCGAAAGGCGCTGACGGTCGCGCTACGGGAAGCGGCGGGCGAAGACGCGGAAATTTCCGCCTGCGCCCTCTCATTGAAGCTCGATCTGCCGGAGGACGCCGACGATCTCGCCATCGCCGCGCGCGCCATCGCCGCCGGATCGGCGCCCGCCCCCCTGTCGCCCTGGTATGCGGAAGAGCCGCGGCCGCGCGGCCTGCTGCTCGGCGTCGCCAATATTCGCGAGGCGCGCCTCGCGGAGGACTGCCGACGGCTGCTCGAATTCACGCGAGCCGGCTGACGCGCGTCACAATTTGCGCAGCGCGACTTCCTCTATGCGATGGTCCGCGCCTTTGGTCAGCACCAGGCTGGCGCGCGGGCGCGTCGGCGAGATGTTGCGGCGCAGATTCTCGAGATTGATGCGCGTCCAAATATCCTTGGCGACGCGCACCGTCTCCTCGTCGTCGAGATCGGCGTATTTCTTGAAATAGGAGAGCGGATCACGGAAGGCCGTCTCGCGCAGGCGGCGGAAACGGTCCACATACCATTGCTCGAGCACATCCTCCTCAGCGTGAAGATAGACCGAGAAGTCGAAGAAATCCGAGACGAAGGGAATTTCGCGCCCGTCGCCGCGCGGGCGGCTGGCGAGCAGAACATTCACGCCCTCGACGATGAGAATGTCGGGCTTGTCGACGTAGAAATATTCGCCCGGCACGACGTCATAGGTCAGATGCGAATAGACCGGCGCGGCGACATTGCGCTGGCCGGCCTTCACATCGGAGAGAAAGCGCAGCAGCGCGCGATTGTCGTAGCTCTCCGGAAAGCCCTTCTTGTCCATGAGGCCGTCACGCTCGAGCACGGCGTTGGGATGCAGAAAGCCGTCGGTGGTGACGAGCTCGACCTTCGGCGTGTTGGGCCAGCGCGACAGCAGCGCCTTGAGGATGCGCGCCGTCGTCGATTTGCCCACGGCGACCGAGCCGGCGACGCCGATGATGTAGGGCATCTTGCCGTCCTCGGCGCCCAGGAATCGCTGCGTCGCCTTGAACAGGCCTTGCGTCGCCGCGACATAAAGCGCGAGCAGGCGCGAGAGCGGCAGATAAATCTCGATGACCTCTTCCAGCGAGATCGGATCATCGAGCGATTTGAGCCGCGTGAGATCGTCGAGCGTCAGCGTCAGCGGCGTGTCGGCGCGCAGGCTCGCCCATTCGGCGCGTGTGAAGCGCCGATAGGGCGACAGAACCGCGCCGGCTCCCAGATAGGCTTCGGCGTTCATTTCCGCTCTCCGCGCGACGCTTTTTCCGCATGGCCGGACTGCGCCGTGCGCGTCTCCAACTCGGCGAGCACCTCCTCGAGCGTGACGCCGCCCGCCGCCAGCAGCACGAGCAGATGATAGAGCGTGTCGGCGGCCTCGCTCGTCAGATGCTTGCGGTCGCCTTCCATTGCGGCGATGACCGTCTCCACAGCCTCCTCGCCGAATTTCTTGGCGATGCGGGGCGTGCCGGCTTCGAACAAGCTCTTGGTGTAGGATTGCGCGGCGTCGGCGCCTCGCTTCGATGCGATGATCTCTGCGAGATCGGCGAGGGTGAAATCGCTCATGAAGGCTCCAGGCCGTCGAGGCGCATCGGTATGCCCGCTTTCGCCATATATCGCTTCGCCTGCGGGATGGTGAACTCGCCGAAGTGGAAAATAGACGCGGCGAGAACGGCGGAAGCATGGCCCTCGCGCACGCCCTCGACGAGATGATCCAGCGTTCCGACGCCGCCCGAGGCGATGACCGGCACATCGACGGCGTCGGCCACGGCGCGTGTCAGCCCGATGTCGAAGCCGATTTTGGCGCCGTCGCGGTCCATGGAGGTGAGCAGAATTTCGCCCGCGCCGAGGCTCGTGACCTCTTTGGCGTATTCGACCGCATCTATGCCCGTCGGGCGGCGGCCGCCATGGGTGAAGATCTCCCAATGGTCGCCGACGCGCTTGGCGTCTATGGCGACGACGATGCATTGCGCGCCGAATTTTTCCGCAGCCTCGCGCACGAATTGCCGATCGGCGACGGCGGCGGAATTGATCGAGGCCTTGTCGGCGCCGGCGAGCAAGAGATTGCGAATGTCGTCCTCGTTGCGCACGCCGCCGCCGACGGTGAGCGGCATGAAGCAGGCCTCCGCCGTGCGCCGCACGACATCGAGCATGATGCCGCGATTCTCGTGGCTGGCGGTGATATCGAGAAAGCAGAGCTCGTCGGCGCCGGCGGCGTCATAGGCGATGGCGCATTCGACCGGATCGCCGGCGTCACGCAGATCGACGAAATTGACGCCTTTGACGACGCGGCCCTCTTTGACGTCGAGGCAGGGAATGACGCGGGATTTGAGCATCAGGCGGCCGATGATTCCGGAGACTGCGGGCGATTGATGAAGTCCCAGATGATTCTCGGGAGCCAGCCGCCCTTCTTCTTCGTCTCGATTTCCGTGACGATGAATCGAACGTCAGGGATCACCTCTTCCCTGATCTGCGCTGCGAGCCACCGCGCGTCGCGCTCGGACGAGATGCAGAAAGTATTGTCGAAGACGGCGTACCAGTTCGTGATCTCCGCAATCTTGTCCAGGCGCCGGGACACGAGGTCGCGCGACATCCTCGAACTATCGTAAACTAGGAGAAAAGCGTTCACGGTTGCTCTCCTTCGCTCGGATCCACCTCGATCACATTGGGAAGCTCCAAGCCTTCTCCTTCGATTTTCTGCGGAAGACCGCTCTTGCTTCGGGACTCGATCCAAAGCTCGTGCTGCCGCACCACAAACTCTTCGGACTGAAGGCGATCTGGGCTTTTCAACATAAAGTAGAAATGCGTAATGACAAAGACGACGCTCGGAACGGCGGCAAAGAAGACGAATACATACTTCAACACTGGGTCGGCTTGGAATTCGTAGGCCGCCGTCAGAAAGGCGAGCGTCCCCACCGTCATGAACCACAAGACATGGTTCATGACGTTTCTCACGCGCACCACTCCGGCGCGGGACGTCAAGCGGGCGATGACGTCTTCCGGCCTCATGCCGCCTCCGTCGCCGCCCGGATCAGCGCCAGCGCTTCCGCCGGATCGAGCCGTCCGTCATAGAGCGCGCGGCCGGTGATCGCGCCCGCCAGCTTCTTGCAGTCGGGCTGCAGCAGCCGCTCTATGTCGGCGAGCGAGGCGAGGCCGCCGGAGGCGATGACCGGGATGCTCAGCGCATCGGCGAGCGCCAGCGTCGCCTCTATGTTGAGGCCCTTCAACACGCCGTCGCGGGAGATGTCGGTGTAGACGATGGCCGAGACGCCGGCGTCCTCGAAGCTGCGGCCGAGATCCTGCGCCGAGACATGGGTGCGGCGCGCCCAGCCCTCGACGGCGACGAAGCCGTCCTTGGCGTCTATGCCCACCGCTATGCGGCCCGGATAGAGCCGCGCCGCCTCGCGCACCAGCGCCGGATCGCGCACAGCCGCCGTGCCGATGATGACGCGCGAAATCCCCTTGTCCAGCCAGCGCGATATGGTGCGCATCTCGCGAATGCCGCCGCCGAGCTGCACGGGGATTTTGATATTGGCGAGAATGCCCTCGACCGCGAGCGCGTTCATCGGCGCGCCGGCGAAGGCGCCGTCGAGATCGACGACATGCAGATAGTCGAAGCCCTGACGCTCGAAGGCCTGCGCCTGCGCGGTCGGATCGTCGTTGAACACCGTCGCCGAGGACATTTCGCCTTCGACGAGGCGCACGCATTGACCCTCTTTGAGATCGATCGCGGGAAACAGGATCACGGACGCCACCTCAGAAA
Source organism: Methylosinus sp. H3A (assembly GCF_015709455.1). NCBI lineage: Bacteria > Pseudomonadati > Pseudomonadota > Alphaproteobacteria > Hyphomicrobiales > Methylocystaceae > Methylosinus > Methylosinus sp. H3A. The sequence continues at coordinate 10,706 of NZ_JADNQW010000005.1, forward strand.
ATTCGCGATGAGAGCGAGGCCGAGCCTCTGGCTCTTCTCGGGATGGAATTGCGTGCCGACGAGATTGTCTCGCGCCACGACGGCGGTCAGCGGCGCGCCATAATCCGTCGTCGCGACGACGTGATCGGGCGAAGCCGGCAGGAATTGGTAGGAATGCACGAAATAGGCGTGCAGGCCGCTCTCCCCCGTGGGGATGTCCGCGAAGAGCGCGTGCGGGCGCGCGAGCTGCAGCGTGTTCCAGCCCATATGGGGGATTTTGAGGCTCTTGTCCGCGGGCTCTATGACGGCGACGTCGCCGGCGATCCAGCCGAGGCCCGCGGCCTCGCCATGCTCGAGGCCGCGCGTCGCCATCAGCTGCATGCCGACGCATATGCCGAGGAACGGCCGGCCGCGCTCGATGACCGCCTCGCGCAGCGCCTCGTCCAGCCCGGCGAGCGCCGAGAGGCCGCTGCGGCAGTCGCGGAAAGCGCCGACGCCCGGCAGGCAGACGCGCTCCGCGCGGCGCACCACATCCGGATCATTGGTGACGGTGATCTCGGCGCCGTTCCCTTCCCGGGCGGCGCGCTCGAAGGCTTTGGCGGCAGAGTGCAGATTGCCCGATCCGTAATCGATGATCGCCGTCGTCACGCGCGCGGCTCCTCGAACAGGCCGCCGATGATGGGCCGCATCGCCGCCCGACCGCCGGTCGTCGTCGGAACCGTCGTCTTGACGACGCCGGACGGGCGCCAATTGGCGAAGAACACGTCCTCGGCCTCGTCGATGTTATCCGCGACCATGACGGCGCTCTCCGTATAACCCTTGCGCTCGAGCGACCAGGCCACGAGCCGCGGCCCCTCGAGGCCGAGCAGCGCGCCGAGCGCCAGCTGCAAGACCGAGGCCGCCTCGGGATCGATCCCGAAAGCCACGCCGGCGCCGAAGATCAGCGCGAGCGCGGCCGTCCATAGGACGGCCGGCAGCCACGCCCGCCGCCACAGCAGCCACAGCGGGCCGAACAAAAAGGCCGGCGTCGAGAAGCCGTCGCGCAGAAAGACGATTCGCTCCGGCGACGGAGCCTCGCCCGGCGGGGCCGGGGGAATCAGGACGGTGTAGACGGCCATGGGCCCGCCTCCCTTTCAGCCGGTGAGCGTGCCTTTGGTCGAGGGGACGACGCCGCCGCGGCGCGGATCGGGCGCCGCCGCCTTGCCGAAGGCGCGGGCGAAACCCTTGAAGCAGCTTTCCGCGATATGATGCGAATTGACGCCGCGCAGCGCCTCGACATGCAGGCCGATGCGCGCATTCATGGCGAAAGCCTGGAAGAACTCGCGCACCAGCTCGGTGTCGAACTCGCCGATCTTGGCCGCAGGAAAGGCGACGTCGAAGACGAGGAAGGGCCGGCCGGAGATGTCGACGACGACGCGGGCGAGCGCCTCGTCCAGCGGCACATGGGCGTCGCCGTAGCGGGCGATGCCCTTGCGGTCGCCGAGCGCCTCGTCCACCGCCTTGCCGAGCGCGATTCCCACATCCTCCACCGTATGGTGGCCATCGATATGGAGATCGCCCTTGGCGGCGACGGTGAGGTCGAGCGGGGCATGGCGGGCGATCTGGTCGAGCATATGGTCGAAGAAGCCGATCCCGGTCGAAATGTCGGATTTGCCCTCGCCGTCGAGGTCGACGGCGACGGCGATACGGGTCTCTTTCGTGTCGCGCTCGTATTTGGCGCTGCGCATGGCTCGACGGGCTCGCGGTGGTCTCGAGAGCCGAAGCGGTCTCGAGGGGCTGGAACGGAATATAGACCGCTCTCCGTGGCTTGTAGCAATTCGGCGGGCGCATGGCCAGAAGCGTGGGCAATCGGCGTGAACCGCCCTTTGCCGCGCCTAGTCCAATTCTCTCGGCTGCTCTGCGCTCCGGTAGCGGCGCGCGAGCCGGCGGACGCGCTCGTCCAGCCTGCTCCGGTCCAACGCCTCGCACTCCCACAGGATCGCAACATGAAAGCCCTGCGCTCTCAAAGACTTGGCTTTGCGGGCGTCGCGAGCGCGATTGGCGGCGAATTTTTCCAGCCAGAAGGCCCGATTCTGTTTCGGGATCGTGCCGCGGCGGCAATTCTTGTGGTGATGCCAGTAGCAGCCATTGACGAAGAGGGCCCAGCGCCGGCTGCGATTGGCGAAATCCGGCGCGCCCGGCAAGCCCTCGACATTGCGCCGATAGTGGAGGCCCGCCCGCCTCAGCGCCAGCGCGACCGCCTCCTCCGCCCCGGTGCGGGACCGCCGCACCCGTTTCATCAGCGCCGAGCGCGCCGGATCGCTGGCGGGCGGCGTCTTCATTCGGCGGCGACAAGGGATCGGGCGGCGAGCATCGCCTCGAGATGGGCGGCGACCGACTCCCGGAAGCCGGGCTCGAATCGGAGCTTCGCCCGCTGCGTGCGGGCGAGGAAGCCGGCGGCGGCGCGCGCCGAGAGCGGCTTGCCCGGATGTTGCAGAAAAAGATGCAGCGGCTCGCGCTCCCGCCAGACGGGAAAGGCGGAAATCTCGACGCCGAAGCGCCTGTCTCCGTCATAGCGCGCCGCGCGGGGCCAGCGGGCGCCCTCCTCCAGAGGCGCGCCGTCGCGGGCCGGGTCATAGTCTCCGGGCGCTTCGAGCCGGCCGCCGACCCATTCGGCCACCGGGGCGCTCACCGCGTTGCCGACGAGAGACCAGCGCCAGTTGGCGCGCCCCAGCGCCTCGGCCGGCGCGGTCCAGTCCGCCGGAAATCCCTGCAGGCGCTCGGCGTCGCGAATGTCCGGCGTCACCACTTCGCCGCCCGGCAGCAGAATCGCCGGCGGCGAGGCGATGCCCAGCGTCGAGCCGTTTTTCAGCGTCGGCACGCAATCGGGCGCCCAGCCGAGGCCGCGCACCCCCTCCGTCCAATAGAAGCCATGCGCGTGGGTGGGCAGCGACGTCGCGCGCGGGCAGGGCGCCGCCTCGTCGACGAGCAGAATATCGGCGGGGTCGGCGGCGCGGGAGGCGAGAAACAGCACGCGCTCGCGCCGCTGCGGCAGAAAGGCCAGAGTGTTGACGACCCGGTAAGCCCACAGATAGCCGCGCTCCTCGAATGCCGCGACGAGCCGCGCCATGGCCCGCCCGCGATCGAGGCTCAGCATGAAGGAGACATTCTCGAGCAGCGCATAGGGCGCGGGCGTCTCGTCGAGCAGACGGAACACATGTTCGACGAGCGAGGATTTGCGCCCCTCTATGCCCTGCGTGCGGCCGGCCTGGCTCAAGTCCTGACAGGGGAAGCCGGCGGCGACGAGCTCGGTCTCGCCGGGCAGTCCGCGCAATGCGGCGACGTCGCCGACATTGGGCGTCTCGGGGAAATGCGCGGCGAGCACCTGCGCGGCGAGCGGCCAAACTTCAGAAAACATCAGGCGCTCGTGCCCGGCGCGGGAGAGCCCGAGCTCGAGGCCGCCGATCCCGGCGAACAGGCCGACGACTTTCATGGACGGCCGAAGGAGAATGGCCTCGCGGCCGAGTGAGATCGAGCGATTCGTCTGCGCATGACGGGGAGTTGATCGCCATGGGCGAAGAGGTGTCAAGCACGGCGAAATGCAGCTTTCCCCGTCCTTCGAGACCACGGCCGGATTCGCCCCGCGACGGACGAGGAAAGCTTCGCGCCATTATTCTGCTCGCCGTGGCGAGCGCTCGCAGGCAAGACATGTCTTCGTGTCGATGCGATGACGTCGCGCGCGAAATCCGTCGATGCGAAAGCCGGCCGGCGGCTGGACTCGTCGGCCGGCTCTGCCTAGTCTGGCGACGCATTTTTCCGCATGTGCAGCGCGCACCTCCAGAAGCCGAGTCCGATGCGATCCTCACCTTTGCTCAAAGCCTCGATCCACTCACATCGTCCGCTTCGCCGCGCGAACCGATCCGCGCGCGCCGGCTATACGCTGGTCGAAATGCTGGTCGTGCTCGCGATCATCGGATCGATCGTCGGCCTCGTCGGTCCGCGCGTGCTGAATTATCTCTCCGAGTCGAAGGTCAAGACCGCGCAGATTCAGATGGAGAATATTTCGAGCGCGCTCGATCTGTTCTATCTCGACGTCGGCCGCTATCCGTCGTCGGAAGAAGGACTCTCCGCGCTCGCCCGCCGGCCCGCCGGCGCGACGGTCTGGAACGGCCCCTATTTGAAATCCGCCAATGTTCCGAAAGACCCCTGGGGCCATGACTATCTCTATCGCGCTCCCGGCCAGAACGGCCCCTTCGACATAGGCTCGCTCGGTCCCGAGGGCCGCGAAGGCGGCGCGGGATCGATTTCGCGCAGTCGCGACACGGCGGCGCGTTGACGATCTCCTCGCTCACATGTCCGCGGGCCGCCGAGGCAAAGAGAATCGAAAAGGCTTCGCACTCCTCGTCGTGATCTGGGGTCTCGGCGTCATCATTTTGCTGATGACCTCATTCATGGCGACGGCGCGGCTGCGCCTGCGCGGCGCGGTCGACAATTCCGCGGCGATAAAGGCGCATCTCCTTGCCGAAGGCGCCGTCAATCTGGCGATCATCGGACTGCTTGGCGAGCAGAAGGCCGGCAATCCTCTGCAGGCGGAAACGGCCGTTCACGACGGCGCGCCGCGCTTTTGCACGCTCGCCGGCGCGGCGGTGGCGATCTCGATCGAAGACGAGAGCGGCAAGCTCGATCTCAACGCAGCCTCCTCTCCGCTGATCGAGGCTGCGTTGCGCGGCTTCGGAGCCGACGACGCCAACGGCCTCGCGCGTGCGATCATCGCTTTTCGCGAAACGCAAATTTCGGAGTTCGCGCGTCTTTCCGCGCCGCCGCCGTCATCGAAGCGGCCCTTCGCGCCCAAGCATGCGCCGTTCCAGACTGCTTTGGAGCTCGATCAGATCGACGGAATGGACCCGCAGCTGCTGCGCGCTCTGCTGCCGGTCGTCACCGTCCATTCGCACAGCGTCGGCGTCGACGCGCGATCCGCGCCGCCGGCGCTCTTCGCCGCGCTCGCGCGCTATCCCGCAGCGGAAACGCTCGCGCTCGCCGCGAAGCCTTTTCCGAACGGGCTCGATCGCCGCGACCCGCGATTTCCAGCGGAATATCGTCAGAATGGCGTCGCCGGCGGAACGTTTTCAATTCATGCGGAGGCCGCTCTCTCGAGCGGAGCGATCGGCGTCGAGGAGACGATCATCGCGCTGCGGCCGAACGAGCGTCTTCCTTTCACCATTCTCGAAACCAGAAGAGCGCTCGCGCGCAACCGCGATCGTCTGCTCGGCGCCGGCGCCTCGGCGCCTCCCTGCTGACGGAACAGGGTTTCCGCTTTCGTCGCTCTCTACTGGTCGAGCAGCACGCGCCGCGCCGTCCCTTCGATGCTGCGGGGACGGACCTTCGCCTTTGTGGCGATCTGCAGCAGCTTTCGCTTATATTCGTCGGTGATGTCGCGCGCCTCGCCGAGCGAGCGCACCACATGCGGCGTGATCATGATGAGCAGCTCGGTCTTGCCGGCGGAGTCGGTCTTGTCCTTGAAGGCGTTTCCGAAGAACGGCACGTCGCCGAGCACCGGCACCTGACTGGAGCCGCGCGTGCGCGAGTCCTGAATGAGTCCGCCGAGCATCAACGATTCCGCGTCGTTGACGACCACCTGCGTCTTCACGCGCCGTTGCTGAATCGTCGGCGTCGTCGACGACGAGCTCGCGCCCGGCGCGACATTGGAGACTTCCTGCTCCAACTCCAGCATCACGCGGCCACTCTCGTTGATGTGCGGCGTGATGGCGAGAATGACGCCCGTGTCGCGATAGTTGACGGAGTTGAATGTCGTGATGCCGCCCTGCGCCGTCGCGCCCGAGAGCGTGGTGACGGGAACCTGATCGCCGACCTGGAGAACCGCCTGACGATTGTCGAGAACGGTGAGCGAGGGCGTCGAAATGATGTTGACGTTGGTGATCTGATTGAGGGCGTTGAGCGTGACTTGCGCATTGGCGGCGCGAAAGGCGTAGGCGAAGCCGGGAAACACCGCGTCAACCGCCGTGCCGAGCAGATTATTGCCGAGCGCGTCATTCGCCGCCGGCGTGTTGCCGTCGCCGGTGGAGAAGCCGCTCATCGAGGATTTTTTCTGTAGGAACCAGCGCACGCCGAAATGCAGATCGTCATTGAGCGAGACCTCGGCGATCGTCGCTTCGATGAACACTTGATTGGGCAGAACGTCGAGCTTCTCGATGACGCGCAGAAGGCGCTTGTAATCCTCCGGCGTCGCCATCACCACAATGGCGTTCTTGGCCTCGTCGACGGCGATTTTGAAACGGCTGTCCTCGCCGAGCCCCGAGGCCGTCGACGTCTGATCCTGCGCGCCATTCGAATTCGAGGCGCCGTTCGAAGCTCCGAACCCCGCTCCGCCGCCGCCGTTCGACGATCCGCCGAAACCGCCGAGGCCGCCGCTCCCGCTGTTCGAGCTCGTCGTCGAGAGCGCCCCGAGCTGTCCCGAGGAGGAGCCGAGGCCGGACGAACCGAGCCCGGACGAGCCGGCGGAGTTCGTCGACAACCCTCCCGACGAGAGGACAGACGATCCGAAACGCGGCGAGACGTCATTGGTCTTGGCGACGCCGGCGTCGCGCCCGAACATGGAGCCGACGACCTGCACGAGTTCTTTGGCCGGCCGGTTCTGCACCCGATAGCTGAAAAACTGCTTTTGAACGCCCTGCGCCCGCGCGTCCAGACGTTCGATCCAGGCGCGCGCCCGCGCCAGATAACCGGGCTGCGGGGTGATCGCCAAAATCGCCGACAAATGCTTGTTGCCGATGAACTGAATCATACCGTTCATCGGCCCCTCGCGCTCGGAGCCGAAGACCTTGCGCAAATCCTCGGCGAGGGCGTCCGGGTCGGCGCTCGTCACCGGCACGACGGCGAAGGACATGCCGCGCATCGTGTCGACGTCGAACAGCGCGATCGTATCTTCGAGCGCGGCGATCTCCTGCGCGCTTCCTGTCAAAGTCAGCGTGCGGCGCTGATCGTCGGCGCGCACGACGGCGCCCTGCCGCGTGATCGGCTCAAGAACGCGTTTGAGCTCGGAGGCGGAGACATAACGCAAACGCACGACGCGCGCGCCACTGCCCAGGCGCTCCGTGTCGAGAGCCTGCGGCGCGACGGAGATCGAGGCGCCGGCGGCGGCCTGGTCGAGCGGCACGATTTTGTAGACGCCGCCGCTTTCGATGATTGCGGCGCCGGAGACGCGCAGAGCCGATTGAAACAATTCGATCGCGACGGCTCTTTTGACCGGCCGCGCCGTATGCACCGTCACTTTGCCGTCGATCCGCGGATCGACGACATAATCGACGCCGACGATATCGCCGAGCACGACTTTCGCCGCCTGAGCGATCGGCAGATTGGCGAGATTGAGGGTGACGCCGTCTTTCTCGTCCCGGACGTCGTCTTTCTGGCGCGACACGGCCTCGCCGATGAAGCGCCCACTGCCGACGATCGACTCTGCGGCGACGCGTCCCCCGCGCGCGGCGGCGCGGCCGCTCGTCACTCGGCCCGGGGAGGCGGAGCCGCCGTCGAGCGCCTCGCGGCTCCATTCTGCGACAGGAGGATCGTTCGTGCTCTGGCAAGCAGAGGCCGCGACCGCCACGAGGGCGACTAGACTCGAATGTAAAAAACGCACCCGCACATTCGCCCCTGAACGCCGTCGAATACACACGCTCACGCCACCTAACATGATTGTCCGTCATGCGCCACTCGCGTCGCCCCGCGACGAGACGCAGAACATCGATCGGGCCTGAATTCCTATTGCTCGGGATAGAGTTGCAGGCGCGCAGATTGTGCGCCATTGACGAGTTTCAACTCCACCTCTCCGACCTCTGCGATCGTCCAGCCCTGCACGGATTCGCCGGGAACGAGCCAGCGGCCTTCCGGATCTTCACCCGACACGACGAAAGCGCGCACGGATGCGCCGGATCTCACGATCGCGGCGAGTGACAGGCCGGCGGGCGCCGAGGGGATTCCTGCGAAACCTTCGCCTCGATCGGGCTTGGCGGCAGTGGGGCGCGGACGTCGTGTCTTCCAGAAGATCGGGCGCGACAAGGTCTGAGTGTCGTCGCTCGCCGCCGCCGCGCGACCGGAGGCCGGCGACACGAAGCTCGGCGGGCGCCAGTCCGTCTTCGGCGGCGACGCCGCTTCGTCGGGACCGATCAGAGAAAGAAGGGCGAAGGCGGAAGCGGCGAGGTCCAACGCCGCCAGCGATGCGAGAAGCAAAGCGGCGAGCGGCGACAGACGCAGTTCACGCGCCAGAGCGCGAAAGCGCGCGGCGAGCGCTCCCATCATGAGCGCTCCTTCGGCGACGCGCCGCCGAAGACGTCGAATTGCGCGGCGAGAAATCCGTCGTTCGCGCCGCCCTGCGCGCCCCATACGGCCATTTGACGGCGTAACGAAGCCGTCAGCACCAGAAGCAGCGGCGTCTCGCTCTCGAGCGAACGCAGCAGCGCATGCAGCGCCTCGATCGAGCCGCTGACATCGAGTCGCGCGCCGACCAGCGACGCGCCATTCACCGTCTTGGACGGCAACATGCGAATCGAGTTCACCGTCGCGCCGGATCGATCGGCCGCCGCTTTCAGCAGCGCCTGCAGATTGGCGTTGACGACGCCTTCCGTCGCGCCGGAGAGCAATTCGCCCTGCGCATTGCTCTCGGCCACCTGCTGCGCATAGAGCCGCACCGCCTTCTCCTGCGTGGCGACGGCCTCGTAACGCGCGAGCGTCGCGCGCCGGTCGACGACGCTTTCGGCGCGCTCCGCGAGAAAGCCGTGCAAAGGCTCGACGAAGACGAAGAACAGCAGCAGCGCCGCCACGGCGTTGACGCCGAAGAACAGGGCGCGCCGCGACCATTGCGGATGCGAGAGGGCTCGCGAGCTCAGCGGCATGGACCGATCCGAATCATTGGCGCCGTCGCACTGTCACTTGCAGCGAAAAGCTCTCGCGCTTCTCGATCGGATCAGGCGTGATCGGCGCGGTCAACTTCGCGTCGACGAAGAGCGAAGAACGATCGAACAAGGCGGGAAGGCTCGCGGCGGAATCGGCGAGGCCGACGATCTCGATGGAGCGCTCGCCCTCGCGCGCTTCCGCGAGACGCAGATCGGAGACGAAGGCGCCGTCGGGCAGGATGCGCGAGACTTCCTCCCAAAGATCGACGAAGGCCGGATATTTCGCGCGCTCTTCGCGAAGCGTGGCGAGCAGGCGGCTCTCGGACGCGGCCTGCTCGGCGAGCTTGCGCGCATCGGCCGCGCGGCGCGACATTTCGGCGATTTCGACGTCGAGCGCAGCGGCGTCACGCTCCTGTCGCCAAACTGTGACGGCGACGCCGAGGACGAAGAATGCGATTGCGACGACAGCCAGGGCCAATGCGGCTTTGCGCTCCCAATGCGGCGCCTCGACGGCTCGGCCGACGGTGAGAGCGGGAACACTAGTCGCGGCCTCGCCCGCGGGCGCAGGCTGCGCCAAGTCGAGATCATCGACAGACAGACCGGAGCCATCGAGCAGACCGGGCAGCAGGTCGCGCCGTAAAATCCATTGTTCGACGACGAGCTTGCTCGGCGATTGCGGATGGGGCTCCGCGACATGCCCGTGCAGAATATCCGCGAGGAGGAACGGCGTCTTGCGCTCGACCTCCGACGCGAGCAGGCGCGGCAGATCGGGCTGCGCGGCGAGCGGCGCGTCGAAACGCCGAACGAAGAACGCCTCGCGCGGAATTTCCACGACGATCTTCGTCGCAGCGCGCGTCGCGCCGCGACGCTCCAGCGCTTCGTCGATCGAAGAGGCCGAGAGCTCCTCCGCCGAGACCGGATCGGCGAGCGCATGTCCGTCCGCGGAGAGCAATTGCAGCGGCTCGCGCTGTCGTCCGACGCGCAGAAGCAGGCGGCGCTCGCCGCGATCGAGCAGCCAGGCGAGCGTGGGGGGAGAGAAGAGCGCGAAAAATTCGGCGCGATACCAATTCCACGCGCGACTCGCCGAGCTCGCGAGCGAGCCCTCGAAAAACTCCTTGCGCCAGATGGACGATGGCGACGACATCGAGACTCCAACGCGAGACACACACCACATGAAACGGGGAGCAGCGTCGCGCTCCCCGCCGAATTTGGTCAGCCTGCGCTCATTGGACCGCGGGCAGAGTGCTGAGAACCGGCGTGCCATTGCCCACGCCGGCGCAATTGGGATGACCCCAACCGCTAGTGCTGACCCCGGCCGTGATATCGAAAACGATATTGTCGGGCTTCGTCGCATCGCCGCTCACGCCGCCGACGCCGGACAGATAATCCAGATTGAGGCTGTGACGCGCTCTCCACGCGACCGCATGGTCCGTGCAGGACGTGTCGCCGCTCACGCCGATGGCTCCGATTTTGACGCCATTCGGCGCATAGAGCGCAAGGCCGCCGCCGAAGACGTTGACGCCGCCGATCGCGTCGCCGACCATCGGATCATTCTGCTGGCCGAAGGTCGCCGGATCGGCCGGCCGGCCGTTCTTCTGCTCATAGGCCGCGTCCGGATCGACCGGATTGCTGAACTGCAGGCCGAACAGGCTGCCGCCCGGCTGCACCGCCGAATAGAGATTGGCGGTCGAGAGCGCGAGGCCGGCCAATCCCACGGCGCTGCCGCTCGGCGTCACGCCTTTGCTCAGGCTGAGGCCGTTGGCTGTGTTGGCCTTTTGCGCCGAGATCACGCGGCTCGCGAGCCATTGGCTCTTATAGTCGCCGCCGGTGAAGGCGACGGCGCAGACCGTTCCATCATTGGCGACGATCGTCGCCCACATGTGCAAGCCGAGCCCATTATTGCCGGTCACGCCGCGCGCGCCGGTCAGGGCCGAACGCAACTGCGACCACGACGGCAGATTCGAGCAAGAGTTGCGACGGTCATGAGCCGAGGCGGTCGTCGCCGACAGCGCGATCAAAGCTCCGGCGAGCGTCAGTTTCTCGATGATTTTCATAATTCCTCCCCAAACTGGTTCATATTCAAGTGAGATCGATATACGCAGCGGTCCTTAGCACGGTCGAGGTCTAGCCGCCAATACCGAGCGACTTTCACCGCCTGATGACAAAATCATTGGACGAAAGGCGCCGCGCGCAGGCGCTGACGCCGCGCGGCCGAAGACTCGCGCGTCGCCGACGCCGCCTCCTCGCGAAGCGGCGGCTCGTCGACATCGACCGTCGTGTCGAAGGAATTGTCCGGCGCGTCCTCCGGGCCCTTCCCTTTCGCCTGGAAACGCCCCGCCGGCAGGATCGGCGCGAAGCCCGCGGAGAAATCCCGCTCGACCAATCGCGAGATCGGCTGCGCCGCGAAGGCGCGGGGCGGCGTCTCGATCGCGAGAATTGGCGTCACGACGGGCTCGCCGCCGCGGGTCACGATCTCGACGCCGAGCAATGACGGCCGATAGGCCTCCTCGGCGCCGGAGTCCTTCTCGCAGAGCCGGTATTTCAACTGACATTTCCATCGTGTAGGGAAATTCGGAATGCGCTCGCGCAATTCGACGAGCGAATTGGCGAAAGCATTCGCGCAACTTTGCCGCGAGAAGCGTCCCGAAGCGGCGCAAGCCTTCGGCGAGTCGAACAGGAATGACGATGCGGCCCTTGCACGAGGCGCGACGAGCAGCAACGGCGAGATCGCCGCGCAAATACATGAGACATAAAGTATGCGCCGGGCTCTCCCAGACAGGCGCCCCGGCTCGACCGACGCCGACGACATGCACGATCACTCGTTCGCTACGCGGCGCGATTGCGCCCGGAACCTCGCGAGGCTACCATCCGATCCCACGCAGCGCCAGCGCTCCGTCCAGTCCCGCGGCGGAGCGCCCGAGACGACGGAGCTTTTCGAGCGAGTTCTTTCGATGACCGATGGCGTATTTTCACGCGAGACGCCGCCCCGGCCGAGCGCCCAGAGCGGCGCGCTGCTGGAGGAGTTCGGCGCCTATCTGCTTCGTGAGAGCGTCGTCGACGAGCTGGCCCTGCAACGCTCGCAAAGGGCGGCGCGCCAGAGCGGCGAACGTTTCGACCATGTGTTGACGAAGCTCGGCCTCGTCTCGGAAAACGATCTCTGCATTCATCTCGGCAATTTCCTGCAGATTCCCGTGATGTCCGCGGAGGAGACGCCGGGCGAGCCGGTGCTCGAGGCGCGAATTCCGAAAAAATTCATCCGCGCCAACGGCATTCTCCCGCTCGCGGCGACCGGCGAGCGGCTCACCCTGGCGGTGACCGATCCGCTGGACAACGGCCCCATGGAGGCGCTCGCCTATTCCACGGGCCTCGCGCTCGATCTGCGCATCGCGACGCCGGCTTTGTTCGAAAAGGCCTGGGCCAGCCTCTATGGCGATCGCTCCGACGGCTCCACCCTCGTCGAGGCCGACATAAGGGCCGACGACGCCAGCGACTTCGATCTGCAACGGTTGCGCGACATCGCCAATGAGGCGCCGGTCATTCGCCGCGTCAATCAGATCGTCGGCGGAGCGATCGAGGCGCGCGCCTCCGACATTCATATCGAGCCCGGGCTCGACGCGGTGCAAGTGCGCTATCGCATCGACGGCGCGCTGCGCACGGTCGACACGCTGCCGCCGGGCCTCAAAGCCGCCATCACCTCGCGCATAAAAATCATGGCGCGGCTCGACATCGCCGAGCGGCGGCTGCCGCAGGACGGCCGCATCAAGCTCGCGGTGCGCGGCGTCGATATCGATTTTCGCGTCTCGACCATTCCGACGGCGCATGGCGAGAGCATCGTGCTTCGCATTCTCGACCGCAGCCAGGTCGCGCTCGACTTCGACGCGCTCGGCTTCGAGCCAGGCGTCATCGCCTCGCTGCGCAAGGTGATGCGCAGCCCCAATGGCATCGTGCTCGTCACCGGCCCGACCGGCAGCGGCAAGACGACGACGCTGTACACTGCGCTCAAGGAGCTCGCCAATCCGGAGGTGAAGGTGTTCACCGTCGAAGACCCCATCGAATATCAGCTCGCCGGCGTCAATCAGGTGCAGGTGCAGCCGGCGATCGGCCTCGATTTTCCATCGAGCCTGCGCGCCATGCTGCGCCAAGACCCGGACATCATCATGATCGGCGAGATCCGCGACGCCGAGACGGCGAAGATCGCCATACAAGCGTCATTGACGGGTCATCTCGTCTTCTCGACGCTGCACACCAATAGCGCCGTCGGCTCGATCACGCGCCTCATCGACATGGGCGTCGAGCCCTATCTCATCGCCTCGACGGTCAAGGCGATCATGGCGCAGCGTCTGGTGCGGCGCTTGTGCCGCTCCTGCAGCCGCCCGCTGCCCGAGCGCGCGACTTGGCGCAGCCGGCTCGCCGGCGAAGGCTTCGCGCGCGAGCCGGAGCGGCTCGGCGCGCCGGTCGGCTGTCCCTCCTGCCGGCAGACCGGCTACGCCGGGCGCTCGACGATCGCAGAAATGCTCATCATGAACGAGCCCATGCGGCGGCTCGTCTGCGAGGCCGCTCCCGAGGCGACGATGACGGCGGCGGCGCGCGAGGCCGGCATGACGACGATGTATCAATGCGGCATGGGCAAGGCCTGGCGCGGCGAGACCAGCGTCGACGAAGTGCTGCGCGTGACGCAGATCGATTGACATGTCCATTTTTCGCTACCGCGCCTATTCGTCGACCGGCGACCTCATCGAGGGCGACATAGAGGCGCGCTCCAGCGAGGACGCCGAGGACGCATTGTGGCGGCGCGGGCTCACGCCCCTCTCGCTGCGCGAGACGCGCGCCGGCGGCAAGGGATCGCTGCTGACGTTGCAATTGGGCGCCCGCAAGCCTTCGCCGGCCGATATCGCCTCCTTCACGCGGGAATTCGCGACGCTGGAGCAGGCCGACGTTCCACTCGACCACAGCCTGCGGCTGCTGGCGACGCAGAGCGCCACGCCGGCGCTGCGCGCGCTGGCGGACGAAATCTTGCGGCGCGTCGTCGACGGCGCATCGCTGTCCGACGCTCTGGCGACACGGACCGATCTCTTCGGGCCCGATTACATCAGCATCGTGCGCGCCGGCGAAACCATGGGCAAGGCGGCGCAGGCGCTCGCCGACATGGCCGATATTCTGGAGCGCCGCCTCGAGATGCGCGCCCGCATTCAGAGCGGACTCGTCTATCCGGCGTTGCTCATCGTGCTGGCGATCGTCTCGACGTCCGTCGTGCTCGGCACGCTCGTCCCCAATATTGCGCCGATCTTCGTCGACAGCGGTCAACCCATGCCGGCCGGCCTGCAATTCGTCATCGACGTCTCGGCGAATTGGCGATGGGGCGTCGGCGCCATCGCGCTCCTCACCGCTCTCGCCGTCACGCTGCGGAGATACGCCGCGGCGAGCCCAGATTTCGGCGTGCGCTTCGATCGCGCTCTGCTCGCTCTGCCCTACGCCGGCCCGCTGAGCGCCAAATTGCAGACCGCGCGCTTCGCCTATACGCTCGGCTCCTCGCTGAAAGCCGGCGTGCCGCTGCTGCAGGGACTCGAGAGCGCACGCGCCGTGCTTTCGGACCGCTATTTCTCCGCGGAGCTCGCGAAAGTCATCGAGACGGTGCGCGGCGGCGGCGCGCTGAGCGCGGCGCTGGAGCGCGTCGAACGGCTTCCGCCGACGACGGCGACGATGACGCGCATCGGCGAAGAGGCCGGCCGGCTCGACGACATGCTGCTGCGCCTCGCCTCCATGTTCGAACGGCAGACGCAGCGAAGCCTCGAGCGCGCGGTCGGTCTCGTCACGCCGACCCTCACCATTCTCATCGCGGCCGTCGTCGGCGGCCTGGTGATGACGATGATGGACGCCGTTCTCGGCATCAATGATCTCGCCTTGCGATGAGGCCCCCTTTCGCCCGCGGCGCCGCACGCAGGAGCGGCTTCTCCTTGCTGGAGATGCTCGCCGTGCTGGCGATCGTGGCGCTGCTCGGCGGAATGGCCAGTCAATTCACCCGCCGGCCCTCGCCGCGCCTGCGCGTCGAGAGCGCGACGCGGGCGCTCTGCTCCGGGCTGCGGGCGACGCGTTTGCGGGCGATCGCCACCGCCAGCGAGCAGGCGCTGACGATAGACCTGCGTCGCAGAGCCTTCTTCTCGATGGCCGTCGCCGCGACGGCGCTGCCGGAAGACGCCGCGATCGAACTCGCCGTTTCCGAGCGCCAGCGAGCGGAGCCCTCGCGCGCGGCTATCGTCTTTTTTCCCCACGGCGGCTCTTCGGGAGGCGGACTGACGATCGCCCTTTCCGGCGCACGCGCCGAAATCGCCGTGAATTGGCTCACCGGAGCGACGAGATGCGCCTTCCATTAGAGCGCTTTCCGAGCGAACGGAGTCGTTCGATCGATCAGACTTCGCTCCACCGAATGAAAGCTGGAGCGCCATCCGATCGCACTGGATCGAAGGGCTCTCCAGCGTGCGTCGCGCGCCTCTCGAAAGCCCGGCGCAGCGGCTTCGCGCTGATCGAGGCGCTCGCCGCCTTTTTGATCCTCACGCTGGTGCTGGGCAGCCTGCTCCAGGGAGTCGGCGGCGGCGCGCGCAACGAGAGCCGTGGCGATTTTCTGCTGCGCGCCACGCGACAGGGACGCTCGCAGTTGGAAGCGCTGGGCGTCGCGGCGCCGCTCATCGTCGGCGAGACCTCGGGACGCTATGCGGACGGGCTGCTCTGGTCGCTCGCGATCGGCCCCTGCCGGTCGGCCCCCGACCTCGGCGGCCTCGGCGAAACGATCGGCTGTTTCGTGGGGCTCACCATACGCCGGCCGGGCGATGTCGCGCCGGGCGACATTCTGACGCTTCGCACGGTCAAGATCGACGCGAGCAGGCCGCAGCGATGAAGCTCCCACGCCGCGCCCGCGGCTTCACCCTGATCGAAGCGCTGCTCTCGATCGCGCTGATGTCGCTCATTGTCGGGACGATCGCCGGGGGCTTTCGTCTCGGCAAGCGCGTCTGGGAGACAGGTCGTGATTATGAGGGCGTCCAGGAGGTCGAGGAGGCCGCCGGCGCGCTCGAGGCCATTTTGTCCCGCGCTTTTCCCATTCTCCTCGATAAGAGGGATGGCGCGCCGACAGTCGCCATAGAGGGCCGCCCGGATCGTATTCGCCTCGTGACGACGAGCGACGGCGGCGCGGATTGGGGTGGCCCCGCGCTGACGGAGATCGCCGCTTCAGGCGACGATCTCGACGTACGCTCCGGCGTGCTGCGGCCGGAGGCGTGGAGCCGCGGAGCCGGCGGACCGACGCGCTCCGCGACCGCGCTGCGCGGCCTCGCTGCTTTCGAGCTCGCCTATTTCGGCGCGCCGGAGCCGAACGCGGCCCCCGTCTGGACGAAGAATTGGGTGGAGCGCATGACGGCGCCGAAGCTCGTGTCGGTGCGGCTGACGGCGAAGCGCAACGGCAAGCTCATCGACTCCTCCTTCGTCGTTCGCATTCGGCAAAATCCCCTATGACGCGTTTCATCCCACCTCGAGCGGCCCGAGGCTCCAACACAGCCAGAAGCCGAGCGCGAGATGGGGACCGAAGGGTATGGGCTGAGCCACATTGCCGAGCGCGCCGTCACGCGCCGCCAAAAGCGCCGAAGCGAACGCCGAGACGACCGCGATGAGCAGACAGCCGGGCAAAGCCGCGGGCCCCAGCCACAGGCCCGCGATTCCCAGCAGATGGGCGTCGGCGAGGCCGAGGCCGGCGCGCCCCCGCAGCAGCCGATAGGCTGCATCGATCGCGCGCAACGCCCCATAGCCGCAGCCCGCCGCCGCGAGGCGCAGCGCGGCGTCGTGAACATCCGGCGGCAGGATCGCTAGGCCGAGCAGCAACAGAATGATCAGCGGACCATCGGGAATCACGAGATAGCGCGCGTCGAACACAGCGGCGAGCGCCAGCGCGCCGAACAAGACGAGCGTCGGCGCCGCCCACCAACCGAGTTGCCCAGAATCGAGAAAGACGAAGGCGAGCCCTGCGAGGGCTGTCCAGGCGACATGCGCCAGCGCGCCGCCCTCCCCTCGCGCGGTCAATATCGCGGCGCCGGTTTCGCCGAGCGACGCGCGGCGGCGCGCCGAAACACTCAGATATCGACGAAAATCTCGCAACCGAAGTCGGAGATGGGTAGACCCGCTTGGTCGAAAATCTTGTTCCAGCATCGCCCGACGCCACTGATCGTCCGAAAGAGATAGACGCCGGTCTCATCCTCGATGCGCCGATCCGGCACGCGATGATGGCCGAGGTAATTGAAATAGGAGATCGCGACATCCCCGTGGCAGCGGTAGAGAATCTGCCGCGAAAGGACGAAGACGAAGCTGCGATCCTTCGCTTCGTTGACGCAATAGGAATAATGCGCGAGCGCCTCTGGCTCGACGCTGACGCCCGACGGCGCCGCGAGGCCGGGAGCGCCGAACAGGATCGCGCAGATCGAAATCACACTCTGGATTTTGCGCATCGAAACGGCCCGCTTCGCCGACATTCCGCCAGGAAGAACACGCTGGCACCGTTCAAATCTTTAAGAGAAAGCCGCCGCCGGATCAAGAAACGACTTACCGCCTCGCTACCAGCTCGGACTCCCGGCGCCGGCCGGACCACTTCGGTGGCCGAGGCCGATCTTGCCTGCGTAGAGTTATTACGATATTGAATCAATCAGCTAGAATGCGACAATCGATCAGGTGACTTTTGCCCGCGAAAGCTCGCCGCCACAACGGCGTCCCAGGGCGCGATCGAAGCCAACGACACGCGAATGACGCTCGATCGCGTCTCCTTCGAGACGGCGGAGTCCGGGTGTCGGCTCGACGACACCCACGCCGCATCAGCGCCACATTCGAGACCTATCCGAGGCGGAGCCCTTCGCCACCTGAACCGCGCAAGCGATCCGATCGTCGACTCGGACATCGCCGAAACCGAGTGGAGGTAGCCTATGTACGCCGCGCAGAGTGAAACATCGGAGTTCCGCGAGGCCTTTCGGCGCCAGCGGCAGGTGTTGCTCGCTTTGATGCTGCGCAACATCCGCACGCGATTTTTCGGTCACGGCCTCGGCTATCTGATCGCCATCGCCTGGCCGCTCCTGCACACTCTGATGGTCATCATTCTGATGGGCGCCAACAACCGCATGGCGCCCGTCGGGGAAAGCATGGTGCTTTTCGTGGCGACCGGAGCCGTGCCGTTTCAGGTGCAGGCCTATCTGTCCACATTCATGATGACATCCGTGCTCTTGAACCGGCCCCTCTTCGCCTTTCCGGAGGTCAAAGTGCTCGATGCGCTGCTCGCGAGCATCGTGCTGGAGATTCTCTCCTCCTGCACTGTCGTTCTGATCCTCATCGTCATCGGATGGGCGGCCGGCGAGAATCTGATGCCGCGAGATATCGAACAAGCGGCCTGCGCCTATGGCGCCTCGATACTTCTCGGCGTTGGCATGGGCTTCTTCAATGGCACGCTGGCGCTTGCCGTGCCGATATGGGCGATGATTTTCGCTCTGTTCCGCATTTTGCTGTGGCTGGGCTCTGGGACTGTTTTTCTGCCGGATAATCTGCCGGAGCCCTATCGCACGATGCAATCCTATAATCCGATTGCACAGTCGATCGAATGGCTACGATTCGCCTATTACGACGGAGTGGGAGTCGGCTTTCTGGACCGCGCTTACGTCTTGGAGTTCGCGCTCGGAGCGATTGTCATGAGCCTCCTGCTCGAACGTATGACTAGAGGCCATCTGCTGGCGTTGCGCTGACCTCGAGCGGCGAGGACTTGCGAGCGGCATATCGCCGCTCGCTTCGAGGGATAGGCGCGGCGTCACGCAGCCGCTTCTGAAAGCGCGTCACGCATCGGCGCGGTCGCCGAAATCTCTATGTCGATCTCGAGCAGCGACACTTGATCGCCTTCGCGCAGCTTGATCTCCACTTTGTCCGGGTCGATCTCGATATGCTTCGAGACGGCGGCGAGCACCTCCCTGTGCAAGAGAGCGACCAGATTGGAATTGGACACAGACGCGCGCTCATGCGCGAGTAGAATTTGCAGACGCTCGCGCGCGACCGGCGCCGATGCGCGGCGATTGAAGAAATCGAACAGTTTCATGCAGCCCTCCGGCCAAAGAGCCTGACGAGAAGTCCCTTCTTGTCGGACGGTATGTCCATCGGCACTTCCGCGCCGCACAGACGCCTCGCGGCGTCGGCATAAGCGCGCGACGGCGCGCTCGTCCCGCTGTGAAGGGTGACGGGCGTCCCGACATTCGATGCGCGCAGAACATCGTCGCTCTCAGGAATGATGCCGAGCAGCGGGATGGACAAAATTTCCAGCACATCGTCGACATTCAACATTTCACCGCGCGCCGCGCGGCCCGCATCATAGCGCGTCAGCAGCAGATGCTTCTCCATGCGCCCTCCCTTCTCGGCGATCTCGGTCTTGGCGTCGAGGAGACCGATGATGCGGTCGGAATCGCGCACCGATGAGACTTCAGGATTGGCGACGACGACGGCCACGTCGGCGAAGCGCATGGCGAGCGTCGCGCCGCGCTCTATTCCAGCAGGGCTGTCGCAGACGATCCAGTCGAAACGCTCGCGCAATTCGTCGATGACGCGGCGCACACCCTCTTCCGTCAGAGCGTCTTTGTCCCTGGTCTGGGAAGCCGGGAGAAGATAGAGATTGTCGAGCCGCTTGTCGCGAATGAGCGCCTGATGGAGCTTGGCGTCGCCCTGCGCGACATTGATGAGATCGTACACGACCCGCCGCTCGGCCCCCATGACGAGATCGAGATTGCGCAGGCCGACGTCGAAGTCCACGACGGCGACCTTTTGATTCGACTGAGCGAGCGCTGCGCCGAGCGCGGCGGTCGACGTCGTCTTGCCGACCCCACCTTTGCCGGAAGTGACGACCAATATCTTGGGCATTTTTTTACCGTCCCTCTCAATCGAGTTTGGTGATTTTGATCGTTTCGTCCTCGAGCCGAGCATGGACCGCTCGTCCGCGCACATCGTCTCGAATTTCATCGGCCGTCATATAGAAACCGCCGACCGCGAGAAGCTCCGCCTCGAGGCGGCGGCAGAAGATGCGCGCGCGCGATTCGCCATAGGCGCCGGCCATGATGCGTCCGCGCACGGTTCCATATACGTGGACAGAGCCGCCGGCGATCACATCTGCGCCGGAAGAGACCGAGCCGATCACGATCACGTCGCCCTCCGGATGGAAAATCGATTGACCCGAGCGCACCGGCGTTTCGACGACGAGCGGAGCGATGTTTCTCTCCGGCTCGGGATCGACGCTCGACGCCGACGCGGCGGGCTCTCCGCCGCCGAGAGTCTGCGCGATCGCCTCGAAGGCCGCACGCTCGTTCGGTGTCAGCGTCGCGATAGGCTCGCCGCCCTCCCCGAGAGCGTCACTGGTGGCGATCGAGTGGCCGTTGGTGAGAATCGGCGGCAGGTCGTCGCAAGCCCAGGAGGGATCGACGCCGGTCAACCCCATGATGCGAACGCTCCGCCCGGATAGCAGATCGACGAGTTCCGCCACGCTGTCGCGATCGAGGCCGAGCTTGGACACGTCGACGACGATCGCCTTGCGGGAGAAGAAAGACGGAGAATGTTCGAGACAGGCGTCGAGCCGCTCGATCCATCCGGCGATCGGCGCGTCCGGCTCGAGGGCGAGGACCGGAAAGGATCGGCCACGAAAACGAATGTGAGTCGAAGGTTGGGTCAACGGTGGACTCGCTCCAGCTGCGTCGTCATTTCACGCTGGCATGGTTAACAATGCGTTAACTTACTTAAGGGTTAATTCGGCGCGGTCGGGTAGGGTGAGGATTCACGCGCGCAAAGTAGGCGGGCCCCGGCGCTGCGCCATCGCTATCTCGCATCGCGGAAAATGAATCATCGAAGAGCCGCAAATACGATATGAGCGACTATCTAATCTACGATTGAAAGGTCGCTTTCGTATGCACGAGCCCTGATCTGTTTATTTTTCTACACATTCGGTTACACTCACGGCGTTGTTGACGTAAAACTCGCCCAATGCGCGAGTAATGAGCATTACGTCATCCCCTCGACGGGCCTACACGGCCCATGGTTGCGCGAGAGACCTCCTTGCGCCCGAGCGCCACATCTTCGAAGAAATTCGGCGGCGTTCGTCCTGGGGATCAGTGCATTTGCGGCTTCCGCTCGCACGATCGTCGAGGGGAAGATCACGACGCCGCATCTCGGTTTCGAACGCAACAGGAGTTTCAGCAAGAAAAATCCGATATGAGGCAGTTCATTTATTACGACACACGGGATCTGTGGTAGGCTCCTGGACCAATCCGTAAGACAATCAGCGCGCTCGCATCCCGGGCGAGAGCAAACAAAATCCGGAGCCATTCCGACGCGTTTTTTCAGCGGGTCGATTTGATCGCCTGTTGTATGACGCAGGGGGAAGCCAAGACCGACCATCGCAGGCACTTTGCCGTTCCGGGCGATCTCGGCTCCGAAATCGAAACCACCGAAAGGGCTCTGCGCAAATGACCCGCAACAGGGGGACGCCCCCCGCGAACCAATTTGACTGTCGCCCATCCCAGTTTTTGAATTTCTCTCGAGCACAGGAGCGTCGATCGGTTCGTCCGCCTCACGGGCGTCGAACAGGGGAAATGCCTCCGCCGGCCCCATCACCGTCGACATCGCCCCACAGCCCGGCGATCCGAACCTCCGATGACACTCCGCCGCCCAGCCTCGAAAGCGACATTTCCCCCTCCCCCGATAGAGGTGTCTTCTGCGTTCGACAATCGGGGGGCGCTCATTGACATCTCGATTGCGCTCATTATACATCCCCCGGTAAGAGCAATGAAAATGGAATGCTCCCATGAATAAAGTGATATCGGTGACGGAGAAACGTCGACTGTCTGAATTTGCGCATGCGCTCGTCACGCGCGCGAGGGCGCAAGCCGAGAGTGAGACGTCGAGCGAGTTGCCGCCCCTTTCGTTCACGGGCAGCGTTTCGACGATGGATTCGTTGTTGCTTCATTTGACCGAACAACGAAATTACCTCCTCAAATTCTCGGCGCAGATTTCCGCACAGGTCACGACGCTCTCTTCGACCATCGACCGCCTGTCTACGGAAATCGCCAAGGTCGCCGGAGAAGTGGATGGTTTGCGGCGCGAGAGAACGACGCTTCAGCAGGCCCTGGAGGAAGCGAAACAGGAGGTGAGCGACGTCGCCGAAGCCGTCGTCGTCGGCGTCACGCAGCAATTGGAGCAGCACATGAAGGTCTTCGAGCCTCTGACCCGCTCCGACTCTTCGGCGGAGAGGAAAGCTTCTGGCGGTTGATACGTCGTTTCTCCGAGACGACGGAAAAGAAGCAACATACTTCGGCTCGATCGTGCGGGCGGGGATTTTGGGCGGCCGCCATCTCCGGATCCCGGCGTCTCGATATCGAAATATCTGCCTGGTGAGGATGAATGTCACGTGTTGTTCAATATCATCCCTCGGTAATTAGCGCCGACGCCATCGGAGCCTCGATTTCCTCCCTGCATCAGGCGCTTCGAGAACTTGGTGTGGCGTCCTATGTCGCATGTTCCGATTCCAACATCGTGAATAGCGATTATGCGACGCTCTCGACCTCCATGTTGAAGCGCATGGCTTGGCGAGACACGGATCTGCTTTTGCTGCATTATTCGTTTTTCAATGACGAGCTCGAAAGTCTTATTGATCTACCTGTCAGGAAGATTTTAATCTATCACAATGTAACGCCGGGCCATTTTTTCCGCAGTCATCGATCGATGAGTTTTCTCGGAGATTTGTGTGACCACGCACGCGGGCAAATGCGGCGTTTCGCGAGCGCCTTCGAATCGGCCGTCGGCGATTCGGACTATAATTCGGCCGAGTTGCGAGAGTTTGGATTTCGGAACCCGGAAACTATCCCTGTGTTCTTCAACGACGCGTTCTTCACGTCGCGCGAGCTCGACAATGAATTATACTTCGATATAAAGGCCTCATCAGAGGTCAATATCGTATTTGTCGGACGCTTCGTGCCTAACAAGCGGCACGATCTTCTGATTGATATTCTGGCGGCCTATAAGAGGCTCTTCGGGCGCTCGGCGTCGCTGCATCTCGCGGGGAAAATTTGGGACAATGAATATTTTCACGCCCTGCTCGGGCGGGCGGTGCAGGGAGGCGTATTGTCGAACGTCAAGATTTATCAGAATGCAAGCGGGCTCGCAGTCAAAACCCTTTTCGCAGCGTCCGACGCTTTCATTTCAATGAGCGAACATGAAGGCTTTATGGTGCCGGTGCTCGAGGCGTTCAGCGTCGGTTGTCCGGTGTTGGCGTATTCGAGCACGGCCGTGGGCGAGACAATGGGAACGGCCGGGATCAAATTCGATACGCTCGATCCGGCGATCCCCGCGGGATATTTAGAGCTCTTGCGTCGTGACAAGACCTTGCGCAACGAAATCGTCCGCGAGCAGGCGGATCGCGTGACAGATTTCTACTCCGAAGCGACTGCGAGAAAGTGGCTCTCATTCTTGGGAGGGTTCGTCGACATCTCCGCGGGGTTGAACTCATGATCATCGCATATGACGCCGGCGCCTTTCAGCAATCGATCAGCGGTGGAATATTCAACACGTCCGTCGGTTTTCTGAACGCCGCAGTCAAAATTGCTCCAGATATCGAATTTATTTTTGTCGCCGATCCTTATTTCGGCGAGGTGCGACCGGATGCGATGGCGGCGCTATCGTTCAAGCCCCATGTGATCTATCGCGATGTCCTGAAGCCCGCCGGATCCTTTTCGCTTCTCACCGACAATCCCTTCGCACGGTTCGATGTGGATGGCGTGGTCACGCCGGCAATGGAAACGCCGTCGCCGAACGGATTATGGTTCCACTATGAGGGCGCTCCCCCTCGACAGGCGATGTATTTGCGCAGCCGGGCGTCACGTCCCTGCGACACGCTGAATGTCCCCGACTCGCGCACTCTCGGAGTGGCGGTAGATAAGATCGTCATCGAGTCGGAGAAGGGATCACACGAATATTCCTTCGGGGACGCCCGGCTCGTAACGGGCTACCATGATCCTGAGTTCGCTTGGCGCTGGACGAACGGATGTGCGGATATCCCGGTCGAGTTTTTCTCCCGCGTAGACAAGGTGCGCGTCGGAGTGCATATCCGAAACAAGCTTCGCTATCGCCTCGCGGACGGACGCTTCGACCGTCGCTATAACGGCGCCGTGCAGGCCGCGATCGAGCAGCGGCGAACCTATAATTTGAAGAAGCTGGGCCGAGAGCTCCAAGATATGGGCGCAACCGTTTATATTGCGAGCCATTTCATCCCAATCGCAATTCCCGGGCTCGCTCTGGCGAGTTGGGCGTTCGACGTGATCCCCGTCATGTTCCCGAACTTCTTCGGCAAGGACGCGATCGAAAATTTCGCAAACGTCCTCGATGTGTTCAAGAGAGCCGATCACATTTTCTGTATTTCCGATACGACCCGCAATGACATCATCGACAATGTCGGCATCGACGCAGAGCGTCTGACGACCACCTGGATCGGGCCCGGCGCGATCACGCGGCGCCCACCTTCCGCGGTCGACGCAGCGCTCGCGAAATTCGCTCTGCCGAGAGATTACATTCTCAACGTGGGAACGCTCGAGCCACGCAAGAATCACGTTCGCCTCGTGATGGCTTACGACGAATTTCGGCTCAGCGTCCAAAACCCACCGGCGCTGGTGATCGTCGGTTCTCACGGTTGGGGATATAACGAATTGATGGGGTTGATCACGAGCCGCGGGCTTTCGGAACATGTGAAAGTGCTGAGCGGCGTCGACAACGAAGATCTATCGGCGCTCTACTCGGGGGCGATGTTCGTCGCCTATCCCAGCATCTATGAAGGATTTGGCATGCCGGTGCTGGAGGCGCTGGCGTGCGGCGTCCCGGTCTTGACCTCTCAGGAAACCAGCATGCAGGACATTGCACAGGACGCCGCCATTCTCGTGGATCCTTTGTCGGTGAGCTCGATCGCAAATGGGCTTCTGGAGCTCACGACCAATTCGGAGCTGCGTTCTCGCCTCGCCATGAAGGCGAATGACGCCGCCTCGCGCTTCGACTGGGATCGCGTCGCCGGAACGCTCCTCGACGTTTTGAAGGGAGCGCGCCGATGAAAATCGTAGTCCTTTCCACATTCGACATTACGCCGGTTCGGGACGGTGGACAAACGCGCTATCTCTCGGTCTACAAGAACATCGCCAAGGAACACGACGTAACGCTGCTCGCCTATGATTTTCGGCAAAGCGATCACATCAGACGCTATAAGCTCGCCGACCGCTTCGACGTGATCGTCTTCCCCGCCTCGACGGGAGACCTCCACCACTACTGGCACATTCTGGAGAAGACGAGACGTCTTGCTCACGACGTTCTATGCATTCGGGAATATCAATTCTCGGACGAGTTCGCGTGCGAGGCGCGACAGGTCGTAGGGGCGGCGGATGTCGTCATCGCCTCTCACCCCTATCTCGCGTTGCTGGGTTTTGGATTCGCCAAGCAGAACGCGATCAAAATCTACGAATCATACAATGTCGAATACGATATAAAGGAACAGCATTTCCGAGGCGGCTTGGGCACGGCGCAGATCGCTTCCTTCATGGACACTGTGTTTCACGGAGAGAGAATGGCCTGTCGCGAGGCCAACTTCATCACGGCGGTAAGCGCGGCAGACGCCGAGCGTCTGATCCAGTTGTACGATGTGCAGCCCAGTCTCGTCACTGTCGCGCCCAATGGGGTCGATTGTTCGAAGTATCCGGCCTGGAACAGGGCCCGTCGCGCCGAGCTTCGCAGCAAGTTGCAGATTGGCGATAAGACATTGGCGGTTTTCTTGGGTAGCGGCTATGGGCCGAATGTCGAATCCTACTTCAAATCGCGTGAATTATTGGCGCGAGCGGGGTTCGACGGCGCTGTCGCGCTGATTGGTTCGATCGCGCAGGCGGACCGCACCGGCTGGCCTGAGGTCGCTTTCGACGAGCTATGGTTCGATTTTGTCGAAGAAGATCTCAAGATCGCGCTACTGAGCTCGGCAGACTTCGCTCTACAATTATTGTTTTCGGGCGGCGGCACCAATTTGAAGCTCTTCGACTATATGGCGGCCGGATGTCTCATCGTAGCCAATGAATTCGGCGCGCGCGGCGTCTCTGCGAATGGATGGCACATATCGACGCAGAGCGAAAGCGAGTTGGTCGCCTTCTTGCGCTCTCGCATTTGGGAAGACGATCGAAGCGAGGCGATCCGCTCGAGGGCGCGCGCAATAGCAAAAGAGCAATTCGATTGGGCGATCATTGCCGAGAGGATTGCTTCGCTTTTTGGCTCGCGCCTAAACATCGATCTTGCAGTCGCTGCAGACGCATCTACAAACTCATCGAGTAGAGAGGCTTTGCTCGCGCCTTCGCTGTAAGCCCATCATCTCGTCGTGCCACGCAGTGGCCGACGAATGTAACGAAAGCCATTCGAAGCACCCCTTCAGCACGCCCGGGTGCGGCTACTCCGTGGCGCACCCGCTCGATCAACGAGCAACACATCCGGCGGCGAGATGCTCGCCGGCACGATCTTGCCGCGCCCGCTCGCCGTCGGAAAGCCGGCCGCAAAAATGATCTCATTGCACGGTTGATCCGGCGCGCCCACCGGAGTATGTCACCGCGCCTTCGTCAATCAGCGCCGCCGGCATCTGCGCGACGCAGGTCGACCGCCCATCGGATCGTCGAAATCGAAGACTATCTTCGAATGACGATTGCGATAAGTGACGCCGATCACGTCATTGACCTGGATTTCCAGGCATCCGCGCACGTAGAGCCCGCATTGGATGCAGGCGTCGAGATTTACCCGCCGCTTCTTGTCGAGCACTTATCGGCGAGCGCGTCGAAAGTATTGGCCGAGGCGGATGCTTTCGCGTAACCCTCCGCCGGCGGCCGCCTGGCGCTGAGGATTTCGTGCGGAGTAGTCTTGCGCTGTGGCCCTTTGGCCATCCGTGATAGTGTCCATTATCGATAATGGACACTATCGCCGCTTGGCGGCGGCAGTTTGCGTCGGCGCCTTCTGAGCCGGCGATCTTGCCCGTCACGATCGTTCCGTCCGAACAGCCAGCGCTTCCGGCGCCGCCGGAGGCGCAGGGACGCATGGAGATCATGCTTCTCTCTGACGAGAAGATCGTGGTCGGCGCGGATGTCGAGGCTCACGCGCTTGCGCGCGTCATCAAGGCGCTGCGTCCGCTCTGCGACCTCATCCGCGACCACGTCTTCGCCGGCGCCAGAGTGCATGGCGACGACACGACCGTGCCGGTGCTGGCCAAGGGCAAGACGCGCACCGGGCGGCTGTGGCCTATGTGCGCGACGATCATCCGTTCGGCGGCGCCGATCCGCCGGCGGCGATGTTCTTCTATTCGCGCGATCACACCGTTGAGCATCCCGAGCGCCACTTGGCGCGCTTTGCCGGCATCCTGCAAGCCGACGCCTATGCCGGGTTTAATCGGCTTTACGCGCCGGGCAGGTCGCCGAGATCAATCGTCGAGGCGGCATGCTGGAGCCATAGCAGGCGCAAGTTCTTCGTGCTCGCGGACATCGCCGCTCATGCGCGGAACAAGGCGCTTGGCAAGCAGACGGCGATCGCGCCGCTCGCCTTGGAAGCGGTCAAGCGCATCGACGCGATCTTCGACATCGAGCGCGAGATCAACGGGTTTGCCGCCCACGAGCGCTTGGCCGTGCGCCGCGAGCGCGTTGCGCCTCTGGTCTGCGATCTCGAAGCCTGGATGCGGGCCGAGCGGGCGCGGCTGTCGCGTCATGCCGATGTCGCCAAGGCGATGGACTACATGCTCGAGCGCTGGGACGCCTTCGCGCGCTTCCTCGACGATGGGCGCGTCTGCCTGACCAACAATTGCGCCGAGCGCAGCCTGCGCGGCGTCGCGCTGGGCAGAAAATCCTGGCTCTTCGCGGGGTCCGATCGCGGCGGCGAGCGGGCGGCGGCAATATATACGCTCATCGCGACCGCAAAGCTCAACGGCGTCGACCCGCAGGACTGGCTCGCCGACGTGCTGGCGCGCATCAACGATCACAAGATCACCGATCTCGCCGCG
Source organism: Methylosinus sp. H3A (assembly GCF_015709455.1). Taxonomy (NCBI): domain Bacteria; kingdom Pseudomonadati; phylum Pseudomonadota; class Alphaproteobacteria; order Hyphomicrobiales; family Methylocystaceae; genus Methylosinus; species Methylosinus sp. H3A. The sequence continues at coordinate 38,657 of NZ_JADNQW010000005.1, forward strand.
CTGCTGCCTTGGCGGTGGGCGCAAGCGCGGGAAAGCCGTAAACTGGCGGCATGACCGCCATCGCCCGTCTCAAAATCACCCTCGATGACGTGGACCCAAAAGTCCTGCGGCGCATCGAGGTTCCGCTCGGCATAAAGCTCGATCGCTTGCATCTTGTCTTGCAAGCCGCGCTCGGCTGGACCAACAGTCATCTCTACGAGATCCGAGCCGGCGGCGCCGGATGGGGCTTGCCCGATCCAAACTGGCCCGACGGACCGCTCGACGCACGCAAGGCGAAGCTCATCGACATTCTCGAGGACGCGGGCGTCAAGACGCTCCGCTATCTCTACGACTTCGGCGACGGCTGGGAGCACACGATCAAGATCGAACGCCTCGTCGATGCAGAACCCGCCGCCCTTTACCCGAGGTTGATCGAGGCGAGCGGGCGCTGTCCGCCCGAAGACGTCGGCGGCCCCTGGGGCTATGCCGAAATACTGGAGGCGATCGGCGACAAAAAGCACGAGCGACATGCTCAAATCCGAGAGTGGCTCGGAGAAGAGTTCGATCCAAAAGCCTTCGATCCCGAACCACTCGAAGCGGAAGTCGCCGCCCTCGCCAAAAGCTGGTCCCGAAAACCCGCCGCAAAGAAACCGCCTCCAGCCTGATCCGCGGGTCTCGCCGGACGGTTACGCTGGTCAACAATGCCGGCGTGATGGTTCCCCCGCTCATGCGGACGAAACAGATCTTCGAGCTTCAGTTCGGCGTCAACCATCTCGGCTGCTTCGCCTTCACTTCGCTGCTTCTGCCCAAGCTCGTCGCGACGCTCGGCTCGCGCGTCGTCGTGACGGGCAGCCTCGCCCACACATCCGGCAGAATCGATTGGGACGACCTCAACGCCGCCGACGATACCTCTTTGACGCTGGCGGCGCCGAACACATCCGTGCAATTTCGACTATTCCGCCAAAGCCGCAACGCTCCCTATCAAGGATCGTTGGGCGGCCGGAGCTTCTGCTTCATTCCCCTTGCTGGCGAGGCCGGAAAAAGCCCACGTGGCGCGTCCGGCGAAATTCACGTCGCGCGATCCATCCGGCAACGCCAAACTTGATTGCAGTGCAATCATTGCCTATTTTGCTGGCGAAGCCATTCTGGAGGCTGTCGTGGCGAGCAGCCGAAGCGACATGCAACGCCGGCTGTTGTGTCGCGCTTCGTCAGAATTTGTAGAGCACGGCCGCGCGCGCCTTTCCCGTTGTCGGTCGCGCATCGATCGCCGATCCGAGCACGGCGGCGTATTTGTCATAGAAGCTATGCAGATATTCGAGACGAGCGCCGACATGCTCGGTCAGCATCGTTTCCATGCCGCCGCCGAGCTGAACGCCGGTGAAGGCGTGCGACGCGCTTATACCGAAAAGGCCGGCTGTCGTGAGGCGCCCATAGGTTTGCGTCCATCCTGCCGTTCCGAACAAGAGCGTGTCGCCAAATAGGTGGCCAGCACGCGCTCGGATGGAATAATCCCAATCGTAAGTGATTTGCGCGCTGGTCGAGAACAGAGGAAGCGCGCCGCTCGCGGTCGATTTCGCGCCGCCGACGCTGCCGTCGATTTCGACGCCGAAAACCGACCGGCCATACTGATAGTCATAGCCGAGCAGCACGCCCCCGCTGCCGCCCGCGCCGCCGACGCCATCGGCCGAACCATTCGAATCGGAAAGCTTCGTGCTACCCCACGCGACGCCACCATGAGCGCCGATATGCGCGCCCGTCCAGCTCTCGCGCAACAGTGGCGTCCTCGCGCCAGTAGGGGCGAATGGCGTGTCTCGGCCGTCCGACTCGGACGGTCTGAAGATAAGACCGACGCGGGCGACTCCAGTGTCTGGCCGAGCGTCATAGAGGCCTCCGTGGAAGCTTCGCTTGCCGTAGACGCCGTGAAGATATTCGACACGGCCATAGAGATTGCTCGTCAGTCGGGTCTCGACGCCCGCTCCGAACACGCCGCCGACGTATCGCGCACCGCCTCCGCCCGGCGCATTGTTCGGGAGGCTCAAACTGGTGAACACTTCCGAGACGCCGGCAGTCACGTAAACGAGCGTGTCGTCTGACGTGAGAGTTCCGAGCCTCCCGCGCAACGCCCAAGAGGCCGCCTCTCTGAACGTCGTTTCGCCAGAGGAGTTCGCCTTCGCCGCAGTGGAGTTCACATTTCCGTCGACGGCGATACCCGCCACGATCGACGGCGAGAACTGATAATCGAAGCCGGCCGTCGCGCCGACGCTCGCGCCGAACATGCCGACGCCATCGAAGTTCGACCACTTATCAGAGAACCGGAATTTCGCCCACCCGGTTCCGAGCGTCGCACCGACATAAAATCCTGTCCAGCTCGGCGGAGGGGCGACGGGGCGCGATGGCACGTAGCCGTCTTTGCTGACGATTGGCGCGTAGGTTCGGCCGCGATACGATCGCGCGCCGATAGAGCCGGTCACGTCGTCATTGCGCCCGCGCTCGCGCAACTGTTCGCCAACGGGATAGGTGGGAAGCTGAGAAGGAGCCGGGGGTTCATTGTAGCGGACAGGTGAGCCCGCCATCGCGGCGCTTTCGGACAAAAGGACGAGCGCCGTCGAAGCAAGAATTCGTTTCATAATCAAAACCCCCAGTAGCGTGAGCGCCACTATTGGGAGACATGGTTAACAATCCGTAATATGATCGCGTTTCTGTTCGAAGTCCGCGGAAGCTTTGCACCAGCGGTAGGCCGCTTTCAGTCATTTTCGAACCGGCATTTCACGGCCGTAGGAGCATCTGAGATCGAGGACGACGAGATCGATCCGGCGCCGCGCCATCAAACGGTCGAGGTCGCGCCCGTCGCCGCAGGCGGCGGCGTCGAAGCCTTTGCGATCAAGCAAGCCCTTCACGAGGGAGCGAATCTCCGGATCGTCCTCCACCACGGCGATCGTCGTCGACTGAACCATGTCGTGATCCCACACCAAAAGAGATATTTGCTCGTTTGCCGGATCATCCAGCGAAAGGAGTCGAGCGTGTTCCCGAGCGGTCCTCGCATGATGGCGTTCTGGAGCTCTGGAGGGTGCTCGAGGTCCATAACGCAAACGTTGCGTGTCGATTTCGAATTGTTGCAGCCGCCGCCCCAGTGGCCATTCCGGCGCCTTCGCCCCTCGCGAGGCGCACGATGGCGTCGAGTCGCAGCGGCCTTGCTATTTCACCGCCTTGGAGACCGACTCGACAATTTCATCGATATCCGGAAAATGGCCCTTGACGCGCCTGGCGACGATTTCCGCATTGACACGCACTTCGAATACGCCGCCCTTCCCCGCTACGAGGCGCGCGGCGACCGACAGATTGCCCTTTAGCGCATCGGCAGCCTCCTTTGCCCGCTTTTCATAGCCACATGGCTTGCAATAGGTGATCGTGACGTCGTTCATGGTTTCGGCTTTCATCTCGAATACTGGACGACATGGTTCGTGGCGTTGCGTTATTGGGGACGCTGCAGCGCGATCATTCAATGATCCCGTCTTCCCGATTGCGCTCGACCGACACTGCGAACGACCACAGCATGGCCGTCTTCATCGGGCTGAAACCGCGCTTCGAATAGAAACCCTCCTTGCCGCGCCGAGCGTAGAGAATGACCCGCTTGTGATGTCGCACCTCTCGCTTCAGCGCCTCGAGAATGAAGCCGCCATAGCCCCTCCCCTGGAATTCCGGATGAACGGCCAAATCGCAGATCACGGCGCAGTCGACTTCATCGCCGAACGCGCGACCGGCGCCGACGAGTCTTTCGCCCTCGAGCGCAAAGACCCGGTACCGACTGTTCCGGAAAGCTTCCACTATTGCGTGCGCGGGCCGCTCTCCGAGCTTCGCCGCCGAGTAGAGGCCGGCAAGCTGATTGTCATCGCGAAAAGTCGAAACGAATATCGGTTCGCCGTCAGCGGACGCCATGAATCTAGCCCTCCGACTGCGAACCGAGCGTGGCGCAATCTGCCGATTGCAATGTCCGGCCGGTGTAGACATCCTTGCTGTCGCCGTACGTTCTTATGACCGCAGGACGGACACGGATCTCTTCGAACCATCGATGCAGGTTGGGGAACTCCCGAAGGTTCTGGCCGTGCGCCATGTGCGGGACGATCCATGGAAAGCAAGCCATGTCGGCGATTGAATAATCCTCGACAATGAAGGGCCGGTCTGCAAGGCGCTTGTCCAGCACGCCATAGAGCCCCGCGGTTTCGACTCTGTAACGCTCGATCGCATAGGGGAGCGTTTCGGTCGCATAGACATTGAAGTGGCCGATCTGGCCAGCCATGGGTCCCAATCCTGCCATTTGGCAGAACAGCCACTGAAGCACCTCCAGACGCCGGCTCGGCTCCTCGGGCATGAACATCCCGGCTTTATCGGCGAGATAGAGGAGGATCGCGCCCGACTCGAATATCGATAGCGGCTGGTCGCGCATGGCGGGCGAATGATCGACAATGGCGGGGATTCGCCCGTTCGGCGCGATCGCGACGAACTCAGGCCGGGATTGGTCTCCTATAGAGAGATTTACCGGGACGATGTGGTAGGGAAGGCCCGCCTCCTCAAGGAAAATGCGAACCTTGAGACCGTTCGGCGTCGCCGCATAATAGAGTTGAATCATATCGAATCCTTCATTCGCGCCGCGCTCCTCTCATTGTCGCAATGCTGTGGAGAGGTGCCGCACAGGGGTCGATGTGGTGGCGTGGTGGCGCGCTCGTCGCGGCCTTTCGCTGGATTGTGCGCCGGTCGACTGATGAATCTCAGCGCGGAAAAACGCGCGAGCCGCTCCTGGAAGATTGACGCTTTGCCCGCATTTCCTGCACCAATCGCCAAGTCTTTCCATGATCGGCGGATCGTTCATTGCACCAGCGAAAGCTGTCCCTCGTCATGTCCCGATAGACCCATCGAGTCATCGACCCAGCGGCGTCGACGCCGGACAGTTGAATGATTTCATCGACCGCTCGTCGCGCGAGCTGGCGGGTGATGTTTCCATTGGGCGGATTGATCCAGATGATGTGCCAGGCGTCGATCTCAGGGTCGTAGACGCGGATGGTCGTCGAATATCGATCCCGACTTGCGACCAACTCACTTCTTTGCCTTCCCGCGGCGGCGTGATCCATAGATCCTGGATCGCACGTCCCTCGAGCACCCAGTCGAAACGAATATCCCAGTGTGAATGTGTGACTGTTCCGTCGGCTGCGAACTCGGTCGCCTCCGCGAGCCAATCGCCCACGAACTGCCCGTACAGCATGAGCTGATCGGCATATTCGGCGGCAGGCCCTTTCGAGGCGAGGCCTTCCAGAAACGTGCGTGGGTTCGAACTGATCGCTGTATCCATGGGGTCGCCGCTCGATTCTGACTGGGGTAGTCCCACACGACGGCCCGTCGAGGCCGTCGATGCGCGATGTAAGTCCCTGTCGAACAGGAAGCCTGCAGCGCAGGAGGAGTGGAGGCTGGGCGGCTATTGCCGCCCTTCTCGGCGCCTCGCCTGAAATGCGCTCGTCGAGTCGTGATCGGGAATGAGCGCGAGGTTGGGGATGACGCCTCGAACGTCGCACCATTTTTGATAGGCGTCGCGCGTGCTGAATGCATCGTCGATGCCAGTGACGACGCCATCGGCATCTAGATACTCGACCCGGCCTTTCAAAGAGATTTGGACGATGCAAGGCTCGTCCCCGACGCATCGCCAGCTGTCGACGTTGCCGGCAGGCTCGAAGACATAGGTCCCTGGCCCCACGATCTCACCCGTCTCGATGAGCTCTCGCTTGCCGAAAAGGTTGTAGGCATGCACTTCACCAGTGTGTCTGTGCCGGGTGATCGTCGCCCCCGGCTCGAGACGCAATTGAAGGGAATAGCCATCCTCGGTAAATTGCAAAGGGCGAAAAAATAGTCCGTCTCGCAGCGGAATCCATTCGAGCGTAGCGGAATCGATGGAGTGGCTCGTCGATATCATTGATTGATCTTCCAGATGAAGTGATGATGGATGGGGTTGCTGGTTCGCTGCGACATCATCCTCTCGCCGTTCACGCCGCGTCACGGCCTTCACGGCTTGTCGCCGCAATCCAGCCTGCGAGCGTTCGCCCGATCGCTTCGGGATGATCTTCCTGCAGATAGTGGGTGCCGGCGCCGAGGCGGACGACGCGGCAATCATGCAAGGTCCGAGCGAAGCAGTCTGCGAAGGCGGGAGAGACGAGCGCGCCTGGATCGCCCACGAAGAGCAGCTTGGGATAATGGGACGACGCCAAAGCCGCATGCGCCTGCTCCAAGGCGGCGACGACGTCGGCGGGGCGGCCTGCGATCGGCAACTCGTTAGGAAATCGCCAGATCGGTCGTCGCGATTGCGGTGTCGGGAAAGGCGCGCGGTATGCGGCCATTTCCTCATCGCTCAGCTTCCTGACGACGGAGCCGGGGAGCACTCGCTCGATAAAGACATTATCTTCGAGAATCAGCGTCTCGCCTTCGCCGGGTGTTCTGAACGTGCAGAAAATTTCGCGCGCCGCGGGAAGTTGATGGAAGTCGTCCCACGTCGGCATGGGGCGGATGAATTCCATGAAGGCGAGGCCGCGAACAAAATCGGGTCTGCGCGCCGCCAGATGAAAAGCGAGCGCGGTTCCCCAATCCTGCGCAACTAGATAAGCCGATGTCAGGCCTGCCGCTTCGAGAAACGTGTCGAGATAGCGAACGTGATCCGCGAATCGATAGGCGATGTCCGGCTTCCCAGACTGACCGAAGCCGATCAGATCAGGGGCGATACAGCGAGCGACAGGCGCGACATGCGGAATGATGTTGCGCCAAATGTACGACGAGGTCGGATTGCCGTGCAGAAATAGCGTGACCGGCGCCTCGGCGGAGCCCGCTTCACGATATGCGATCGTCGAATCGAGCACGGAAAGCCGCGGAAGCGTAACGTCGTTGTTCATAGTCATGGCTCCTTGAAAACCGTTGCGAAGGCGATGCGCTTGAATCGTTCGAGCGGCTCGGGGCCGCGCTCCACCTTCATGCGCAGGATCGCGCCCTCCCAGGACGCGAGCAGAAATTCGGCGAGGTCGTCGGGATCGAAGGCGGCGCCGATCTCGCCCGCCTTCTGAGCCTCGGCGATGCAGGCGGCGAATGGCGCGCGCCATTCGGCGAAGATGAGGCCGAGCCGCTCTCGCAAGAGATCGCTCTGCGGAGCGGCTTCGAGGCTGAAGTCTCCGATAAGGCAGCCGCGAGAAAAACCGTCGGCGGCGAGCCGGTCGGAAATGATGTCGAGATAGCGCTTCAGACGCTCGCGTGGAGACAGGCGCGTGTCGTCGAGCGCTTGCCCGACGAGTCGTTTGACGTGGTCGAAATATCGATCGAGCACCTCGAGAGCGAAAGCTTCCTTCGACCGGAAATGATTGGTGAACGAGCCTTGGGGCGCCGAGGCCTCGGCGACGATGTCGCGCACGCCGGAGCCGTTATAGCCTTTACGGAACATGACCTTGAGGCCGGCGTCCAGAATGCGGTCGCGGTGGGATGCTTTTGCCATGACCGTATAATACGTACGGACGTATTGCTGTCAAGCGCAACCCTATTTTTGTGCTTCAATGACCAACTCACCCCCACTCCGGAGCGCGAGCGCAACAGAAGCAGATTGTTCCAAGGGCGCGACGAGCCGGGGAGCAAACACTTAGCGATATGGCGAAGTGTCTCTTGCGTCGCCGATAAACCGCATGATAGTTAGTTGCATGGCTAAGCATGATCCAGATCTCTCGCTGCTCTTCCACGCTCTGGCCGATCCGACCCGTCGATCGATCCTGACTCGACTCGCCGAAAGGCCCGCGCGGGTGACGGACTTGGCAGGCCCCACGGGCCTGCGTCTGCCCACGGTGATGCGGCACATTTCCGTGCTGGAGGAGGCAGGGTTGATCACCACGTCCAAGGACGGGCGGATACGCACCTGCGCCATCGTGCCCGAGGCCCTGGATCCGGCGCGGACATGGCTCGATGAACAGCGAACGATCTGGGAAGCTCGGCTCGACCGCTTGGACGCATTTGTGACGAACGTGATGAAGGAGCGCGCGAAATGACATTGAACTCGGATCCGAGCACCCCGACACCTGTGGGACCCGATGACAGGAGGCGCCGTTTTGCGACACTGACCTTCGAGCGCGACGTGGCCGCGCCCTCCTCGGCGCTGTGGCAGGTTTGGACGGCGCCGGCCGCGCGGGCGATCTGGGCCGCCCCCACGCCCTCGGTCACGGTGGAGTTCTTGGAGGCCGACACCAGGGTGGGCGGACGCGAGGTCTCGCTGTGCAAGGTCGAGGGCGAGCCGGACATCCGCTGCGAGAACGGCTGGCTGGAGTTGCAGCCGGCGGTATGCAGCGTGAACTACGAGGTGGTCTCGTCCGGGGGCGTGACGCAATCGGTAGCGCTGGTGACGGCGGACATCTCAGACGCGGGCGAGCGCAGCCGGCTGATCGTGACGGTGCAGCTTTCATCGCTGGCCGGGGATATGGAGGCGGGCTACCGACAGGGTTTCGGCGCTGGACTGGACAATCTCACGGGCGTGGCCGAGCGGACCATGGTGCTGCAGCGAGTGATACAGGCGCCGCGAACCATTGTCTGGAGCGCGTGGATGAACCCTGAGACGCTGCCGCAATGGTGGGGGCCGGACGGGTTCTCCTGCCGAACGACGAGGATCGACCTGCGAACGGGCGGCGAATGGGTGTTCGACATGATCGGGCCTGACGGCACGGTCTTCCCGAACCACCATCTCTATGGCGAGGTCCGGCCCGAGGAGAGGATTGGTTATATGCTGCTATGGGGCGAGAACGGGCCGAAGCATGCCGACGCCTGGGTCTCGTTCGAGGATCAGGACGGGGCGACGAGGGTTACGCTGGGCATGGTATTGAGCACGGCTGCCGAGTTTCGGGAGGCAAAGGCCTTCGGCGCTGTGGAACTGGGACTGCAAACTCTGGGCAAACTGGAGCGCTTCGTCACGTCGCGACCATCGAGGCGACCGCGCGAGGGTCGTATAGACGGCGAATTTCCAACCAGATGACGCCGCGGCGATTATCGAACCGTTGATGACGAGGGCATGGCCGCGATGAAGACGGCGCTCGATCGATAAGCGATCAAAGTGCCGCCTCGGCGCTTCGACCGTGTTGTGCAAGTTATTTACTCTGTGCTACAGAGTCCTCTACAAACACGGAGCCTCTCATGGGCGACACACGTGACGGAGCCGCTGGTTCGCTCGCCCAGATCGCCATTGTCGAGCGGCGGACCAGAGCGGCGTTGGCGTATCGTCGTGCTGGCGCGTTCTTGATCCTCTGGGGCGTGTTGGTCGCCGTAGGAGCGGGAATCTCCCCGGCGCATCCGGACCAAACTGAGGCAATCTGGTACGGCGTCGACGCGGCCGGTCTTCTCGGGACCGCCGCAATCACGCTCTATCGACGCCGCATCGGGACGTTTGACGCGCGGGCTGGCGGACCATCGTCGGTTTTCTCGTTCTGGGCGCCTATGGCGTCGCATGGTCATATCTTCTGGCACCGGCCGGCCATGATCGCCTCGCGGTCTTTTGGGCGACGCTGATGATGTTGGGCTATGTCATCGCCGGCCTTTGGCAAGAACCGCTTTTCGCCGTTCTCGGACTCGTCGGAACAGCGATGAGCTTCGCAGCTTTCCTGTTCGCGGGAGCATGGCTGCACGCATGCGCGACATATGTCGTCGCCTTCGTGCTCGGCGGCTTCTGGCTGTATCGACACGGCGTCGGCGAGCGATGAAGCCCAACGAAATAATTCACCAGTCGATGCGCCTTCGGATCATGGCGTCGCTCAACGTCCTCGGGCCGGGCGAGTGGATCGAATTCACCCGTTTGCGCGCGATCGTCGGCGCGACAGACGGGAATCTCGGCGCGCATCTCGAAACGCTCGGGCAAGCAGGATATGTGGCCGTCGAAAAGAAATTCATCGGCAAGAAGCCGCAGACCCGCGTGCGCGCGACGAGCGTCGGGCGCCGCGCGTTTTCGGCCCATGTCGCCTATTTGCGGGCGCTGCTCGACGAGCCGGCCCGCGCCGATCCGACGGATGGCGCGCAAAGCTCACGACATTGGAGCAAGACCGATGGCTGAACATTCCGTGTGCCCCTGGTGGGTGGGCTATTTGCTCGCGAGCCCCCTTCGCAGGCTGCTTCAAGATCCCGCTCTCATCCTGGCGCCCTATGTGCGCGCCGGAATGACCGTGCTCGAGCCCGGTCCGGGAATGGGTTTTTTCACGCTCGAGGCCGCGCGCATGGTCGGCCCCGCCGGCCATGTCATCGCGGTGGACGCGCAACCGAAGATGATCGACGGATTGAGGCGCCGAGCGCAAAGAGCAGGTCTGCTCGATCGTATAGACGCTCGTGTCTGTCCGACAGATTCGATGGCTCTGAACGACCTGGATAGCTCGGTCGATTTCACTTTCGCTTTCGCCGTCGTGCATGAGACGCCTTCGGCCGAACGTTTCTTCGCCGAAACGGCGAGGGCCATGAAGAAGGGCGCCGATCTTCTGCTCGCCGAACCCGCCGGTCACGTCGGCGAAGCCGAGTTCGAGGGAGAGCTCTCGGCCGCCACCGCGAATGGTCTGAAGCTCGTCGATCGTCCTTCCATAAAGCGTTGCGTCGCCGCGCTCCTGGAAAAGGAATGAGCAGAGCGATGAGCATGGCAATCCGGACGTCGGCTCTCCGCCGTCGGCTCGCGAGACCTCATGGCGCCGCGAGCGCGCCAACCCGCGTGGCGCGCGAGGCGACGGCCGCGCTCGCATTCGCGGCGTCTCTTTGCGCGTCCTGCCCGATGTCGGACGACACGCGTGCGGGCGGCGCGACGGACGGAATTGCAGTTTCTGAAAATGTCGAGATGGATGACGGCGCGCGCCTCTATCTCGAGGCGCGTGGCGATCACGCGAACGCCCCTCTCATGATCTGGCTGCACGGCGGCCCAGGAGGTGCCGAACGCCCCCTGCTCCGCTATTTCGACGGCGGCCTCGAACGCCGCCTCCTCGTCGCTTATTATGACCAGCGCGGCGCCGGCAGGTCATTCGATCCAGCGACGCCTGCGGCTTCGCTCGACATCGCGCGCCATGTCGCGGACCTCGACCGCATCGTCGATCATTTGCAATCGCGACACCGCCATGATCGCATTCTCCTCGTCGGCCATTCCTGGGGAGCAGCCCTGGGAATGCTGTTCGCCGAGGCTCACCCGGAGAAAGTCGCCGGCGTCGTCTGCGTCGCGCCGGTCGTCTCGCCCGCCGAACAACATAGGCGCGAATATGCGTACGACGTGGCGGAAGCCGCGCGGCGCGATGACAAAAACGCTCAGCGCGAGCTTTTCGAGATCGGCCCGCCGCCATATCGAACGTCGCGCCCTGTGATCCGTCTGCAGCGCGTCACCGAGCGCTATCGTGGAGTCGAATCGTTCCGCGCGTGCGGCGATTTCGAGCGCCTCGTCGGCCGCTCTGATCTAGCACGAGAGCCATAGTGTACTGGTGCTCCGGAGCATCTAGGCACGAGCGTCGAAGCAAGTGTTACTGAGGCAGGCCGAAGCTGGGCGTTCAAAAAACCAACGTCTCCCAAGCCTTTCCCGATAAGGAACGAGCGATGAAAATTTCCACGCCGGCATTTCGCGCACACCCGCCGGAGTCGGCCGCGCCGAGGGTTGCCGAAAAACCACAGAGCGCTGGCTCCTTTGAGTCGTACTTTGCAGAAGCGCAAGTAACGCCTGCCAAGGTTAATGCATCACGGGCATGGAGGGTCGGCCAGCCGGACTTTGCTAACATAGCCAAGGCTGAATATGTGGCGTGGGGTAAGAGCAAGTTCGAGCAAGGCGAAATCACGCTCGATGATCTGTTTCAAATTCAGTTCGCCGGCGGGGATTTCGATGGAAGCGTTTCCTCCGATACGGGAAAGCACGACTTCGTGGCATTTTTCAATGCCCTGATCGAGAACGAAATCAAAGCACGTCGGGCGTCGGATCCGCAGTCGATGATCCCCGCGTATCGTCACGTTTTGGCGTCGATGTCGCGGGACGTTTGAGGATGACGGTCGAGGATAAGCGCAAGCGAGAGAAAGCGGTGCGAGACACACCACGCATTCGACGCTCCGGCCGTATCGTCGCGACACTTCTCCTCGCAATCGCATTCGGCAGCTGCGCCTCGATGGACGGCGTCCCCACGTCGGTCCTCGCCGAGAGAAAGGTCGAGCACGTCGTCACAGGAAAGGGCATGCCGGCCGTTGTGTTCGAAAACGGGCTCGGCGGTCGATTGGAGTGGTGGTCGAAGGTTCTGCCGGACATCGCGACGGAAACCACCGTCTTCGCCTACAATCGTCCCGGCATCGGCGCGAGTGCGCCGGCGACGACGCCGCGCGACGGCGTCACCGTCGTCGAGGAACTCCGCGCAACGCTTCGGGCCAGAGGAATCGCACCGCCCTATGTGCTGGTCGGCCATTCCATCGGCGGTCTTTACGTCCAACTCTATGCACGCCGTCATCCCAACGAAGTGGCCGGCCTCGTGCTGGTCGATTCGACGCATCCGGAGCAGTTGAGCGGCGCCGGCGCGCGCGAGAAATGGCCGGTTTTGGTCAAGCTCGCCATCGACGTGGCGTCTCCCGGAGTCGCGCAGGAAGAGCTGGCCTCCCTGCCGGCGACCGGCGCGGCGCTCGTCGCCTTGCCGCCGTTCACCGGAAAGCCAGTCACGATCCTCAGCGCTGCCAAGCCCATGAGCGAGAGCTCCGAACTCGCTCGTGACAGCAACGCGAAGCGGATCGACATTCTCCGCCTCAATCCCGGCGCCCGCCAAGTGTGGGTCGACAGCGGTCACGCCATTCCGCTCGAGAAGCCGGAGGCAGTCGTCACCGCGATCCGCGAGATCCTATCGACCCTGCGCCGCCGCGACCGCTGAAAGGAAGGCGGCCATGACCCTCGGCCAGAGCCCGGCGAACCCGTACGCTGGCGCTGGCTCATGATGGGTCGGACACGCGGAAGAGAACTGCAGGAATGACGCCGCTCGCAAGCACCGGTACATCGTATTCCTTGGTCGGCTTGGTCATTTCCCGTAGCTTGGCGCGGCAGTCCAATCTCCACAATGGCGGATGCGGACCGGAGTTTTGCCGATCTTCGACAACGAGGCGCCTTCGGACGGCGCCTCATGGCGCGATGCTAAGGGACTAGGCACGAAAATGACAAGGCATTTACGATTTTCGCCCGGCCTCCTATTTTCCCTCTTCGCGTTTGCATTCCCTGGCGCTGATCGTGCGTCTGCCGAAGGCGTCTGCCCACCCGGATTTATCCCAGGCGGCGCTATGGTGCCCGGACAAGAAAATGCCGGCTGGACGGGTTGCCTCCATGCCTACGACGTAGACGATAGCAACGTGGGACCGAGCAGAGGTGGGGATTCTGGCCCGCCCCCCTTCAATGCCGATGAGTTCCGCGCCCTTCTCCAATGGGAAAAACAAGTCGCGCAGGAAAACGAAGAGCGTCTGTTGAAGAACAACCCTGTCTTGCGCGAATTGAAGCAAGGCGTATGGAAATTCTCACGCTCGCAGCCGAAAGATCCCCGCCAGATCTGCACCGCATCATTCCTCCAATTGAATGGCGGTGTCTTGATCATGGATTGGGCGGGCGAAGCCAAAGGCACGCTCCTCGCCTATTTCGGCGGGGCGATCCCACCGACCGCGGACATCCGTACCGAAACGGTCAGTCTTACCCAGTCCGGGGAAACCCAGAGGGTTCACGCGTCTCATGCGAGTTTGCCCTGGTCCACAAAGATCGGAATGGTCATATTCGCCGTCCCCTCCACGCAGGCGCTGCTCAGCTCGATCGAGGAAATGCAGGATTATTCTGTGGAACTGCACGGGCAGGAAGTTATCCACGGCAAGTGGCACAGCGGCTCTACGGCGCGAAAGTGGTTGAGCAACTGCGTCAGCAAACGTGGAAAATGAATCACGATGGGAGCGCTTTCGAGGGACGAGTGGCGCGCGTCATCAAATTTGAAAGGCTGGCCCACCCCGGCCCTTCCCTTGCAGCGGGAGGAAGCATAGGCGCCGCCAGCATTCCCCCGGCAAGGGGAAGTGTTTAGAGAGAGCGTCATCACCACGCGAGCGCCAGTCCTGAGTAGAGCGAAAATGAATACGTGCATTCTCATATGCCTCATCTCATCGCGTTCGCCGCGCTCCGCTTTTGCAGAAGGCCGTTGTCCGGATGGCTACTTTCCTAAAAATCTCTGCGGGCGTCGCCGCCCGTCTCTTCGTCCTGGCGCTTTTCGCGCAAACCTCCGCGCGCGGCGCAGAATTGCCTCCGGATGTTCCAACGATGAAAGAGGCGCGCAGATTCCTAATTTCACATACCGACGCCGGATGTGACGATACCGATAACGTGAACCTCATCAAGGATGACCGAATGCTCGTGGCGCGGCGCAGCGGAAAGACCGCCACTGTCATCTACGATCTCCATTGCGAATATTCCGCCGCCCGGACCCGCGTATTTCTTCAGTGGCGGACTTACCACGGCTACCGGCTGATGCAATTCGCAAAGCCCGTATACGAGCTTCGTTGGGGGGACGACATTAGTTCCGAGTTGGCGGAAAAGCCCAGAGCGACGGGATACGAAGTCGCGACCAGACTTCCGAACGGGAAAATCAATCCAAATAATTTGGAAATCACGAGCTACGACCTTTGGGGTGCCGATCAGGACTCCGGCGAGAATGGGTCATGGCGCTACCAGGAGAATACCGGACAGTATGCCTTGACGTCATTCGAGGTCGATCCTTACGGCGAACACGGTCTCGAACCGAAGAAAGCCGCCGCACTGAGAGGTAAGCGCTTCGTGCTTTTCCCGATTGAAAAATGCGTGAGCGAGCCGGCCAAGAAGTGAACCACTATCAGAGTCTCGAGCGGCCGTCCGTGACTGGAGCAAGGATGAAACGATTCATTCTCGCCTGCCTCATGACCTTGCGCTGTCGCGCCGACGCGAATTGTCTGGTGTTTTCTCCATTGGCGATGTTGAAGGAGCCGCGACGAGATGGTCGACACTTGCATGACTTATAAAATCTCCACCCGGTTCGCTATTTTTTTCGCCCTTATCGCGTTGGCGACCGGCGCCTCAATTGAGGCGCTCGCTGCGAGCAGCCCACTCGAAACGTTGCTCTTCGCCTTCGCGCAGGGCAAGCGGGACAAGGAGATCGCCGCGCTGTCGAACATCGAATGGAAAGGTTTCGCCTATCCCGAGGACTCCGAGAAGGACCTCAGCGTGACTTACCATTTGCTGGGGCAACTGCGCCTGAGGGGATTTGGCGACGTCGATCTGCCGGTCGGGATCGGCGCGAAAGCAACGAGCAAAAGAGGCAACGAAGGCGACGCCTCGATCGACGTCATTTTCCACAGCGCCAAAGGGGCTCGCGGAATAGAGCTTCAGAAGTTTTATCCGAGCAGCAATTATCAGGAAATTCTCCAAAGGCAGCTGAGCGCCGGGACCGTGACCCTGCTTTCCGACAATTGCAAGACGGACGGATATGGCGATCAGATCGATGACGAACACACTGCCTTTTTCCGGATCAATCTTCTCGCCGAGCCCAGGCCGATTTTTGTCCGCGCCGGTCGCAATGAGGATGGCGGCAAAAACAGCCCAGGAGAGACGTTCTTTTCCTTCTCTCTGTTCACGCCCGGGAGCGATATGACGAAGAGATCCTGCGTCACCCGCATCGAGCCGCTTCGATGAGTTCGTCGCGATTCGGAACACGAACGCAAAGGAGGATGATATGCGAACAGCTTTGTTGGCGTCCTTGTTGATCTTGCTTCTCACGGGCGTCGCGAGGCGCGCACTTGCGGTCGATTGCCCGAACGTAGACGTCGACAAGGTCAAGCGCGCGATTGGCGATTTGTCGGATTTTTACGGCGACGTTCCGTCCTGCCTCGACTGTCAAAGGCAAAGCAAGCCGATCGAGCGGCTGATCTGCCAAAACAGCGGATTGAGACTCATGGAAATTCTGGACACCAAGGCCGCCGTCTACGCCTATGAGAACGCCACCAAGACACAGATGGTTCATTCGAAGCCGGATTGCTCCTTCATTCGCAAACAGCTTTCCAATAATTGCGCCGACGCGGTTTGTGTTTGCGCAAATTTGAAAGAGCACACGAACGACTCGCGAGGCGGAGAGTCCCCCTATTCTGGCGAGACTCGTTGATTCGAGTCGAAATCGATCGCAAATCGATGGAGCAGCACGTCTATGGCAGGGATGCGTTTCCGATCGCTGGCGAAGGCTTTCGGTCTTGTGATCTTTCTGGCGTCGCAGCCGGCCGATGCGAGCGGCAGGCTGCCAGTCCCGCCATCTTCGCAAACGCTCGCGTCGCATCGAGCATGCGTCGAGGAACTCGAGCGCCAATATGCCGAGGAACAGCAACGCGTCGTCAAGAAGACTCTCGATGCCGACGGCTCCGACCATGAGACGTCGCTGGAAACAGCGGGCATAGAGCGGACGGAGACCGACAGCGCCCGTTATCAGGCGACCGTATGGCATCACCATGGGCGCGTTCGGACAGATCTCGAACAGATCGAAACGAGCCACAGCTTCGAGACCCGCCTGCGGGAATGCAAAGGCGCGACGCTCCACATCAGTGGCGAGACGGGCTACACTTTAAGCACATTCGAGCCGTGGAAGAAGTCCGCGCCATGAACTGGGCGAAGCGATCGGCCAGGCTTTCTCGCCGGAATTTTCTCTTGGGTGCAATTAGCCTGCTCCAGTTCTTATTGCCGAAGCCGAGCGGAGCCGAGCCGAGCTCTCGCGAGATATTCTTCGGCCCTAAGGTCGTCGCGCTGCTCGACGCAGCCATGCAGGGGGACAGCAAGCGCGCCGCAGAGCTCGTGGCCGCGGGCGCCGATGTGCGAGCGAGAGGTGACAGAAACGTCACGCTGTTGCAATGGGCTATGCTCAACAAAAGCCATATCGCCTTCCAAGCGCTGCTGAATGTCGGCGCCGACCCTGCGCAGCCCGGAATCGACGGCGATACGACGATTCACTTTGCCGCCAAAGCGAACGATCCGGCATATCTGCGCCTGCTGCTGACGCGCCGCATCGAGGTCGACGCCCGCAATGAGTTGACCGGCAGGACGCCTTTGATGGCGGCCTTGATGTGGGAGCGGGAGCAACAGTTCGAAATGTTGCTCGCCGCCGGAGCGCGTTTGAATCATTCCGACAACATGGGCAATACAATTCTGCACGTCGCGGCGCAGATCGGCGATCCGGCACGGGTCCTGAGAATCTTGCAGCGAGGAGCCCCGGCCGCGGCACGCAATCGGCAGGGCAAGACTTTCCAGCCTTATCTCTTCATGACGCAGGAGCGTCTGCTCACCGCAGAGGCGCGGCGCGCGCGGCAGGCGGTCGCCGAGTGGCTAGCACAGAACGGCGTTCCGCTCGAACAGTGAGCACGGTCCTAAGGAAGTCGGCCGAGAAGGCGCTCACGCTATGCCCGCGTGAGCCTCGCGCGGATCGACGGCGCATAGGTTCGCCCCACGCGCACTTCCGAACCATCGCTCAAAACCGCGATCAGCGCCGCGAAAGGCGCCTGCTTGATACGCGTGATGGCGCTGCGGCGCACAATCGCTCCGCGATGGATACGCAGGAACTCTTCACCGTCGAGACGGCGTTCGAGCGAGGACAGGCTCTCCTGAAAGAGATAGTCCGCGCCGACGACATGAATACGCACATAATCGCGTTCCGCCTGAAAGCGGATCACATTGGCCAGCGTGACGCGCAAGTATTCGCCTTGCGCCTTCACCCAGAACTCGGTCGGCTTTTTCGGCTGTTCGGTCAAAGCGCGCTTCAGGGAAGCGATCGTTTCCTGCAATTCGGCGACTCGGTCCGCCTGAAGGCGCGCGCCCGCGGCGATCCGCGCGCGCTCCAGGGCGCGAGCGAAGCGCCCCGGCTCGATCGGCTTGGTGACGTAGTCGACGGCATTGGCCTCGAAGGCGCGTAGGGCGTGATGGTCGAATGCGGTGACGAAAACGACCACCGGCGGCTCCGGTCCGAAGCTTTCCAGAACATCGAAGCCGCTACCGCCCGGCATTTGAATGTCGAGCAGAAGAATGTCGGGCCGAGATTGTTCCGCCGCGCGACGAGCCTCCCTGGCGTCGGCGGCTTCGTCGATCCGCCCGACCCATTCCATCTTCGCGAGCAGACGCAAGAGCCTGCGGCGCGCGAGCGGCTCATCGTCGACGACGAGAATCGTGAGCTCGCTCATGCGAGCCGCCACGGGAGCTCGATGAACGCGCGGTAGCGGCCGGGCGCGACCGGGCCGGATGAAAACGAGCTGTCGCCTTGAAAGCGGGCGTGCAGACGTTCCGCGACGTTGCGCAATCCGACTCCCATGCCGGCAGGCTTCTTGCCGTCATCCTCCATCGGCATGTCGTTCTCGACCGTGACCCGAAGCCGGTTTGCCTCACGGCGCGCGCGCAGCGCGATCTCGACCTTGCCGACAGTGGCGCCGACGCCGTGCTTGATGGCATTCTCGATCAGCGGCTGCAGGATCAGGCTCGGCACAAGGGCGCTGCGCACATCGTCGGGCATGTCGATGCTGAACGCCATCCGGTCGGAAAAGCGTTCACGCTCTATCTGCAGATATTCCTCCTGAAGAGCCAGCTCATCCGCCAAGGACACGTCATGCATGGGATCGAGCGACAAGGTCGCGCGCAGGAATGTCGAGAGCGACAGGACCATGCGCTCGGCGCGGGTGGCCGATCCCTCCTCGATCAGGCCGGCGATCGAGTTCAGCGTGTTGAAGAGAAAATGCGGATTTACCTGGTACCGCAACGCGCGCATTTGCGCCGACAGCGCTTCCTCACGGGCAGCGGCTAGCCGACGTCCGCGGTCATGGAGTTCGAAACTGAAGATGAGGCTGACGAACAGACAGGACCAGCCAAAAAACAACGCCGCACCTAAGGCTGTGTCGTTGATGAAACTATTCCAGTCGTGAGCTGCCAGTTGTGGCAAAGGGTAGACAGTTTGAGCGGCATAGCCCAATGCAGCCCAAACCGGCGCCGCTGCTAGGGAGATCAAGAAGGAGGATACGACGAAAATCGGCAGGGAGCTTTCCGATGGCCCGCGACGGCTCGCCCACCTATCTAAGCAAAACAAAATATACGAAATTCCAGCTGTAATAAGCCATCCGGACCCATATCGAAGAATTTTTTCTGCAATATATGCGACGCGCTGGGTGTAGTCTACAGATTCTGTTGTTTTAAGAATCCAAAGAACAACTGATGAAAGGAACGCGCCACCCCAATAGATCAGGCCGAAACGAATTGTGGCCTGACGGATGGCGCATGCGTTGGACGATCGCTTCATCATCCTTCATTTCCTCTTCAGATTTACCCACGGCGACTTCCGTTCACCGACTCGTGGCGCCATCCGCAGCGCTTCCGCAAAGCCGTGCCGTTCGTCCCTCCACAGTCGCCATTCGCAGATTCTCGCCGCCGCTCGTCGCCGCGCTCGCGCTCGTCGCCGGAAGTCGAATGAACCCGCGCTCCAGCGATGCTACGGAGCTGGGAAAGGGACCACGCGGAAGTTTCAGCATGGACAAATACGACATTTCGGACATCGCGCCAAACCTTCGGGACAGAGGGCATTCAGGAGGCCGCTCGATGATCGAGCACAGTGCGACCGCGAGCGTCGTCTTGTTCGCGGTGCGGACCAAAGACGCGGACGATATTCTCGCTCGGGTGCGTCACATGCTGCCGGAGGGCAGCGTGCTGTATGCGCGGCGCGAAGCGGCCGGCGCGCGCGACTTGTCCCTCACACACAGGCTGTCCACGCTGACGGCGCGACAACACGACATTCTGCGGCTCTTGATGCATGACCTGTCGAACAAGGAGATCGGCCGGCGCTTGAAACTGTCGCATTTCACGGTACGCAATCATGTCTCGCAACTGTTGAGACAGTTGAACGTCCCCTCGCGCAAGGCAGTCGTCGCCTTGCTGAACGACAGCCTCTCCGTCGATGCGCATGTCCTGCCCCTTTCTGATAGACGTGTTCATAGCCCCGAGGCGTCATAGCATATTATTTGCCGCGTCTCTGTCAGCGGCAACGCGCGCATTGTACCGGTGCGTCGGCGTGATTGATTTCGCGAGGATCGGATGGCTCCATGCCTTATCCGAAGATCCGGGATTTCAAAAATTATGAGAAATATTTGCGCCCTGCCCATCCTGCTCCTCGCCTTCGGTTCGGCGTCTGCGCAGGATTCGAGAGAAGCGCTCCAAAATTGGATCGGCGATCCGAGTCATGGAAGCTTCCAGGGGATGATCCCCCTGAGCGGCAAGAAGCACGGAGACTATCATCGCGGCTATCGCTGCCCGAGCTACGAAGCGGCGACTTTCGTCGTTTCTATCGTCGAGAAGGCCCATCTGCACGAGAAAAAGCCGAAAATGTTGCGCGCCACGCTTTTGCGCTCGCTCGCCGGACAAGCCTGCGAACCCGCGGCCGCCGGACAATACCGGCCGCTCCAGCTCGGCAACGTCTCGCAAATCGATAACGGGCCGGAGGCGGGCGAGGAATGGACCGCCCTACGTGTCCAGGCGCCGGATGGAGCGGAGATTGGACTCGTTTACGACGCGAGCATCTACGGGATCGATGACTGAAGCGCATGTGGAAATGGTGACCGCGATGATCGACTTCCCCGGCTGGAGCCGGCATAGGCTGGCTTGGCGCTATGGACTGGCGCTCGTCGCGATCACTTTCTTCGCCTTCTTGCCGCTGCTCTCTCTCTTCGCCGCGAGCCTCGTCGCGAGCGCCAACAGCTGCGCGCTTGATGAAGGCAATCCGCACCCCTGCCTCATCCTCGGTTCGGACGTGGGACAGACCCTCTACAATATGGCGGTCGGCGGCTGGCTGATGATCTTCACCCTACCCATCGGCGCCGGATTGTTCGTCTTGTGGCTGCTGGTCCTCGTGGTTCACTCATGGCGGCGACGTAAGCGGCCATCGTTCGACTGAACCGGCTGACACGGCGATGAATTTCCCCGCCACGCCGCCGTTCTCCTTTGCTCATCGGGCGAACGCTATCCGCTCACTCATTCTTCGAGGTCGCGAAATGTCCAGAAAGACGCCTTCCCTGCCAGTCGGCGCCGGTTCTCGCCTAGTCACCGTCCTCGCGCTCGCATCGCTTCCCGCATTGGCCGCGTCGCCAGGTCCGTTCAGAGCCGTCGATCGCGACTCTCCGTCGAATTATTGGATCGAGGACCGTAGCTGGGGCGGCGGCGCTCGCTTTGTGTTGAATCTGAAACAGAGCCTAGCAGCGGACGCGGCACACCGAGATTTTCTCGCCGGAACCGAATTCGAAACAAAAGTCCGGGCGCCGTCCCTGAAGTTTCTCGCGGGAGGCGACCCTGAATTTACGTTTGGTTGCGTCGACCGGGATCCGGCGAAGAGCTACTGGCGCTTTCGCGTGGGAATCACGCCGCCCGGATCTGGCATCACGAGCAAGGACGAGATCGCGTATGAGAAGGGCATAAAATATTACTTCGGCGCGCCGGGAATGCTCGTTCTCCTGGGCGAGGCGGACAAGGAGATAAAGCGCATTGCGCTTGCGCCGAGCGACGACGCGCTCGAAACCGCCGCTCTGACGCAAGACGATGTCCAAGCCATCCTGAACGCGTCCGTGATCCGCGCCAAGACGCCGCGGATTTTTTTCGAATCTGGAACCTCGGCGCTGAAAGCGATGATCGACGGTAATCCGAAGCTTCCCTGCGCCGCGCGGTGAGCTCGTGTGTCGATCGGCATCCCCCCTCTCTCTGGAAAGTCAGGGGCGTAAAATGTCAGAAGCAAAGCGCACGGCGTCGCCAGAGCGTGTGTCGTCACGATCACAGGGCTCGGAGTCTCGCATCGCTCTCGGTAGAGGCCGCCCCTCGGCGGCCGACACGGCGATGAGTCCACCCGCCACGCCGCCGTTCTCTTTTGCTCATCGGGCGAACACTATCCGCTCTCTCATTCATCGAGGTCACAAAATGCCCAGAAAGACGCCTTCCATGCCAATCGGCGCCAACTCCCTCCTCGCAACCATGGTCGCTCTTCAAATGCTCGTGGCGCTTCCCGCGATGGCCGCCTCTCCGGCGCCGCTCAGAGCCGTCGATCGCAATCCTCGGGCGAATTGGATCGAGGCCTTTGACTGGGGCGGCGGCGCTCGCTTTGTGTTCGATCTGAAACAAAGCCAGGAAGCGGGCGCGCCTTCCCTGAATTTTCTCGCCGGAGGAGCGCCGGAATTTTCTTTTGGTTGCGCCGACCAGGATCCGACAAAGAGCT
Organism: Methylosinus sp. H3A; assembly: GCF_015709455.1. Taxonomy (NCBI): domain Bacteria; kingdom Pseudomonadati; phylum Pseudomonadota; class Alphaproteobacteria; order Hyphomicrobiales; family Methylocystaceae; genus Methylosinus; species Methylosinus sp. H3A. The sequence continues at coordinate 60,922 of NZ_JADNQW010000005.1, forward strand.
ACTGGCGCTTCCGCGTGGGAGCCACACCGCCCGGATCGGGCATCACGAGCAGGGACGAGATCGCCCACGAGAAAGGCATGAAATATTACTTCGGCGCGCCGGGGATGCTCGTTCTCCTGGACGAGGTGGACAAGGAGATAAGGCGCACTCTGCTTACGCCGAGGAACGGCGCGCTCGAAACCGCTGCTCTGACGCAAGACGATGTCCAAGCTATCCTGAACGCATCGGCGATCCGCGCCGAAACGCCGCGGATTTTTTTCGAATCCGCAACGTCGGCGCTGAAAGCGACGATCGACGGCAATTCGAAGCTTCCCTGCGCGACGCGGTGAGCTCGCGTGTCGATCGGCATCCGCTCCTTCTCTCTCAAAGGTCAGGGTCAGAAAATGTCAGAAGCAGAGCGCGCCGCGCGCCGCGTCGCCCAAGCGCTCGTCGTCACCATCGCAGTTCCGTGGATTCTCGCGTCGCTGCCCGTCGAAGCCGCTCCTCGGGAGAAACTCGAAGTCATCGACTCGAGCACTCGGTCGGAATGGATTATGGATGATCGCGCCTGGGGTGGCGGCGTCCGTTTCTATTTTCCCAATGCGAAACATAAATCCGGCCCGACTGACCTGACGCCCAATTTTGCGCTCGGCTGCGACAGCATCGACCCCGGAAAGAGCGTTTGGCGATTCCTCGTAGAACTCGCGCCGCTAGGCTCCGACGCTTCGGGCGAGGAGGAAACCGCCAATATGAAGAACAAGGCGTATTACTTCGGCGCGCCGGGCACGGCCATCCTTTTTGACGAAATGGACAAGGAGTTTAAGCGCGTTCCCATTCGAGCGACAACCTGGGGCACATTGGAAACCGGGCGTCTGACGCGCGAACAGGTCAAGAGCTTCACGGAAGCGTCGCAGATCCGCGTCGAGACGCCAAGGGTCGTCTTCAATACGCGCGCTCTTGGGGCCAGTGGTCTCCACCTGATGCCCAAGCTTCCCTGCGCCGCGCCGTGAGCACGGAAGGAGTATCTCGATGTCGGATAGGCTGAAGCAATTTCTCGTCGTCGTCCTCATGACGGCCTCGCCCGCTTACGCCGCATCGTCCAGCGTGACTGTGGACGAAAGCGGCGTAGTGGTCGCCGGCGCCTGGGGCGCGCGCAAAGCCTATGCGCCTCTGGATGCGGCCGGTATCTTGCCGGGCTTCCTCGGCGCCTGGGCCATGCGTCCGGAAATCTGTGGCGAGGCGCAGCGCTCATCCTCGTTCCCGGACCGGACTCCCAACGGATTCGTCTGGATCGCCGCCGATCGCATCTTCACCAAATCCGGCCCGTTGGCGGTCGCCGGCGCTTATGTCCGAACGCCGGAGACGATGACGCCGCGAGACGTAGAAGCCGCTCTGGCCGAGAAGCGCAAAATCGTCCTTTCGTCCGAGAAGGAGCGGAACGCTGGCGAGATGCTCGTCGAACTGCGCCCGCTTCGGCAAAGCGAAAGCCATTTCTATCAGCTCAGCCTCTCGGACGAGAAGAAAACGCTCGTGATCGAGGAAGCCGGCCGTGAGCGCGTCACATTGAAACTTTGCAAATGAACCGTCTCATGCCCAAGACGACGGGAGAATTTCGGAGGGTCGCGCCTCGCTTCTCGGAGCGGGACAATATCCGCCACTGCGCCCATACGCGCCGGCTGACGGAAGCGGCTGGCTGAATCGGATAGAGGCCGGCCGCAGCGTGCAAGCGCCCGCGCCGGCGTTTCTCATTGCCGGCCCGCCCAGCGAAACGCCAGCACCGCGGCCGTTTCCTTCGGAGGCGCATCTTCCTCGCCGCTCAAGGCGTAACTTATGGGGACCTCGATATCGAATGGCGGCTCGGGCGCCGCCTCGGGAGAAAGAGCGATGGGAATTCGGTAGGTCTGCCGTCCGTCGGCGTCGAGCTTGACGTCCCAACCCTTCGAAGCGCTCGTGGCGCCGCCTCCCGGGACACAGCGCTTCGCCACGAACCTGCGGGCCCTGGCGTCGGACAGATACGCGGATCGCTCGCAGGTCCAGGGATCGATGCGGATCAGCGCCGTCTCCACCTGCGAGATCGCGCCGGAAGCGAACTCGATCTCGAGCCATTCGACTCCCTTGCCGGGGACCTCATGGACATCGACCAGTCGCGCCGTGAAATGCGGCATGCGTACGGTATCGCGCCCGGCCGCCATAACGTCCCCGGCCGCGAGGCGGAGGACGCCGACGACAAAGGAGCATAGAAAAAGTTTTCGTCTCGACATCATCCCGTGTCTCCCAACAGTCTTTTCCACTTGTGGCGCTGCTTCATACGCCGCTTTATCGACAGCGGAACAATCGCGAGACTGGCTGATCGGGCCGCACCGTCCGCCATTGGAGAATGTCGCCATCGGATGAAAGGGTGAACTCCTCCTCCGAATCCCACTTTCCTCCGCCGCCCGAATTTCGAGCGTTGATAATAATCGTGCGGCGCGAGCTCCCCATAGGGAGAACCCCGAGAGCGATCATTTCCCCTTCCGACTGATGCAGACCTTTGGAATCGATTGCGATGATGGCGGTCGGTTCTCCCCCGGTGCAATTATGGGCCGAATAGGCCCATTTTCCGTGATATTGCAGGGGAATCTCGTGCAACGGGCGCAGCGTTTCTGCAGCATCAATTCCCTTGGGCGGGGCCTCGTCCGAGACTCCGACAGAGAATTCCAACCGTCCGTTGCTCTTGTGGCGGTAGACGTCCAGCAGCAGCGACGGATTGCCGTCGACGATGGCCGCGCTCGTTTCCTTGTCGATCGTCAACATGGCGCCGGCGATCTCGACGCAGTGCGTCGTCCCCGCAAAATAAGCGTCGACGCTGTCGCCCTTCCGGCGCAGACCTCTTACATGGACATTGAAGCGGTCCTGCTGGAGAATGGCGACCGCGTCGGACAAGGCCTCCCCCTTGTTGCTGACCTGATCCTCCGGCGCGATTTCCGTACAATATTCGGTGAGATAGTCGCGAGCTGCTTTATCGCAGCCGCCTAGTCCTGCAAAGCCGAGCGCAGACGGCCAAAGGCAATATGACCAGGCTAGAAAGCCGACCGTGGCGATTTGCCGCCATCGTCTTCGAGACATCGCCAGTCCTCGCGTCGAGCCATTCGATCCGTGGCTATTCCCGGCGCCGCACGCGGTCAACATACATGAAGTACCGGTTCGCTTTTACGCTCAACTTCGACCCGCACCGACGATAGGTTCGACTGGCAAGCAGGATCTGACATGAGTGCGAACAATGTGCACCTTCTCTTCGACTTCGTTCATCAGCCGACTTTTGGTCGCTCTGACGCTGCCTCAAATTCTGTCAGCCGTGCCGGCATGGGGCGGCGCCGAAAATCCAATTGCTGAACTCGAACAGCATGAACTCGAACAGGCTGCGCTCGCGTGCCGGTCTCGGAGTTATAAAGAGTTGTTCACCACGATGATCCGGTCGGCAGCCGTGCGAAAAAAATACGCCGCGCCTCAGATCGATTATGAGGAACGCAGCAAAAAGAACGAGACGAGGAAGAGCGCGATTCCGAAAGAGAGCTACGACAAATTTCCGATCCAGATGTTCGATTTCTATTGGAAAACGACCGTCCCGGCGAAGCCCGGCGACAAAGAAGAATATGTGATGATAGAGTTCGACCAGAACCAGAGCAATCAGATTTCCGTCGAGTGGACGCGTGTGCATTACCGAGGACCGTATGTGGGCGAGGAGATTTTGGGGACGGCGTACGACCTCGACGGCAAACCTTACCGTCGGGGAAGGCGAGTCGATGGCCGATTGCTTCTTGACCCGACCAAAGATTGCTGGGAACTCGTCGCGGATATTCGTTATGTCAAGTAAGCGCCGCGATGGCGATCGAGCGAGCCACGGCATGGTTGAATGCAAATGCTCAGCGGATGCGGCTGGAACTGCGGCGCAAAGCGCGGGTGACGGTTTTGCAACGCCGCCGAAGACCGGGAAACGGGCTCTCGCCTCGGCACATGATCGGTGCCTGCGGCCTTGCTTGGTTTCTTCGACTCGATCAGAGACGGTGACGCCATTTTTTGGCACATGGTGGTCGAACGCCGTGACAAACACGACCGCCGGCAAAGCATCCGTAAGACCATCGAGCAATTCGAACCCGGCGCCGCCCGGCATCTGGATATCGAGCAAGAGGATGTCCGGCACGCGCTCCTCTACGAGCGCGCGGGCCTTCATGATATCGCCAGCCTCATCGACATGGCTTACCCAGTCGAGCTTGTTTCAACAGTCGTGTCAGCCGGCGCCGGGCCAGCGGCTCATCATCGACTACAAGAACCGTCAGTTCGGTCATTCCGTCCTCCACGGCATATCCAATGCCGCCCGATAGACACCCGGTGCGGCAGGACCGGCCGAAAATTGCCCGTCATCCTGAAACCGCGCTCGAAGGCGGTCGGCGACATTCTTCAGCCCGACCCCCATGCCAGCGGGCTTTGGCCCGACCGTTTCCATCGGCATGTCGTTCTCGACGATCACGCGCAGCCGGTCGGTTTCACGACGGGCGGAAAGCGAAATACTGACCTTGCCGGCCATCGCGCCAACGCCATGCTTGATTGCATTTTCAATCAGGGGCTGGAGGATCAGACTGTGCACGCGATAGCCCGCCGCCTGCGCTTCTGGAACATCCGCGAAGAAACGGAGATTTTCCGGTTTCGCGGCGCGCGATGGGCATGATGGGCGGCAGAATATTCGCGTGGTTTCGACGCCATAGAGGAACCGGCCCTCATAGGCCCTGTCGCGCGTCGCCACGGCCCGAAGCATCTCTTCAGCATGGAGAGCTGGTCGATCCATTTTCATTTTTGTCCGAACTGTCCTCGCCGCGAACATACCTCGAAGGATGAGGATCGCCGCTCCGCTTCCTGCCGCCAAATCCGTCCGGCCGCCCAAACGAGACGACGACCGCGATTTGACCGCAAGTTCCGGAGTGCGCATTCCGGTCGGGCGTCTAAGCTCGAGGGCGAACCGATACGCCCACGAGAGACCGAAACGAATGAGTAAAGCTCTGGACCGCGCCTACCGCGCTGCGACCGCATGGATCGATGGCCTCGACGAGCGGCCGGTGGCGGCGCGCGCGACGCGCGACGACCTCACCGCGATCTTCGACGGACGGCTGCCGGAGTTCGGAACCAGATCGGAAGAGGTCGTCGAATGGTTGACGCGCCAAGCCGGCGACGGAATGCTCGGCAGCGCCGGCGGTCGCTTTTTCGCCTGGGTCATCGGAGGCGGCGTGGAGTCCGCGCTGGCCGCAGATTGGATGGTCGCGACATGGGATCAGAATGCGGCGCTCTACGCCTGCAGCCCGGCCGCCTCGGTCATCGAGGACACAGCCGGCGCATGGATCAAGGAATTGCTGGATCTGCCGCGCGAATCGTCCTTCAGCTTCACGACCGGCTGTCAGCTCGCGCATACGACCTGCCTCGCCGCCGCCCGCCACGCGCTGCTGAAGCGCGCCGAATGGGACGTGGAGCAGGACGGACTCTTCGGCGCGCCTCGTTTGACCATTCTGGCGAGTGAGGAAAGACATGGCTCGATCGATCGCGCGGCGCGCTTTCTCGGCTTCGGCCGCCGGGCGATCCAGCCGCTCGCGACCGACGATTCGGGAAGGATCGCGCCGACGGCGTTGGAACAGGCGATATCGCGCTCGGGCGGTCCGGCGATCCTCGTCTTGAATGCGGCCGACCTCAACATCGGCGCCTGCGATCGATTCGCCGAGCTCATTCCAATGGCGCATTCGGCCGGGCTCTGGGTCCATATCGACGGAGCCTTCGGGCTATTTGCACGCGCGAGCCGCGCGCATCGCCATCGCTTATCGGGCGTGGAGCTGGCCGATAGCTGGGCGACCGACGGCCACAAATGGCTCAACGTCCCTTTCGACTGCGGGATCGCGATCGTCAGAGATCGCGCGGCCCATCGCGCCGCGATGACGACCAGCGCCGCCTATATCGCGGCGCAATCGGACGCGCGCGATCAGATCGACTGGAATCCCGAATGGTCACGGCGCGCACGCGGCGTCCCCGTCTATGCGGCGCTGAAGGAATTGGGACGCGAGGGAGTCGAAGCCCTGATCGATCGCTGCTGCGCGCATTATGAGGCGCTGGTGGATGGGCTCGGCGCCCTCGCCGGTGTGGAGGTGCTGTCTCCGGCGAGCTTGAATCAAGGCCTCGTGCGATTTAATCGCATCGCCGACACGCCAGAAGAGAACGACGCCTTCACGGACGAAATCATCGAGAAGATCAACGCCACAGGCGAAGCCTTCTTTTCCGGTACGACATGGCGCGGTCGCCGCGCCATGCGCATCATCGTCGTGAACTGGCGCACGAGCGAGAACGATGTGGACCGCGCAGTTGCAGCCACCTGCGCCGCGCTCGCCCAATCGCACGCGGGCTCCTCTTTGCACATCGAAGGCTAGCGCGCTCGTGTTGGAGGAACCGGGAGCGCGTAGCGCGGGAGCCATCGTGCACGAGTGAGATTCTGGCGCTGACGGAACGGGAAAGCGCCTCGCCTTCGAGCATGAGGAGCGCCGACTTGAGACGGATTGCTCCTGCATTCCGTCGACCGTTTGCCCACGCCATGGTGCTTCGCCTGGAAAAAGGAGAGACGCCTGATGGAGGCCCGCTCGGCAGATCATCCACCACCCCGGAAGGCCCGATCCTCGCCGGCTTCTAAACGGCTTCTAAAAATAAATCTCGTTGGCTGCTCGACCCTTCCAAAGCCTCGCAAGATATTGATTTTATTGGTGCCGGTTGCAGGATTCGAACCCGCGACCTACTGATTACAAATCAGTTGCTCTACCAGCTGAGCTAAACCGGCGCCTCGTCCGAACGACTTGGCGTTTCGACGTCGGCACCCTCTATACGCTCCCGCGCTCCTCTGGAAAAGAGCGTGCGCGAAACGCATCCGCTCCACCTCTCCGCGCGGCCGCAAAAACCCTACGCAGGCGAGCTGTCGCAACGAGAGCCGCGGCGTTGCGCCCAATGGGACGAGATGCTATTTGAAATAGCAACGCAGCGGAATCGAAATGCGAGAACACGCTGTTTTTTAAGATCACCTAGGGCGCTCGCATGGAAAACCGCAGGATTCTGGTCACGGGCGGCGCGGGTTTTCTCGGTTCGCATCTGTGCGAGCGATTGATCGCGGCGGGACACGAGGTTCTCTGCGTCGATAATTTCTTCACCGGCCAGCGCAAGAATATCCACCATCTGCTCGACCATGAGAATTTCGAGCTGCTACGCCATGACGTCACCCATCCGCTGTTCGTCGAAGTCGACGAGATTTATAATCTCGCCTGCCCCGCCTCACCGATCCATTATCAGTTCGATCCGGTGCAGACGACCAAGACCAGCGTGATCGGCGCGATCAACATGCTCGGCCTCGCCAAGCGGGTGAAGGCCAAAGTGTTCCAGGCGTCGACATCCGAAGTCTACGGCGATCCTTCCGTGCATCCGCAACCGGAATCCTATTGGGGCAACGTCAATCCCCTCGGACCCCGCGCCTGCTATGACGAAGGGAAGCGCTGCGCCGAGACCTTGTTCTTCGACTATCACCGGCAGCATAGGCTGAAGATCAAAGTCGTGCGCATCTTCAATACTTATGGACCGCGCATGCACGCCCGCGACGGTCGCGTCGTCTCTAATTTCATCGTGCAGGCGCTGAGGGGCGAGCCGATCACCATCTATGGCGAAGGCCAGCAGACACGGTCTTTCTGCTATGTCGACGATCTCATCGGCGGCTTCACCGCGCTGATGGATTCGCCCGACGACGTCGTCGGGCCCATCAACATCGGCAATCCCCAGGAGTTCACCATTCGGCAACTCGCCGAGCAGGTGATCGATCTCACCGGCTCCACGTCGAAGCTCGTCTTCGAGCCGCTTCCGGCGGACGATCCCAAGCAGCGTCGGCCGGATATTTCCGCCGCGGAGCGCCTGCTCGGCTGGGGGCCCACAATTCAATTGCGCGAGGGGTTGCTGCGCACCATCGCTTATTTCGACGAGCAGCTGGGCCGCGCCCGCGAAGCGTAGCGACGGAATCGCGCGCGGCCGAGGCTCTCGTTCGAAGCCGAGCGGCGGAAGTATTGCTTCCGCCGTTTTCGATCGTCGCGGACGTCGCCCATGTCGAAATTCGAAGCCCTGGCCGACCGCATCTACGAGGCCGCCGTCGTTCCGGAGTTCTGGCCGGAGGTTCTCGACGCGATCTCCACGCTCAGCGGCTCCGTCGGCGGCATTTTATTCGCGACCAATGCGCAATTTTCGGGTTGGACGGCGTCGCCGCGCATGGCGCCCATGTTCGCCGAATTCGTCGAACGAGGATGGGCGGCGCGCAATCCGCGTCCGGCGCGCGGACGCGCCTTCAACGCCGCGGGTTTCGTCAGCGATCACGAGCTGTTCTCGCCCGAGGAGATGGACGCCGATCCGACCTATGCCTATTTGCGGAGCCAGGGCCTCGGCTGGTGCGCTGGCAAGATCGCCATCCCGCCCACGGGCGACACGCTCATCTTCAGCTGGGAGAAGCGCTTCGCCGATGGTCCCTTCGATCGCGCCATGCTCGATTCTCTGGATGCGATCGGCGGCCATCTCGCCCGCGCTGCGCTCATCGCCGCACGACTCGGCCTCGAGCGGGCGCGCGCCGCCGCCGAGACCATGCGCGCCCTAGGCCTGCCGGCGGCCGTGCTGTCGCGGTCGCACCGGCTGCTGCTCGCCAATGATCTGTTCGCGCGCTTCGTCCCGTCGCTGGTGCAGGATCGGCGCGAACGCGCCATCATCACCGATATGCGCGTCGATGCGCTGTTCGCGCAGGCGCTCGCCCGGCTGCGCATCGTCGGCGCGCCGGCGGGCCTGCAATCCCTGCCGGTTCCCGCTCGAGAGGGGAACCGGCCGCTGGTCCTGCATCTCGCGCCGATCCGCGGCGCGGCTCAGGATGTGTTCGCGGCCGGCGACATATTGCTGATCGTCACCGAATTGACGATCGGCGCGACTCCCGACGCCGCTCTGCTCCAGGGCCTGTTCGATCTCACCCCCGCCGAAGCGCGTGTCGCGCGCGCCATCGCCGCGGGCCGGCCAGCCTCCGAGATCGCCGGCGCGCACGGCGTCTCGGCGGAGACCGTTCGGACCCAGCTCAGAGCTGTTTTCGCAAAGACGGGCGTCTCGCGCCAGGTCGACCTCGTCCGGCTGCTGTCGGGCGCGACGCTGCCCTGAGCCGCCCCTTCTTCCCTGCCATCTCCTCCATTTGGGGGATACGCCCCGAACGCGCCCGATATAGGGAAGGGCGCGGCGTTCTCGGCGCGAGTCGAGGATTTTCGGGGGGAACGCATGTCCAGTCTAGACGATCACATTGGGAGAGCTCCGGCGGCGGCGAGCGACGCCGCGCCCGGCCGTCGGCGCAGCCGATAGAGACCAAGGTGATCGACGATCGACTAGACGACGACGAATGGGCGCTCTGCGCGCGCTTCGTCATCGAAACGGGGGCAAAGCGCGGACGACCGCCGCGCGACCATCGCCGCGTCATTGATGGCGTGCTCTGGATCGCGCTGACGGGAGCCGCCTGGAGAGACCTGCCTCCAGAATTCGGCAATTGGAGCTCGGTCTACCGGCAGTTTCTGCGGTGGTCCGAGAGCGGCCTATGGCGCGTTCTGCTCGCGGAGGCGACATGCGCGGAGAGGGCGGATTTGCAGGCCGCGCTCACCGCCGTCTGCGCCCTGCCCGGCCGCCGCACGCCGCGCTGAGCACGCCGATCAGAAGCTCGGATCTATGCCGCCCGTCGCCAGAAAATGCTCGAGCCAGTGGATGTCGTAGACCCCGTTCTGAACGTCTGCGTTGCGCACCAGCGTGCGGAACAATGGCAGCGTCGTGTCGACGCCGTCGATGATGAACTCGTCCAGCGAGCGCCGCAGACGCATCAGCGCCTCGGTGCGGTTGCGGCCGTGGACGATGAGCTTGCCGATCAGCGAATCGTAATTGGGCGGGATCGTATAGCCCTGATAGGCCGAGGAATCGACGCGCACGCCGACGCCGCCCGGCGGATGATAATAGGCGATGCGTCCGGGCGAGGGCCGAAAGCTCGACGGATGCTCGGCGTTCACGCGACATTCGATCGCATGGCCCCAGAACCAGATATCCTCCTGCCGCAGCGACAGAGGCGAGCCGGCTGCGACGCGAATCTGCTCGCTGACGAGATCGACGCCGGTCACCGCCTCCGTCACCGGATGCTCGACCTGGATGCGCGTGTTCATCTCGATGAAGTAGAAGGAGCCGTTCTCATAGAGAAACTCGATCGTGCCGGCGCCGGCGTATTGAATTTCGCGCATCGCCTTGGCGCAGACTTCGCCGATCTCGCCGCGCTGCTCGTCATTGAGGGCGGGCGAAGGGCTCTCCTCCCACACTTTCTGATGGCGACGCTGCAGCGAGCAGTCGCGCTCGCCGAGATGTATCGCCTCCCCCTTGCCGTCGCCGAACACCTGGATTTCGATATGCCGCGGCTTGTCGAGATATTTCTCGAGATAGACGGTGTCATCGCCGAAAGCGGCCTTCGCCTCGGCGCGCGCGGTGCCGAGGGCGGAGTGCAGCTCGGCCTCGCTGCGGGCGACCTTCATGCCGCGGCCGCCGCCGCCGGAGGCCGCCTTCACCAGCACGGGATAGCCGATTTTCGCGGCCACCTCGGCGCCCTCTTTGTCGTCGGTGATCGGCCCGTCGGAGCCCGGCACGCAGGGGATGCCGAGGCGACGCGCCGTGGCCTTGGCCTCGATCTTGTCGCCCATCAGGCGAATGTGCTCGGCCTTCGGCCCGATGAAGGTGAGCCCGTGCTCGGAGACGATCTCGGCGAACCGGGCGTTCTCGGAGAGGAAGCCATAGCCCGGATGCACGGCGTCGGCGCCGGTGATCTCGCAGGCCGACAGCAGCGCCGGAATGTTGAGATAGGATTCGCGCGCCGCCGGCGGCCCGATGCAAACCGATTCGTCGGCGAGCTTCACATGCATGGCGTCGGCGTCGGCCGTCGAATGCACGGCCACCGTGGCGATGCCGAGTTCCTTGGCTGCGCGTAGAATACGAAGCGCGATTTCGCCGCGATTGGCGATGAGAATCTTGTCGAACATGCGCGCCCGCCCTATTCGATCACGAGGAGCGGTTCGCCATATTCGACCGGCTGTCCGTCTTCGACCAATATCGCCGTCACCACGCCGCCCTTGGGCGCGACAATGTCGTTGAAGGTCTTCATCGCCTCGATGAGCAGCAGCTTGTCGCCGGCGGTGACGCGCGCGCCGACTTCGACGAAGGGCTTGGCGTCCGGGCTCGGCCGCAGATAGGCGGTGCCGACCATGGGCGATTTCAGCGCGTCGGCGTGCTCGGCCGGCGCGGCGGCGGGCCCCGGCGTAGCGCCCCGAGCGGCGGGCGCCTGCGGCGGAGCGACGGGCGCCGGCGCATAGGCCGGCAGAGCGATCGTCGCATGGGTCGGCGCGGCGGCCGGCGTGCGAGCGGCGCGAATGCGCAGATCGCCCTTCTGGACCTCGATCTCGGTCAGATCGCTGTCGCCGAGCAGGCGCGCGATCTCACGCAGCAGCTCGGTGTCGACGCCGGCGGCTCCGGCGGCGGCTTTGGGTTTCGCGGCGGGGGTGGAAGGGCGACGAGTTTGTACTTTGCGCGCCATGATTGCTCAGGTCTTTCTTTCTTCTCGATCGAACAAAGCGTCCAGCGCCAGAACATAAGATTGGGCTCCGAAACCGGCGATGACGCCGCGAGCCACGGGCGCGATGAAGGAGTGCCGCCGAAAACTCTCCCGCGCATGCACATTGGAGAGATGCACTTCGACGACCGTCGCTCCCGAGCCCTTGATGGCGTCGTGGAGCGCGATCGACGTATGGGTGAAGGCCCCAGCGTTGAGAATCACCGGCGCGCCCGCCCTGCCCGCCTCCTGGATCCAGTCCACGAGGTCGCCCTCATGGTTGGACTGCCGGAATATGAGCCCGAGCCCGCGGGCGGCGCAGATCTCGGCCAGCCGCGCCTCGATATCGTCGAGGGTCGCGCGACCGTAAATGTCGGGCTCGCGCGTCCCGAGCAGATTGAGATTTGGGCCGTTGATGACGTGGACGGCGGGCATGAGGATCCTGGACGAAGGGCGCGCGCCGCGCCGGCGGGGCCCCTTCTAGCCTCATTGCCGCCGCGAAGGAAGCCCCGCCTCCGTCAGCAGACCGTCTTGCCGCATTTGCGCGCATTGTCGATCTTGGCTTTGAGCGGCTGATAGCCGACCGCGCCCACGATGACCTCCTTGCCCAGCACCCAGGAGGGCGTGCCGCTCAGATTGAGGCTGTCGGCGAGCTCCATGACCTCTTTGATCGAGGCCTTGACCTCGGGGCTCTTGGCGTCCTTCTCGAGCTTGGCGGTGTCGGCCCCCAGCTCCTTGGCGACGGCGATCGCCTGGGCCTTGCCGACCGAGCCGCGCGTATTGAGCAGCTTGCGGTGGAATTCGTAGAATTTCTCCGGCTTGAACTGCAGACGCAGGGCGGTCGCGATCTCGGCCGCCTCGACCGAGCCGGCGCCGAGCACGGGGAAATCCTTCAGCACGACGCGCAGCTTCGAGTCGCCGTCGATGAGCTTGGCGACATCGTCCAGCGCGCGTTTGCAATAGCCGCAATTATAGTCGAAAAACTCGACCAGAGTGACGTCGCCCGACGGATTGCCGATCACCGCCTGATTGGGCGAATTGAACAGCCGGTCGGCGCTCTGAGTCACGGCCTTCTGCCGGGAATCGGCCTCGGCGACCTTCTGGCGGCGATCGAGCTCGTCGATCGCGTCGCGAATCACTTCCGGATTGGCGATCAGATAGTCGTGGACGATCTTCTCGATCTCGGCTTTTTGCGGGACGGCGGTCTGCGCGCGCAGCGGCGCGACGACGGCGAGGCCGACGACCGCGGCGACAGTGGCGCGGGCCAGAGCGCTTCCGTCAAAAAATTGGGCGAGCCGCATGGGGATCTCCTCGAAGGGTTCGGAACGTCGCGGCGACGTTCGCTCGTCAGGGCAGTGTGCGCACGCCGTCGTTGAGTTGGAGCGAGCCGAGCCCATAGTTGAACTTGGCGTCGCCCAGCGTGCGCAATTGCAACGACACCATGATCGTCTGGTTCCGCGAGAGCCCGGTCGAGGTGTTCCCTTGGAAGACCGACGAATAATTGATCGAAAAAGTGGTGCACTCGTCCTTGTAGCCGCCCCCGAGGCCCAGCGCGGCGACCGAGAACAAAGGTGCCGATCCCGTGATGGTGCTGCCGGTCAGCGTGATATTGCTCGCCGGAGATATGGTCAAGGAATTATAGAGATAGCGGCTCATGTCGAAGGTGGCGGAGCCGGTGAGGAAATAATTCTTGGTGATATCGTAGCGGCCGTTCACGGACATGCCCTGGCGGCGCTGGTCGAAGCCGATGACCGGCTGCGACGCGTAATTGGCGTATTGCAGATTGACCGTGAGCGGATCGAGCTTGAACGAGGCGACGACGTCGATGCGGCGTCCGCGCAATCCGTCCGGATCGAAACGCCCCTTGCCGACGATGCTGAAGAAGGACGAGGGCGCGACGGCGAGACGGCCGACCCAGTCCGAGGTGCGCGTGTCGAGGCCGGAGGAGAGGCCCACATTTGCCGCGTCGGCGGTGGAATAGCCGTTCTTGCCGGCCAGTTGCCGCGATTGGCCGACGAGCGCGTTGACGAAGCCGCCATTGGCGAAGGTCAGCGTGCCCTGGCCGCCATAATTGACGCGCGTGCCGGTCTCGAAACGATCGTAGCCGGAATATTTGCTCCATTCGAACAGATTCGAATCGTCGAAGACGAGGCTCTGCGCGTCCATATTGACGAGCGAGGGGATCGACGACTGGTTCGGCCGCGCCACCACCTGGGCGATCGGCTCGACGACGAGATCGCCGAGATTGCTGCGGGCGAGGATGGGATAGCGCCATTCGACGCCGCCGCCCGGCGTCGCCTGCCCGCGAAACACGCTGTCCGCGCCATTGACGAACAGCGACTGCGCGGAATTGGGGATCGGCTGACCCATGCTGTTGTAGGCGGCGTAGGAATTGTTCGTGTCATAGTCGAGATAGGAGCCCGTCACGCGCGTGAAGGCGAAGGGCGTCCAGGCGCCGCCGATGGGATCGATGATCCGGCGCCGCCAGGAGGCCATCGCCGTCGCATGCTGATAGTCGCCGCCGATGCCGCGCAGCAGACAGCCGCTCTTGTAAGGGTCGACCGACGGCGAGTAGAGCTGGCAGACATTGTAGAGGCCATAGAGCGAATCGAGCGTGCGCGGCTGGATCGACTCGTAATTGGCGATGCTCGCCGAGGTGCTGGTGAAATTGGCGTCCAGCGTGATCTCGCCGCCTATGCCGAAGGTCTTGGCGGGATCGACGTCGAAAGCGCGATTATAGTCGAGCAGAGGATGCACGACCGGCTGCTGCGCCTGCACGTCATTGGCCGACAGGCCTTGGAAGTAGTAGCCGCGCAGATCGAAATAGCTCCGCGGTCCCTGCCCGGTCAAATAGACGGTCGAGGACGCTTCGCGGAAGAAGTAGTTCTGCAGAAAGCTGTTATATTGCTTATAGTCCTGCAGGAAATAGCGATCGCTGAGCGCGGTGATGTCCCAGCCGAAGCGCCAATAGTCGTTGATCGCGAACTCGCCATTCGAATAAACCGAGCCGCGCCAACGCTCGTTGCGCGCGCCATAGGGCGCGATGGTGAAGGCGCTGGGGTCGCTGACATGCGTGCCCTCGGCGCGGATGATATAGGAGCCGTTCTCCAGCCGGTGGCGGAATTCCGCCGAGAGGAAAGGCCCCTGCCGGGTGAAGCCCGTCGGCGTGACAGTGAGGTCGTAATCGGGCGCGAGCGCCCAGTAATAGGGCACGCCGATGCCGAGGCCGAGCTGCTGGCGATAGGTCAGCTGCGGATTGAGGAAGCCCGATTTGCGCTTCACCGAAGGGTCGGCCGACCAGAAATAGGGGACATAGGCGATCGGCGTCCCGAACAGCTCGAGCGAGGCGTCCTCGTAATAGATCACCTTCTCGTCATTGTCGTGGATGATGCGCTTGGCGTGGACCATCCACAGCCGCGGCTTGCTCGGATCGTCCTGGCAAGCGTCGCAGGCCGTATAGGAGCCCTGCTCGAAGGTCATGACCTCGCCCGTGCGCTCCGCGTGGGGCGAGGTGAAATGGGTGCTTTCGGCGCTCTCGACCTGCAGGCTGTCGATGAAGCCGTTCTTGAAGTCGTCGGTGAAGTCGAAGCGATCGGCGTAGGCGACCGTTCCGTCCTTCTCGGTCAGCTTGGCGTGGCCTTCCGCGAAGACGCGCTGCGTATTGCGGTCATAGACGACGCGATCCGCCTCCAGCACCCGGCCCTTGTAATAGATCTGCACCGCGCCCCGCGCGGTGACGATGTTGCGGCGCTCGTCATAGGCGAGCTCCTTGGCCTCCACCACCATGCGCTGCGCGCTCTCGGGCGGCGGAACGGCGAGCGGCTGCGCGCGTGCGGCAACGGGCGCCGCGGCGATGAGCGCCGCCAGAACGGGGAAGAGCCTAGAGACGATACGCGAACGCGCGGGCGCGGAGCGAGCGAGCTCCGCCTCCAGCTTAGTTTCGCGAGAGCGGCGACGACGGCGAAGGCCCATCAGCCGTCCTCCGAATGCAAAAGAGCGAGCGCACCCAACATGCTTCCGACAAGAGCAGGAGACCAAGCAGCGACCAGCGGGCTGATGACGCCTGCGCCACCCAGATCGGAAAAGATTTTCGTGCCGATATAAAGCACGAAGCCCGATACGACGCCACCCGAAATGGTCCGTGCGATTCCGCCAAATCGAAAGAATCTTAATGAAAAGGAAGCGGCGACGAGAACCATGGCGACGAGCAGTAGCGGCCGCGCCAGAAGTGTCTGAAACTGCAGCGTGTAGCCGGTGGCGTCGAGGCCCGCGTCGCGCGTGCTGTCGCCGAGCCGCGGCAGATCCCAGAAGGGCGCCCCCTGCGGCGGTGTCGCCGCCGAGGCGAGCTGCTCGGGCGTCAGATCGGTCGCCAGCAGATAGGAGCCGACCGCACGCGATTCTTCGCCCGGCGCGCTGACGCGGGCGTCCTCGAGCACGAAGACCCCGGCGAGCAGCCTGGCGCGCGCCGCCTCGACGCGCTCGAGGAAGACGCCGTCCTTCTGATAGACATTGACGCTGATCCCGTCGAGCGCGAGGCCCCCCGCCCGCACATTGACCGCATGCATGATCGCCTGGCCGTCGACGCCGTTGAGACGGAACCATTTGCCATGGTCGACGCGCACGCTGCCTTCGACGCCGAAGAGATCGAGCTCCATCTGATCCGAGCGCATCTTCATATTCGCCGAGACCGGATTATAGAGCGTGACCGAGACGACCCCGATCGTCCCCGCGACCAGCGCCGGCGGCAGCAGGAACTGCCAGACCGACATGCCGGAGGCGCGCGCCACGACGAGCTCGAGCTTGCGGGTCAGATCGACGAAAGTCGCCATGGAGCCGAACAGCACTGCGAAGGGGAGAATCATCTCCGCCGTCGCCGGCACGCGCAGGACCGTCATCAGCGCCACCGTGCCGGCGCCGGCCTGCGGAATGTCGCCGGCGCGCCGCAGCAGCTCCACGAAATAGACGACGAACATGAGGCAGAACATGGTGACGAAGATCGCCATGATCGTCTTGGCGAATCGCGCCGCCAGATAGCGCGTGATCGTGGCTCCGATCATGCGGACCTCGCGCGGCGGGGCGACGGCGGCATATGTCGCGCGGAATCGATCGCCATCGCCTGTCGCCGCCCCTCCCCCATGCGCCGCGCTCCCCGGTCCGGCGCGCCCCATATTCCGAGCCGCTTCGCTAGACGCTCCGCCGCCGCGGCGCAAGCCGAGGCCGGCGCCGAGGTCCGTCGCGCCCGATAGAAGCTGCCTCGCGCTCGAGGCTTTTCCTGGGCGAAGCGCCTCGCCGGCGCTCTGTCGGCCGAACGCCGCCGGGGCGAGCGCTCACCTTGCGCCCCAAGTCCGACGACCGCTCCGCCCTGCGTTGCGAAGACATCACGCCGCCGGGCGCCGTCTCCCGTCGGCCGGGCATTCGTGGCCAGCCGAAGCTAGAGCGAGACAAAAATATAGCAACATCATAATGTTGATCGCCGAGCGCGTGCGGCCCTCGGGTTCGGTCCCACTGGGGCGGAGCCGGCTATTTTCCTCGGCCGCTGGGCCGAGGGCGCCGGGTCGGCGACCCGCCTCCTTCTCATTCCCAGGTTTCTTGCGCCGTACCGATTGCGTCGGGAGTTGTGGTTGGCCGCCCTCTCGCTCCGCCCCGTCTGCTCGGCCTACGCCCTCCCGACACCGCAACAAAATCGCGAAAGCCCCGCGTTCGGCAAACCCCGGCAGGATTCCACCTTATTTTCGCGGAGCGCTGTCCAAATAGGCGAGGCCGGCTCTTCCTAATCCCTCATGCCAGCTCTCGCTGGCCTCCTCAGTAGGCAGGGGAATCGCAGATGAGTATAAGGGCATTGCGCGGGAGGTAGAGAAGGATTCATTCAGGAGGCTTCTCGATTCGGGGAGGCTCCCGTGCAGGCTCTCATCTCGATTTTCCGCCAAGTTCACGATCCTCGCGACATCAACGCCCGGCACGATTGCGCGTCTATGCTGTTCGTCGCCCTGATGGCGACGCTGTGCGGGGCCAAGAATTGCGTCGATATCGCCGATTTCGCCGCCGCCAATGAACACGATCTCGCCGAGATCATCGATCTGCCGCATGGTCCCGACCCCGCCAAGCCGCTCGCACGACGCAACACTAAAACAGATTATGGAACATAGAGCCTAAGCGTGACGAAGCCGATAAAGTCGATACCAGATTGTCAAGGGGCTGACGTCTACGCGAAGCGATTTCCCCAAAAAATCTTCCGACATGGTTAAGAGGGGGCTCCAAAGGCCCCCTACTCTAGCCGCCATCGCCAAGCCCATCGAGTGCCGTGAACCTAAACCTTACATCGACTTTTAGGCTCGAATCGGAGGGCCGGATTTTCGTCATTCCGTCGGGATTTATTCGGCATTCAGGCCGATTTTTCGGTCTGCCGAAATCTCGTAACTAATTGAAAAATAATAGTTTTTAAACCGTGGCGCTCCCTACCGGACTCGAACCGGTGTTTTCGCCGTGAGAGGGCGACGTCCTGGGCCACTAGACGAAGGGAGCGGACGAGGGGGTCTATAGACTGCTCCGGTCGGTCGAGCAAGAGGTTATCCGACAGAGGTTATCCGCCGCGCCATCGGCGACTTGCCGCCCTGCCGACGGTCGGCGGGGCGGCGCGCTTGTCAGCCTTCGTAATAATCCTTCACCAGACGGTCGAGCAGCCGCACGCCCCAGCCAGAAGCCCAGCTCTGGTTGATGTCCGAGCTCGGCGAGCCCATGCCGGTCCCGGCTATGTCGAGATGCGCCCAGGGCGTCTTGTCGACGAATCGCTCCAAAAATTGCGCCGCCGTGATCGAGCCGGCGTGGCGGCCGCCCGTGTTCTTCATATCGGCGAATTTCGAATCGATGAGCTTGTCATAGGCTGGGCCCATCGGCAGGCGCCAGAGCTTCTCGCCCGTCGCCTTGCCGGCCTCGAGGATGCGACCCGCCAGCTCGTCATTGTTGGAGAAGAGGCCCGCATGCTCCTGCCCCAGCGCCACCAGAATAGCGCCCGTCAGCGTCGCGAGATCGATGATGAAGGCCGGCTTGTATTTGTCCTTCACATGCCAGAGCGCGTCGGCGAGCACGAGCCGGCCTTCCGCGTCGGTATTGATGATCTCGATCGTCTGGCCCGACAGCGAGGTGACGATGTCGCCCGGCCTCTGCGCCTCTCCCGAGGGCATGTTCTCGACGAGGCCGAGCACGCCGATGACATTGGCCTTGGCCTTGCGCGTCGCGAGCGCATGGAGAAGGCCAGTCACCGCCGCGGCGCCGGCCATATCGCCCTTCATATCCTCCATGCTGGCCGCCGGCTTGATGGAAATGCCGCCGGTGTCGAAGCAGACGCCCTTGCCCACGAAGGCGACGGGCTGCGCGCCGGGGGCGCCGCCGTTCCAGCGTAGAATCACCACGCGGCTCGGACGGGCCGAGCCCTGGCCGACGCCGAGAAGCGCCCGGAAACCAAGGGCCTGCAGCGCAGGCACGTCGAGAATCTCCACTTCCACGCCGAGATCGGCGAGCTTGGCGGCGCGGCGGGCGAACTCCTCCGGATAGAGGACATTGGCGGGCTCGTTGACGAGATCGCGGGCGATGACGACGCCCTCCGCGAGGCCCAGCGATTGCGCGATCGCGCCGCGGGCGGCTTCGGGATCGGCGATGGCCACAGCGGCCTCGCTCGCGCCCTCGCGCTCGGAATCGTCTTTCTTCTTCTTGGTGCGATAGAGGTCGAACTTATAGGCGCGCAGCTCCGCTCCGAGCGCGAATTGGCCTGCCGCGGCGGAAAGATCGGCCGGGGCCTCGGGCGGATCGAAGACGACCAGCGCAGCCTGGCCCTGACCGAGCTTGGCCGCCGCATGGCCGCCGAGGCCGAGGAAATCGTCGAACGTCTCGACCTTGTCGGCGGCTTCGCCCTCCGAGGCGGCGCCGACGCCGAGAACGAGCAGGCGGCCGACCGCAGGCAGCCCCTGAGGGGCGTAGAGATCGAGCGACGTTCCGCGCTTGCCTGTGAATTTCGCCGCGGCGGCGGCGCGCGTCAGTTGGGGAAGCGTCTCTTTCAGGATCGTTTCTGATTCCGAGCCGAAGCGGAGCTTGGCGCCGGCGAGAACGATCAGGACGAGAGGTCTGCCGCCCTCCTCCGGAGCCGCCGACAAGCGCCGCTCCGCCTCGCCGAAAGACAATGCTTCGATTTTCACATAGGCGGACATTTCTGAACCTCTCACAGGGAAAACAGGCGCTTACCGCGATTACGCGGAGACGTTGACGCACTATCGTCCCGACGCCGCCGAGGGTCAACGTTGGTCGTCGACGGGACGCAGGTCGGTTGGAATTTCCTGCGATCGATTTCGCAGAACTCGGCGTGATTTCGAAAATTTGACGGCTCGAGCAAAGCGATAGCGTCCAGCGCGCCAAGCGCTCGAAGTCGTGCGTCTAAATCTGCTCGTCGAGCATGCCGATATAGAGCGTCCTCCCTGCGCAGACGCTCCGTCCGCGAGCGACAGAAATCCAACAATACATTCATAGCTCGAGCATTTTATTGTGCTTTGTTTGGACGGATCGATAATAACCTCGAGCGCAACCGCGCCGATCGACGTCTCTCCGCGACGTTCGTCCGCCCATTCGGCACATTGACGTCTTTGCGATCGATATGACGAGAATTGAGGCATGATGTTGGAAAATAGGCATTTTTTTAATCGCGGGCAAACGCGAACTCGGCCATAGACAGATGCCGACCGTGTCTATATAGCGCTACTATATGACGAATATGCTCCGACACGGAATGGGGGACTGCAAATGAAACGAAATCTGAAGCCATTTCGTGTCATGGAAAGCTATGTATATGGCGTATCCATCCTAGCTCTTCTCTGCATCGCCTCCCCTGCCCTGGGCCTCGAAGAGCTGCCGACAATCGACGTCGGCGGCGAAAGCGCTCCACGGATCGCCGGGGCGAAAGCCTCCCACGATCCGTTTCGATCCGCGCATCCCGGCGATGCGCTGAGCGATCCGGCGACCGACAATGCGCCGACTCCCAAGAGCTCGGTGACGCGGGCAGGCATACAGATTCTCGGCGGCCCGGCGCAGGCGAGCTCCTATAAGGCGCTCGATATGCTGCCGAGCGTCATCGAGGATTCCGCCGACCCCTATGGTCTCTCCTTCAACCGCAGCATCACCGTGCGCGGCGTGTCGGATTTTTTTCTGGCGCGAACCATCAACGGCCTGCCGATCCAGGGCATCGTCGGCGGCGCCGATCTGTTCGATCTCGACGACATCGGCCGCGTCGATCTCTACCGCGGAAGCATTCCCGCCAATCAGGGACTCGGTTTCGCCAACGCTGCGGGCGTGCTCGATCTCAACCTTCTTCCGCCCAAGGAAAAATTGAGCGGGACGATCTCCCAGGGCGCAGGATCGAACGGCTTTCACCGCACCTTCGCCCGCATCGACTCCGGCCGTCTGCCGACCGGAACCTCCTTCTTCGTCTCCGGCTCGATTTCCGACGCCGAGAAATGGAAGGGCGACGGCGACGCGCGGCGCAAGAATGTCGCCTTCGGCCTCACGCAATCGCTCGGCGACCAGCTCGAGGTCGCTGTCTATGGCGTTCACAACGATCAGAAGGCGAACACCTATCTGCCTCTGACTTTCGTGCAGACGCAAAACCTCGGCGCAACGGCCTTCTTCGACTACAATACGAGCTTCACCGGAAAATCCGGCGTCGACGCGAGCTATTACGCATTCAATCGCACGCGCTATGTCACCAATGCGATCTTCGCGGAGATCGCCTATCATATCGATCCTACGCAATCGATCGTGCTGAAGCCCTATTACTGGCGCAACACGGGCTATCAGGAGACGACCTCCGGCGCGAGCGTCCGCCTGTGGCCGGTCAGCAATTACAATCTCGGCGGGACGATCGAATATCGCAAGCATCTGCCCTGGGACGCCGATTTCGCGCTCGGCTTCTGGGGCCAGTCGGCGGAGCCCGAGCCGCCGCCGCTGCATCAGAAGCTCTATACGGTCACGCCGCTCGGCACGCTGAATTTCGCCAGCTGGTCCACTCTCGCGACGAGCGACACACACAAATTCGTGAGCCCTTACACGCAATATACGCAGACCTTCGGAGCGACGACCGTCTCCGGCGGCTTGCGCCTGCACATAGAGAGCACGCCGCATCTGCAATATTTCAACCGAACCAGGCTGCCGGACGTCACCTACGACGATGTGTGGGGCTTCCATCCGGCGCCGGATGCGAACGCCGGCGCGCCGGAGGTGACCTATTACGAATGGCTGCCCAATCTCGGCCTGCGTCATCGCCTCTCCGAGGAATGGAGCGCCAGCGCGAGCTATTCGCGCAAAGTCGGTCGCCCGGATTGGGGACCGCAGGCGAGCTCCTTCCTCGGCGCGGAAGCCGCCTTTCTGGCCAAGGGAATCACGCTCGCGACGCTCATGGGGCGGATTCGTCCCGAGACCGTCGACGCCGTCGATGTCGGCCTGCGGTATCAGAGCGGCGATGTGACGATCGCGCCAACCTTCTTCGGCTTCTGGACGCATAAGAAGGAAGTGCTCGTCTATGATCCCGCCGTCGGGCAGAGCTATTATCAGAGCAACGCCGCGACCGTCGGCCGCGGTTTCGAGCTCGAGACGAATTGGAAAGCGAATGAATGGCTGACGCTCACCGGCAGCGCGACGATCGCCGCCGAGACCTATGTGGCGGATATCGTCGCCGGCTCGTCCTCCATGATGCAGATCGGCGGCAAGCAGACACCCTATACGCCGCGCTATCAGGCCAAGCTCGCGGCGAGCTATCACCGCGACGACTTCGAGATCACACCCGTTTTCCGCTTCAACAGCACACGCTATGGCCTCGCCGACAATACGCAGGCGGTGAGCCCCTTCGCCATCGTCGACGTCACCGCCTCTTACGAATTCGGCACGAAGCTCGGCCTCGCGCCGATGACCGTCTCGGCTGGCGTCACCAATCTCTTCGATCATCGCTATATCAGCTCGATCTCCGTCAATGAGACGAATCTCAGCAGCACCTCCTATTATGTCGGCGCGCCGCGAACGATCTTTGCCGGCGTCACGGCGTCATTCTGAGGGCGATGCGTCGAGGAGCGCTCATGGCGTCGCATATCACGCGCATCATCTGCTTCGCTGCGGCGCTGCTGGCCTCGGCTGTCGCGGGCGAATGCCGGACGATCGTCGACATGGAGGGGCGGAGCGTGACGCTGCCCGAGAAAATCTCGCGCATCGTCACGGTCGGCCCCGTTCCGGTTCTCAACGGCTTTCTCTTCGCCTTCGGCCGGCAGCAGGCGATCGCCAATGGGCTGCCGCGCGAGCTGACGCGGAAATTCCAATTCGTCTTCGCGCCCGATCTCGCGACGCGCCCGATCGTGCAGAGCTCGGCGAGCGGTCTCGCGGTGGAGGACATTGTCGCGCTACGTCCCGATCTCGTGCTGACGATGGACCGCGCCATGACCGACAAGCTCGCCAGTCTCGGTCTGCCGGCCGTGCTGCTGAAATGGAGGGAGCCTGACGATATCAAAAAGCTGATGGGGCTGCTCGGCGACATTCTCGACCAGCGAAACATCGCCGCGGAATACATCCGCTATTTCGACGCCACGCTCGCGCGGATCGCGTCGACGCTCGGCGCCGTCGCGGAGTCGAAGCGCCCTCGCGTGCTCTATGTGAATTATAGACGCCTCACGCAGCCGCACCGAATCGCCGAATGGTGGATTCCGCGCGGCGGCGGCCGCAGCCTGACCGACGACGGCCGCAATGAGGAGAGCGTCACCTTCTCACTGGAGCAATTGATCGCCTGGGATCCGCAGGTGTTGATTGTCGCGGATCGCGGCGAGCTCGATCTGGTGATGGCCGAGCCGCGGCTGCGCGACGTCGCGGCCGTGCGAAGCAAACGCGCGCATGTCGCGCCGGCGGGCGCGCATCTTTGGGCGAATCGAACGATCGAGCAGCCGCTCACCGTTCTCTGGGCGGCCTCGATTCTCCATCCCGAGAAATTTGCGCGCGAGATGCTCGAGAGCGAGATGCAATCCTTCTACGATCGTTTCTTTCACATCTCTCTCTCGAAAGAGCAGCTCGATGAAATATTGGCGGGCTCCCCCGGCCGCTGACGTCGAAGGACGCGGGCTGCTGCTCGCGCTCGTCGCAGCGCTCTGCGCGCTGATCGTGGCGTCGCTCGCGATCGGCCGCTATCCGTTGTCGCTGGCGACGATCGTCGACACGCTTCTCGGTCGCGGCGACGGCTCGCCGAACCGCGCGACGGCCGAGACCATTCTGCTGCTCGTTCGCCTTCCGCGCGTCGCGACGGCGGTGATGGTCGGCGCCGGACTTTCACTGGCCGGAGCCGCCTATCAGACGGTGTTTCGCAATCCCATGGCCTCGCCCTCTCTGCTCGGCGTCTCCGCGGGAGCCGGATTCGGCGCATCGCTCGCGCTGCTCTTCCATCTTCCCACCGTCGCCGTCGAGGCCGCCGCCTTCATCGGCGGGCTCGCCGCGGTCGCCGCCTCCTTCCTCGCCGCGAGCAGCGTCAAAGGCAATTCGCTCGTCACGCTCATTCTCTGCGGCATGGTGATGTCGGCCTTGTTTCAGGCGATGATCTCTCTCGTCAAATATGTCGCCGATCCGGTCGACACGCTCGCGACCATCACCTTCTGGCTGATGGGAAGCCTCGCCAAAGCCAATGTGGTCGACGCAGCCACGATCTCGGCCCCCGTCGTTCTCGGCGGGGCGACGCTGTTCGCGCTGAGATGGCGCATAAGCCTGCTCGCGCTCGGCGAGCATGAAGCGGCGGCGCTCGGGGCCGATGTCGCGCGGCTCAGGACCATCGTCATCCTTTGTGCGACGGCGATGACCGCGGCGACAGTCTGCGTCGCGGGGATCGTCGGATGGGTCGGGCTGCTCGTTCCGCACATTGCGCGAATGCTGTTCGGCATGGAGCCCGGCCGCGCGATGATCGCGACGGCGATCCTGGGCGCACTTTTCGTGCTCGGCGTCGACGATGTGGCGCGCTCGGCGTCGGTGATCGAAATTCCGCTCGGCGTCATGACGGCGGTGATCGGCGCGCCATTCTTCCTTTTCCTGGTGATACGGACGCGCAACGAGCAATGGTCCTGACCGCAGCCATAGAGATCGCCGATCTCTCCTTCCGTCGCGCCGCCGGGCGCGAGCTCGTCCTCGATTCGATCTCGCTCACGGCCCATGCCGGCGAATTGCTCGTTCTGCTCGGCCCCAATGGCGCCGGCAAGAGCACGCTGGTTCATTGCCTGCTCGGACTTACGACGCCGGAACAAGGTCATGTCCGCGCGCTGGGCGACGAGCTGCGTGGGCTAGGCCGGCGCGAAATCGCCAAACGCATCGCCTATGTGCCGCAGGCGGGGCACAGCGCCTTCGCCTTCACCGTGCAGCAAATCGTGCTGATGGGCCGCACGACGCATATCGACGGCGTCGGTTCGCCTTCCGCGCAGGATCATGAGATCGCGCGACGCGCCATGATCGACATGGGCGTCGACCATCTGCGAAAGAAACCCTTCACGCAGATTTCCGGGGGCGAGCAGCAGCTCGCGTTGATCGCGCGCGCCGTCGCGCAGGATACGCCGATCATCGTCATGGACGAGCCGACCTCCAGCCTCGATCTCGGAAATCAAGGCCGCGTGCTGAAGTTGATGAAAAATCTCGCGGCGGCCGGTAAGACCGTCGTCATGACGACGCATCTGCCCGATCAAGCCTTCAATCTCCGAGCGCGCGTCGCGCTGCTTCGCTCCGGACGGCTGGTCGCGGTCGGCGCGGCCGCAGAGGTCTGCGACCGCGACTCGGTGAGCCGACTCTATGGCGCGCCGATGCTGACGCTCGTCGCCGAAGACGCGAAAGGCGTCGTCGCTTTCGCCCCGGACCTCGACTGAAGTCCTGCCTCGACGAGCGGCCGCGCCTCGCGGGCGAGCAGCTCGAGCGATTTCTCCAGCAGCGGGAGCGGCAGAAAGCCGAAAAATGCGCTCAACGCATTGAGGTAAGCAATTCCGAGCTCGTCGTGCAAGGCGAGCATCGCGCGCGCGCAAGTCTGCGGCGAGCCGACGATGACCATGTCGCGATAGAAATTCTCCGGCTCGAGATCCGCCTCCGCGACGACGCCTTTGCGGTTGAACAGGCCGAAGCCGCGCAGACGCGCGGTCAGCTTCTCGATCGTCGGCCACAGCTCCTTACGCGCGCTTTCGTCGGTCTCGCTCACATAGACGAAGCGGCCGAAGGGCGCGCAGGCCGGATCGCCTCCCGCCTCGACATAGGCCTTCATCAGGCGTCGCTGATTGGCCATGCTGGTGATGCCGTGGAAGATGATCGCATGGCCCTCGCGCGCCGCCCAGGCCGCCGTTTCATCTGTGTAGGTTCCCATGAAAATCGGCGGATGCGGACGTTGGAGCGGCTTCGGCTCGACGGAGAGCGCGCTCTCGCCGATCATGATCTTTTCCTCTCCCCAGGCCTTCAGGATCAGCGCCAGATTGTCCCGGAACAAGTCGTTCACCCTGTCCGCGGGAATGCCATAGGCGTCGAGATAACGCCCATTGCCGCCGCGCGAAATCCCGAAGTCGACGCGGCCATTCGACAATACGTCGAGCGTCGCGATCTCTTCGGCCAAGCGTATCGGGTGATGCAAAGCCAGCAGCAGGACCGAGAAGCCGACGCGCAGTCGCCGCGTGCGCGCGAGAACGGCCGCGGCCAGAGCGATGGGAGAATGGCAGCGCCGCCCTTCCACCTCGATGATGCTGCCCTGGAAATGCTCCTCGTTGATCCAGATCGCGTCGAAACCGAGCGCCTCGACCTTTTCGGCGAGCTCGAGCAATTGCGAGGTCGACACCGATTCCAGCCCGCCGCCGCAGCCGGACAGGCCAATGCGGAAGCGCTCATGCGACCGACCATTTTCACTCGAAGACGTCGCGGAAATCGGCGCGCCGTCGGGGACCGGGATCGCCGGTCCGCTCTCCTCATGGATCAATCGACCCTCCAATGCGTTATGTTAGTCTGTTATATATTGCCTCAACTCCATGCTCAAGCACGGTTTTCTGACGCAGCTCGGCGGCAAACGATCGCGGCTGAGAGCGCTATCGCGTTTCGCAAGATGGATGACGAGACCATCGCCTCATGGAGAGCGACGTCGCAGAGGGGGCGCCCGGTTTCGGTCGTAGACGGCCCGCGCTTTGCTTCGTATGAATTGCCCCGCTCGGGCGCCGAATTTTGTCGAGGCCCCTCGTTCCGCGGGCCGCAGCAGCCTACGCGCCCAGTGAGAAAGGTCGATATCCTTGAATCGTTCCGTCGCCGACCGGCCGGACGCCGGCGCTCCCGCATTTCCGGTGCTGGGCGCGATCAGCTTCTGCCACTTCTTGAATGACATGATGCAATCGCTCCTTCCGGCGGTCTATCCGCTGTTGAAAGGCGGATTCGATCTCGACTTCGGGCAGATCGGCTTGCTCACCCTCACCTATCAGATCACCGCCTCACTGCTGCAGCCGCTCGTCGGCCTTTATACCGACCGTCGGCCGCAACCTTATTCGCTGGTCGTGGGCATGTGCTCGACCTTGTTCGGAATGCTGGCGCTGGCCTTTGCGCCGAGCTATGCGGCTCTGCTCGCCGCGGCGATGCTGATGGGAATCGGCTCCTCCATCTTTCATCCCGAATCGTCGCGCATCGCCCGTATCGCGTCGGGCGGCGCGCATGGACTCGCGCAATCGCTCTTTCAGGTCGGCGGCAATTTCGGCGCGTCGCTCGGGCCGCTGCTGGCCGCCTTCTTCATCTTGCCGCGCGGGCAGAGCAGCCTCGCCTGGTTCGCGCTCGTGGCGCTCGGCGGCGTCGGCGTGGTGACGGCGCTCGGACATTGGTTCCGGAACAATGGCCACGCCCGGCCGCGGTCGAGCGTCGCGCCGCACGGGAACATTGGCCTTTCCGCCAAGCAGCGTCGCCGCGCGCTCGCCGTTCTTGTCGCGCTGATGTTCTCGAAATTCGTCTATCTGGCCAGCCTCGGCAATTACTATGTCTTCTATCTGATGAGCCGGTTCGACACGCCGCCGCAGGAGGCGCAGGTCTATTTGTTCGTCTTCCTCGCCACCTCGGCCGGGGGCACGGTCATCGGCGGAGCCGTCGGCGATCGGCTCGGCCGCAAGCGCGTGATCTGGGGCTCGATTCTCGGCGTTCTGCCTTTCACTCTGGCGTTGCCCTATGTCGGCCTACCCGCGACAGTCGGTCTCGGCGCCGTGATCGGCTTCATGCTGTCCTCGGCCTTTCCGGCGATCCTCGTCTATGCGCAGGAGCTGACGCCCAACCGTATCGGCGCAGTCTCCGGCCTGTTCTTCGGCTTCGCATTCGGCATGAGCGGCGTCGGCGCGGCGGCGCTCGGCGAACTAGCAGATTGGACGAGCATAGAATTCGTGTTTCGGGCCTGCTCGGTCCTGCCGCTGATCGGATTGCTCGCCGTCTTCCTTCCCGCTGAGACGCAAAGGACGGCGCATCGCCATAGCGATGGCATGATGGAACATTCGAACAGCAAATAGAAACGGACGGTCACAATGTCCGGCCCCCGCCTCGACCACGCGCAGTCGGCGAAGGCGACGACTCTATTCCTGTCGAAGGTCGATGAAAGGACCATGTCAGCTATAAAAGTACATGCTTCTACCGAGCCGGCCGACACCCGTCGGCCATCGTTTTCGGGCCACTCCGAACGTTACCACCGAGGAGAACTGCCGCCTTGACCGTTCTCGACATAGAATTCGCGACATCGGCCGCGGCGATCACATGTGGCCGCCGCCCCCCTGAAATCGGGACCGCCGTCCCCCGCCGGATGGGCGCCATCGCCCGCGGCATACGCTGACGCCCAGGAGGCGACGAGCGGTCAAGCGTTCTGAAGCACTGTGCCTATGTTGCGAGCCAGCGCTGCGTCGTCGGCCTTCACATCATTCTCGGCGCGGCCCCGATCATCTCGAATGACGCGCACGCACGTGCGAATTTCGAATCGTCGCGGCGCGAGCTCGCGCGACCGCCCAGGCTATTCATTGCGGCGCGACATGGCCCTTCGAATCTAAATTAAATAACTGTAACTAGACCGTGTCCTCCATCCGGCATAGCCTCGCTCGGCGACGAGGAAAGCCCGCGAAAGCGACTCGGGGCGACAATCTCCCGCCGACGGTGGCTCCGATGCGCCGCACCGACGAATGCGAACGACGCGGCGCATCGGAGCCGCATGTAAAAAGGGCTGGACGCTTCGTGATAAAGGCGATCGCGCGCGCATGGACGACAACACGAAGGCGATCGCCTCTCTCGGCGGATGGGTTACGTCGCGGGATGGGGTTCGCCGGCGTGGCGGGAACAGTGATCGCATCGCTCGCCGGCTGCATGGCGGGGCCCGACTATGTCCGGCCAGCCGATGTCGTCCCGACCAAATTCAAAGAAGGCGCAACAAACGAGGCGGATACGAAGCAGCGCAAGGGTTGGAAGCCGATCACGCCGCTCGATGAAGCGGATCGCGGCTCCTGGTGGCTCGTCTTCAAAGACCCAGAACTGACCAAGCTCGTCGACCAGGTCGAAATCTCCAATCAAACCGTAGCGGCCGCCGCTGCGGCCTATGACCAAGCGCGGCAGATCGTTCGAGAGGGCCAAGCCGGCCTTTTCCCGACCATCACGACCGGCTACACGCCGTCGAGATCCCGGTCGACCTCCTCGACCGGCTCCGGCGTCTATTCCAAAAACTTCTCGGTTGCCGCCAACGCCGGCTGGGAAATCGACGTATGGGGACGTATCCGGCGAACAATCGAGGCCGACGCCGCCGCGACGCAAACGAGCGCCGCCGATCTCGCCAATGCGAAGCTCGCGGCGCAAGTCCAGCTCGCCGTCGCCTATTTCAATTTGCGCGCCTCGGACGAGCTCCAGGCCTCGATCGAGAACACGCTCGCTTTATTCCGACGCACGCGCGACATATTGAAAAACCAATATACGATCGGCACGACGTCGCGAGCCGATTACATCACCGCCGACAATCAGGTGCTCTCGACCGAGGCGACGGCGATCGGCGTCGGCTTGCAACGCGCGCAATATGAGCATGCGATCGCCGTCTCGATCGGGCGCAGCCCTTCCGAGCTCTCGCTTCCCAAGCGCCGATGGACGACACGGACGCCGCCGGCCGTTCCCGCTGGCGTTCCGTCCGAATTGTTGGAGCGTCGTCCCGATATCGCAGCAGCGGAGCGGCAATTGCAGCAGCAGAATGCGCTGATCGGCGTCGCCGTCGCCAATTTCTATCCGCGCGTGACACTCTCTCCCGCGCTGAGCTTCGCCGCGACGAAACCCTGGCCGGTGACGGCCGCGCACGAGGCCTGGTCGCTCCTGGGCAGCGCTACGCAGACTATATTCGACGGCGGCTTGCTCGACGCGCAACACAAGGCCGCCGAAGCCTCCTACCGGCAAGCGGTCGCGAACTACCGCCAGACCGTCCTCACCGCGTTCCAGCAGGTCGAGGACGATCTCGCTGCGATCCGGCTGATCGCCCGAGAAGTCGAACGCTTGGATCGCGCCGTGCGAGAGGCGCGCGAGGCCGTGGACGTCTATCTCAACCAATATCGCGTCGGCACGGTCTCCTTCACATCGGTGGTCACCGCTCAGGCGACTCTGCTCTCCGGAATTGAGGCCTCATTGACGGCGCGGCAGAATCTGTTCATTGCCACCGTCAATCTCATCGGCGCTCTGGGCGGCGGCTGGGCCGCCTCGCATTTGCCTGCGATCGACTCGCTCACCGACATCGCAACCCCGCCCCCGCCTGTCCCGGCGAGCGCGCTTTCCGCCGCCCTTTCGGCCGCGAACGCGCAGTAGAGGATCGAGCCATTCGGGTCGCACAGGTCGAAGAGAAAAACATGGACGAGAAGGTCACCCAACACGAGCCCGCCGCCTGCGCCGAACCTTCCGGCGCGCGAAAAGGTCTTGCTTTTTTGAAGCGCAACGGCTCGCGGCGCTCGCCAGTCGCGATCGGTCTCACAGCGCTCATCGTCGCGTCACTCGGCTATGTGAGCTATCGAGTGATCTCTCCGAAGGATCAGTCGATCCAAAAGCCTGGACGGCGCGGCGCCTTTGGCGGACCTCCGCCTGTCGCAGTCGCGACCGTCGCGCGCAGCGACATCAAAATCGTCCGCCACGGCCTGCTCGGCTCCGTGACGCCCATCGCCAATGTCACCGTCAAGACGCAGCTCGGCGGCTATCTCACCGAGATCGGCTTCAAGGAAGGACAATACGTTCAAAAGGGCGATTTTCTCGCGCAGATCGATCCACGTCCCTATGAAGCGCAGAAGGCGCAATATGAAGGACAATTGCTTCGCGATCAGGGCCTCCTGAACCAAGCGCGCGACGACCTGCGCCGCTATCAATCCTTGAAGAAGCTCGATTCGATCGCACATCAACAGGCGGAAAACCAAGTCTGGATCGTCAAGCAATACGAAGGCTCCGTCAAAGCCGATCAAGCCCTCGTCGACAATCAGACTCTGAACCTCACCTATGCGCGCATCGTGTCTCCTATCGCAGGACGCGTCGGCCTGCGAAAGGTCGACGCAGGAAGCTATGTCACGACGCAGGACGCCATTGCGCTCGTGGCCCAGATCGATCCCATCTCCGTGATCTTTGGCGTGCCCGAGGATTATATTCCGGACATTCTACGCGCGCAAAAGAAGAATGGCGCGCTGGAAGTGATCGCCTTCGATCGTTCCGACACGAAGCAACTCGCGATCGGACGACTACACACGCTCGACAATACGATCGACCCGTCGACCGGCATGGTGAGCGCGAGAGCCGAATTCGAGAACAGGGACGAGAAGCTCTATCCCAATCAATTCGTGAATATTCATCTCCTCGTCGAGGTGCGCGAGCAGGCGCTCACTCTGCCGAAGACCGCGATCCGAAAGGGCGCCGCCGGCCATTTCGTCTATAAAGTGACGGGCGAGAATCGTGTCGTAATGCAACCTGTCATTCCCGCGGGAGGCGAGAATTTCGATGATGTCGCCGGATATAATGACGGCCGCATAGAGATCCTGCAGGGCGTGGCCGAAAGCGATCGCATCGTCGTCGAAGGCGCGGATCGCCTGCGCGAAGGAGCCGAGGTCACGATCGCCGACGGCGGCGATCGCGAGCATCGCACGGCCGCAGACGCCTCGAAGCCGCCTCCGCCCCACAATCTTGCGCCGGAGGCTCAACCTTCCGAAAAGCGCTTCGATCCCGAGCGGGCGAGAGAGCGCCGTCCGAAACGCCAGCCGACGGAAACGCAGTGATCTCGCCGACCACTTCCATTCGACCGAGGCGCGTCTGATCCATGAACCCGTCGCAGCTCTTCATCAACCGTCCGGTCGCCACGACACTGCTGATGGCGGCCATCATGCTCGCAGGGCTGTTCGCCTATCGGATGCTGCCACTCTCCGCCTTGCCGGCTGTCGACTATCCGACGATACAGGTGCAGACTTTCTACCCTGGCGCCAGTCCGGAAGTCATGACCTCCGCTGTGACCGCGCCGCTCGAGCGGCAATTCGGACAAATGCCGGGCCTCAATCAGATGACCTCGTCGAGCTCGGCCGGCGCGTCCATCATCACATTGCAATTCGATCTCGGCCTGAGCCTCGACGTCGCCGAGCAGCAGGTGCAGGCGGCGATCAACGCCGGCGGCAATCTCGTGCCTCAGGATCTGCCCACTCCGCCGATCTACGCCAAGATAAACCCGGCAGATGCGCCGATCATGACACTCGCCGTCACTTCGAAATCGATGCCGCTGATCGATGTCGAGGACTACATCGAGACAAGGCTCGCGCAAAAGCTGTCGCAACTGCCTGGAGTGGGTCTCGTCGGCGTCGGACACGGTCAGCGGCGCGCGATTCGCGTTCGCTTCAATCCGAAGGCGCTCGCAAAATATGGGCTCAATATCGACGATCTGCGCACGATCATCGGCAACACCAACACCAATGCGCCCAAGGGCGGCTTCGACGGGCCGAAGCAATCCACGACGATCAACGCCAACGACCAGATCGACGATCCCGCGCAATTTCGCAATGTCATCATCGCCTATCGAAACGGCAATCCAATTCGCCTCTCCGACGTGGCGGAAGTCCGACACGGTCCCGAGAACGACAAGATCGCCTCCTGGGCCAATTCGACGCCGGCGATCATCCTCGACATAAGGCGCCAGCCCGGAGCCAATGTCATCGACGTCGTCGAGAACGTCAAAGCCATGTTGCCGAGGCTGCAGGCCTCGCTGCCGCCCTCGCTCGAAGTCTCTGTGCTCAGCGACCGCACCACGACGATCCGCGCTTCCGTCGAGGATGTGGAGCTCGAGCTCATGCTCGCCGTCATCTTGGTCGTTCTCGTCATTTTCGTGTTCCTGCGCAATCTGCCGGCGACTCTCATCCCCAGTCTCTCGGCGCCGCTGTCGCTCGTCGGCGCTTTCGTCGCCATGTATCTGATGGGCTTCAGCCTGGACAATCTGTCCCTCATGGCGCTCACCATCTCGACGGGCTTCGTCGTCGACGACGCCATCGTCGTGATCGAGAACATCGCGCGTTACATCGAGGCCGGAATGGCGCCGATGCAGGCGGCGCTGCGCGGCTCCGCGCAGATCGGCTTCACCATCGTCTCGCTGACCGTTTCCCTCGTCGCAGTGCTCATCCCTCTGCTGTTCATGGGCGATGTGGTGGGGCGGCTCTTCCATGAATTCGCCGTCACGCTCGCCGTGACCATCGTCATTTCTGCATTCGTCGCACTGTCGCTCGTGCCGATGCTCTGCGCGAGACTCCTGCGCCACAGAACCCTTGCGCAGCGCAGCCGCTTCGATATCGCCTCCGAACGCTGCATCGACGGAATGATTCGCCTCTATGGGCGCGCGCTCGATGTCGTTCTGCAACGCCAGCCGCTCATGCTGGCCGCGACCGTCGCGACGCTCGCGCTCACCTGCGTGCTCTATGCCGTCATTCCGAAAGGCTTCTTTCCACCGCAGGATACGGGCGCGATCCAGGCCATCTCCGAAATGCGGCAGGAGATTTCCTTCGTCGGCATGGTCGAAAAGCAACATGAGCTCGGCGAAGCGATCCTTCGCGATCCAGACGTCGCCTCCATCAGTTCCTCGGTCGGCGTCGACGGCGAAAACGCGACGCTCAACAGCGGTCGCTTCTTCATCGCTCTGAAGCCGACATCGACACGAAAGTCGAGCGTGACCGAAGTGATCGCGCGTTTGCAGGCTGCGGCGGCGCAAATTCCCGGCGCGCAGCTCTATATGCAGCCGGTCCAGGATCTGGCGATCGATTCGACCGTGAGCAAGGCCGCCTATCATTTCGTGCTCGAGAACGCCAATGTCGCGTCGCTCAGAGAGTGGACGCCGAAGCTCGTCGAACGCCTGCGCGAGGCTCCAGAGCTCGCGAATGTCGCGAGCGACCTGCAGAACCGCGGCAAGGCCCTCGATATCGTCATCGATCGCGCCACGGCCGCGCGCTTCGGCATCACCATGGCCGCTGTGGATAATATGCTCTACGACGCCTTCGGACAGCGTATCGTCTCGACGATCTATACACAGTCGAACCAATATCGCGTCATTCTCGAGCTCGACCCCGAGCGCCGAGCGTCGCATGACGCGCTGTCTGGCCTCTATCTCCCGTCATCGTCCTCCTCGTCGAGCGGTCAAGTTCCACTCGCCGCGATCATGCATATGGAAGAACGCGACGGGCCGCTCCAGATCACACATCTCGGCCAGTTCCCGGCGACGACGATCTCATTCGACATCGCGCGAGGCGCATCGCTCGGCGCCGCGGTTCAAGCGATAGAGGCGGCGCGTCGAGAGATCGAGCTCCCCGAAAGCTTCGCGCTCGCCATGCAAGGCGCAGTGGCAGCCTTCACTGCCACCTCGAGTAGCCAAGTGCTGCTGATTCTCGCCGCGATCGTGACGATGTATATCGTGCTCGGCGTGCTCTACGAGAGCTTCGTCCATCCGATCACCATTCTCTCGACGCTGCCTTCGGCCGGCGTCGGCGCCTTGCTCGCGCTGATCCTGACCGGCCATGATCTCGACGTCATGGGCGTCATCGGCATTATTCTTCTCATCGGCATCGTCAAGAAAAACGCGATAATGATGATCGATTTCGCCCTCGAGGCAGAGCGCGTCGACGGCCTCTCGCCCCGTGACGCGATCTATCGCGCCTGCTTGTTGCGCTTCCGGCCCATCCTCATGACGACGATGGCGGCCATGCTCGGCGCCGTGCCGCTCATGCTCGGCTCCGGCGTCGGATCGGAGTTGCGTCAGCCACTCGGCGCCTCGATCGTCGGCGGACTCGTCGTCAGCCAAATGCTGACCCTCTTCTCGACGCCAGTCGTCTATCTCTATTTCGATCGGCTCGCGCTCTATCTCGCCCGAGTCGGCGCCTCCGACGAAAGCGAACGAAGCGAGGCGACGGAATGAATATTTCGGCGCCCTTCATCACGCGGCCCATCGCCACCACTCTGCTCACGATAGGCCTCACGCTCGCTGGCGCGCTGGCCTTCACCCGGCTGCCGGTGGCGCCGCTGCCTCAGGTCGATCTGCCGACGATCTCGGTCACCGCGTCGCTTCCCGGCGCCTCGCCGGAAACGGTCGCGACGAGCGTCGCTGGTCCCTTGGAGCGGCGACTCGGCGCGATCGCCGACGTCACCGAAATGACCTCGTCGAGCAATACGGGCCAAACCAATATCATTTTGCAATTCGGCCTCGATCGCGACATCAACGGAGCCGTCCGCGACGTGCAGGCGGCGGTGAACGCCGCGGCGGCGGATCTACCGACCGGGCTGACCTCCAACCCGAGCTATCGCAAGTTCAATCCGGCCGACGCGCCGATCCTGATACTCGCCTTGACGTCGACGTCGCTGACCCGCGCGCAGCTCTATGACGCCGCCAGCAATGTGCTTCAACAGAGCCTGTCGCAGATCACGGGCGTCGGGCAAGTCTCGATCAATGGCGGGGCCGCTCCGGCAGTGCGCGTCGAGCTCAATCCCGCGGCGTTGTTCAAATATGGCGTCGGCCTCGAGGACGTGCGCGCGGCCTTGGCCTCCGCCAACGCCAATAGCCCCAAGGGCGACATCGTTCGCAATGGCGAACGCTGGCAAATCTACACCAATGACCAGGCCAGCTATGCGCGGGATTATCTGCCGCTGATCATCGCCTATCGCAATGGCAATCCGGTGCGCCTATCCGACATTGCGGAAGTGAAGGATTCGGTCGCCGACCTCCGCAACGCCGCGCTCGCGCAAGGCAAGCCCGCCATATTGGTGACGATCTTTCGCCAACCGGGCTCGAACATCATCGAGACGGTCGAGCAGATCAAAGCTCAACTTCCAAAGCTCGCGGCGGCATTGCCGAATGATATCGAGATCATCGAGGCGTCGGACCGAAGCACGACGATCCGCGCCTCGCTCCGTGACACAGAATTGACGCTCGTCATATCCGTCGCGCTCGTAATAGCCGTCGTTTTTCTGTTCATCGGTGAATGGCGCGCGGCGCTGGTGCCGGCGATCGCAGTGCCCGTGTCGATCGTCAGCGCTTTCTTGGCGATGTATCTTCTCGGCTACAGCCTCGACATTCTTTCGCTCATGGCGCTGACGATCGCGACCGGATTCGTCGTCGACGATGCGATCGTCGTGCTCGAGAACATAGAGCGACATCTCGAGGCGGGGATCCCTCGGCGCGAGGCGGCGCTGCTAGGCGCCCGCGAAGTCGGTTTCACAGTCCTCTCCATCAGCCTGTCGCTCATCGCGGTGTTCCTGCCGCTGCTGCTCACGGGCGGCCTGCTCGGACGAATGTTCCGTGAGTTTTCCGTCACGCTCTCGATGGCGATCCTCGTATCGCTCGTCATCTCGCTGACGACGACGCCCATGCTCTGCTCCGTCTTTCTGAGAGCCGGGCCGCGGCGCGAGAAGCACTGGAGCGGCTTCTTCTCGAAAGTGGCGAGCGGCTATGCGCGCAGCCTTATTTGGGCGCTGCATCATCGCTTACTGATCATATTCGCCCTCGTCGCTTCGCTCGCGCTGACCATCGAGCTCTTCATCGTCATTCCGAAGGGTTTTTTCCCCGAGCAGGACATCGGACGCCTGCAAGGCTCTATCCAGGCGGATCAAGGCATATCGTTTCAAGCGATGAGCGAGAAGCTCGGTGAATTCGTCTCGATCTTGCGTAGCGATCCCGCTGTCGACGTGGTTACGGGCAACACCGGCGCGGGTAGCGGCGGGCGCGCCGGCTCCGTGAACAGCGGATCGATATCCGCGGCACTCAAGCCGCTCTCCGAACGCGACGTGAGCCCGGCCCAGATCATCGAGCGATTGCGCCCCAAATTGGCGCAGGTCGCCGGCGCGAGGCTGTTCCTCCAGTCGGTTCAGGATCTTCGCGCCGGTGGGCGGCCGGGCGGCGCCCTCTATCAATATACGCTCCTCGCCGACAATTCCGCCGACCTCGTCGAATGGACGCCAAAACTCATGGAGGCGCTGCAGAAGAGCGGCGTCGTCGTGGATGTGAACACCGATCAGCAGCAGAATGGCGTCGAGAGCTTCATAGAGATAGACCGCGATACGATGTCACGATTGGGCCTCACGCCGGTGCAGGTGGACAATACTCTCTATGACGCCTTCGGGCAGCGGCAGGTGTCGACCATCTACAGTGATCTCAATCAATATCATGTCGTGATGGAGGTCGCGCCGCGCTATTGGCAAGACCCGCAGATCCTGCGTGAAATCTATGTGAGCACGGCGGCGAAGCCCGCGAGCGGCTCCGCCGCCTCCGTCCTCCCCATCGGCTCCGTGACATCCGTCGGCGGAAGCGGATCGACGGCGAACGCCTCGCTCGACTCGGCGCGCAACGCCTCGACCAATGCGATCGCCAATTCCGGCCGGGGCGGCGCCTCGAGCGGCGCCGCGGTGAGCACGACCGTCGAGACCATGACGCCACTGATCGCCTTCACGCGCTTCAAGCGAGGCGCGACGCCGCTCGCGATCAATCATCAAGGCCCCTTCGCCGCCGCGACGATTTCCTTCAATCTCGCCCCGGGAGCGTCGCTCAGCGACGCTGTCACGGAGTTCGATCGGGCGATCGCCGAGATTCATATGCCGGCGACCGTGCATGGCGGCATGGAGGGCACGGCCCGCACTTTTCAAGCGTCCCGTGACAGCGAGCCACTGCTGATCGTCCTGGCGCTGGTCGCAGTCTATATCGTTCTCGGCGTTCTCTATGAGAGCTATGTGCATCCGATCACGATACTGTCCACACTGCCATCGGCCGGAGTCGGCGCGCTTCTGGCTCTGTTCGCTTTCGGATCAGAGCTCAGCGTCATCGCGCTGATCGGCTTGTTCCTGCTCATCGGCATCGTCAAAAAGAATGCGATCATGATGATCGACTTCGCGCTCGATGCGCAGCGTATGCGGGCGATGAGCGAATATGACGCGATCGTCGAGGCTTGCCGGCTTCGCCTTCGTCCCATACTGATGACGACAGCAGCGGCGATTCTCGGCGCGCTTCCGCTCTTGGCGAGCTATGGCGATGGCGCCGAAATTCGGCGTCCGCTCGGCGTCACCATCGTCGGCGGTCTCGTGCTCAGCCAATTGCTGACGCTTTATACGACGCCCGTTCTCTATCTGACATTCGGCGACATGCGCGACAAGATCGCGGGCCTTCGCATCGCGCGCCTTTTCGGATGGCTCCGCTCGCAGCGCAGTTAAAGCGAAGGCTCCGTTTGCGCGTCACCCGACCCGCTGGGCGGACACACGCCGAATTTCATTCGAGAGATCGTCGATGTCGATGAATTCATCGGCTTGACGACGCAATTCTTCGGCGATTATCGGCCGCGGCGTCCTGATCGTCGAAATGACGGATACGCGCACTCCTTTGCGCTGGACCGCCGCGACGAGCGATCGAAACGCGCCATTGCCGGAAACCAAGGTCATCGCATCGACACGCTCGGTCATCGCCATCACGGCGACCGCGAGGTCGACGTCGATGCTTCCTCTAAATCGGTGACGGCCAAAGCCATCGACCGATTCCGCGATTTGCTTCCTGACGACGACATATCCGTTGCAGCCGAGCCATTCGGTCAGTCGATTTGTCGGCCCATTGGCTTGCGCCTCCGTCAACGCAGCGTAGTAGAAGACCTGGGCCGAATGTGATTTTCCTCGAAGCCGGCGCAAAAGCCGCGCGTAGTCGAGATCGATGCCGAGAGAACTGACCGCCAGATGCAGATTTGCGCCGTCGATGAATATTGCGCTTCGTTCGAAATTTCGCATTTTCTTTCTCGCATCCGCATGGCGCCTCGCGCGCTGACGCGTCGGTCGCCGCCGCGCCCATCGGACGACCGCGTCAAAAGAGCTCGAAGATCAGAAAGCCGAGAACCACGAGGAACCCCGCGAGATCGACGACGACGAGACCATTGCCCAAGATCCAGAGAAAATCTGTGGCTTTTTCGATGAGCGGTTGGATCGTCATGATCACTGAGAGATTCATAGAGTCTCCTCTCGCGGCGCGACTTCGAATGCGCAATGCAGATCAGGCATGGGCGGAGAATCCGCGCGCAGACGCCGCGCGGCCGATTGGCGCTTGATAGGCGTCGGTCGAAACGAGTTCCAGAAGCGCCTCGGCGGCGGCGTCCCAAGTGACGTAAGACGATCGGCTTCTCGTCGGCGCCTCGCGTGACAGGCGCAAGATCTCGTCGGCCAGATCGATCGGATCGAGAAGATCGAAATAGCGGACATCGGCGCCCCCTATTTCATGAAACACCGGAATGTCCGAGGCGATGACCGGAATGCCGCGGCGCCCCGCTTCCACCAGGGGGAGACCGAATCCTTCGATCATCGATGGAAAAATCAAGGCGCGCGCGTGCTCGTAGCAATGTCTGAGATCTGCATCGCTCGAGTCGTTCAACCAGAAGAGACGACGGCCGTATTCCGGATGGTTTAGGATGTCACGCTGCAAAGCCTCGCTCTGCCAACCCGCGCGGCCGACGATGACATAGCGCGCGTCGATGATGTTCGCGCGCCATAGGAGATCGAAGGCTTCGAGCGCGATCGGATATCCCTTTCGCGGCTCGAGCGTGCCGACGCTCAAGAAAATCGGTGTCTTTGTCGCCGTTAGCTCCAGCACATCCGCCGAGATCGATGTTTCGGCCTGATCGTCGAAATCCGCGCCGAGTCGCCACCAGCCGACTCGTAGATCAGGCTTTGTCCGAACCCCCTCGTGCAAGACATAGGACACGAGATCGTCGGCGACGCTTCGAGAGATGCACAGGATTCGATCGCTCTTCAGAACGATGGCGTCGAACCACGCTCGGAATTGTTCTGTCATCGGAGCAGCGACGCTGAGCGGCTGCGTCAGAGGGATGAGATCATAGACGAGCGTCACGAGCTGTCCGCCGGCCTCGGTCAGCTCTTCGATGATCGGAACATATTCGTCGGTCACCAGCCAGCTCGCGTCCAAGATCAGGAATTTGTCGCCTTTTCGAAATTCGATAGACCGCCTCCTGCGCGAAGCCCCGAAATAGGGAACGAGCGTTCCGTTTTCGATCACCACGGGAATCGATCCCTCACCGCGAAGCGTTCTCTTGGCGACCTCTCGCACGACGCGTTGGATTCCCTGGTTTCCTCCGAAACGAAATGTGGGCGTCACATCGATGAACAGACGAGGCGAAGTGGCGGCGAGAATTACATGTGTCGGATCTCGGTCGCACAGAGGAAGCGGCGGATGGCGAGGCCTCGGGGTGCGCTTCTGCGTGCCGTCGTGCAAATGCGCAAGTCCGAGCAATCGCGTGGTCGTCCAAAGTAGCTCTTTTATCTTCCGATAGACATGCGCCGTGATCGGATCGACGGCTCCAGCGACACGCTGTCGATAGAGCTCGAGATGCTCCTTTTGGATCTGCGCAGCCAGATAGAGAGCGATTTTGGTCGCATCATCCTGCGGCGACTGAACGCCGGTGGAGCGAGCGGATGAGCGGCCGTCGATCGGAAAGTCTGGCGTTGCATGCATGTTCATGGCTCGAAGAGTCCTGAAGGCTTCGACGGATGTCGCTCTGTCGCGCGTTTGGAACGCGACAAACGGCCATGCGCCGGGCCGTCCGGTGCTCGAGAAGGAGCGTTCCAGGTGTGACACCGCCCCACGACATTGCGTGGGAAAATATCCCACGCAATTTGCGAACAAAAATCGGGGCTGTCAAGAGTACGTGGGATTGTATCCCACGCACCGGCGGGTTACCTTCGGCCATGGCCGACAGCGACGAAAATGGGCTTTCCGACGCCGCGCGTCTCCAGCAGCCGATCGCTCGGGTGCTGCGTCCGCTGGTGCGCCTGTTCATTCGCTATGGAGCGACCTTTCCGGCGCTCTGCGATCTGCTGCGCGAGCTCTACGTAAATGTCGCGGTTCATGACTTCGCGCTGCCCGACAAAGAGCAGACCGACAGCCGCATCAGCCTGCTCACCGGCATTCACCGCAAGGAGGTCCGACGCCTGCGGGAGGCCGGCGCCCCAGTGCGGACCGTTCCCGCGAGCGTATCGCGCACGTCGCAAATCGTCGCGCTATGGCTTGGCGACCGACGATTCACCGACAGGAAAGGCGCTCCGGCGCCTCTGCGGCGAGCCGGATCGGACGGGCGCGGGCCGACTTTCGAAGCCCTCGTCGAAGAGGTGACGCGAGACGTGCGTCCACGCGCAGTTCTCGACGAATGGCTCGACCGCAAGATCGTGTCGATCGACAAGGACGGCAGAGTCGCGCTCGGCGAAGCGGCGATCGCTCCCAATAAGAGCGATGAGCGCCAGCTCTATTATTTCGGTCGCAATCTCCACGATCACATTGCCGCGGCCGTCGCCAATATCGTCAGCGAGCCGGCGCCCTTCATGGAACGCGCGGTTCACTACGAGGGGCTGTCGGAAGACAGCGCGCGGCGACTCGAGACGCTGTCCCGCGAGCTGGCGATGGAGGGGCTGATCGCCGCCAATCGTGAAGCTCAGACGCTCCAGCAAAGTGGGGAAGGTGGAAACTGGCGCTGGACTTTCGGCATCTATGTTTATCGAGAGGACGAGCGACCGCCGCAGGAGCCGACCAACGGACAAAAAGGCGTCCGCTCGTGAGCCCGCTTCGAAATCCGACCCGACGCCAGTTCACGACGCTTCTGGGGTGGCTCCTGTCCTCGGTTTCGACGCGCGCGCGAGCCGCCGGAGACAAGCCGCGAGACAATGGCATAGGCGGAACGGGCTACATCTCCGCCTTTCCCGATCGCGACAATGGCATAGGCGGAACCGGCGTCGTCGGAACGATACGCGCTTTCGGCAGCATCATCGTCAACGGCCTTCGCGTCTCCTATCCCGCAGACGCCGATGTCCGCATCGACGGTCGCCAAGCGAGCGTCGGCGATCTGCGAATCGGCCATGTGGTGTCGCTCGTCGCAGAGCGCGACGGGACGAAGCTCACGACAAAGAAGATCGGCGTGCTCCGCGAAGTGGTCGGGCCGATCGAAAAAATCTCGGGCCATGGCCTGCGCGTTCTCGGGCAGACGGTCGAGTTCGGGCGTGGCGCGAAGATCGAAAAGACCAGCGCTTTTTCGGTGGGCCAGCATGTCGCGGTGAGCGGCCTGCGCCTACCCGATCAAACGATCGTCGCCAGCCTCGTCGAAATCGCCGCGCCGGGCGCGGCTCAGCTCGTCGGCGTCGTCACCCGATCGTCGGATCGACGATTGGCGATCGGCGCACAGCCGCTATCGGGGGTCGCGGAAGCCATGCTCGGTCAACGAATCATGGTGCGCGGCGCCGCGACGGCGGGCGCGTTGGATGTGACGTCGACCTCTGCGGACGCCTGGCTGCCGCGCGGGCCGGATAATTTCCTCGTGGAGACCTATCTCGAACGTCGCGGCGCGACAGTGAAAACCGCGAGCGGCTTGGAGCTCGGCGGCGGCGATCTGGCCTTTCAGGGCGTCGTTCGGGCTGTCGTCGGCATAGATGCGACATCCGTTGGCGCTTGGTCCATCCGCTCGCTCCACGCCAGCGAGACTCTCGGCAACCGGGGAGCCGCCAAGGAGCGGCGCGAGCGCTCTGAGCTGCCGAGCCCGTCTGGCCGCCCTGCCGGACAGGAGACATCCCCGTCGATCGGCGTCGACCTTCCGTCGGGCTTCGGCGTTCCGGATGGACCGCGCGGCTACGGAACTCCCGTCGCCCCGGGCGGCCCCATCGGTCCCGGCATGCCCGGAGGGCCAGGCGGTTTCGGCGGCGGCGGGCCGAGCCACGGCGGCGGCCGGCCGACACGATAATCGAGAGCCGATCATCCGGCCGGCCACCAGATCCGAACCTCAGCGCAACGATCACGGACCGGCTTGCGCCGAATTAGAGTCAGCGGCGATCGGTCATTGGAAAGGTCACTTCGAATTTCGCGCCGCCGCCGCGCGTCGTCGACACCGAGATCGCGCCGCCGTGGAGACCAACGAGCTCCTGTACGATCGCCAAGCCGAGTCCCGTGCCCGGCGTGAGGTCGTTTTTGCGCCAGAATGGTTCGAAAATCAGCTCGCGGTCCGATTCTTCGACGCCCGCCCCATGGTCGACGACTGCGATCGACGCATCGGCGCCGACGACCACGCTCACGACTCCTCCCACGGGCTCCGCGCGCAGAGCATTGTCGACGAGATTGGCGATGACCGCTTCGATCGCGCGACGGCTTCCCTTCACGACGACCGGCTCCGGCGGCGGCCCGGGCCGCCCCGGCTAAGGCCTCCAAACACTCCAATTTTTCAGTAAGTTGAGTGGTACCGCCACCCCGACTTGAACGGGGGACCCCCAGATCCACAATCTGGTGCTCTAACCAACTGAGCTATGGCGGCACGTCGGCGGGCCGGAAACTAGAAGCAACGCCGCGCCAATGCAATGCGGAAATGCAGGAGCCGGATCGAAAAATTACCCGTTTCGCCGCCGCCGCGCCGGGCTAGAATATCCCTCCGACGGCGGCCGCCCCCGCCTGCTCGAAGCTCGAGAGACGCAAGCGATGAAAGTCACACTGGTCCAGATGAATTCGGTCAGCGACAAAGCCGCCAATCTCGCCGCAGCCCGCGCCCTGATCGACCAGGCCGTCCGCGAGGAGCGCCCCGACTGGATCTGTCTGCCGGAGGTCTTCGACTTCATCGGAGGCAATCGCGCCGACAAGGCCGCCGCCGCCGAGGAGCTGCCGGGCGGCCCCGCCTATTCGCTCTGCAGCGCCCTGGCGCGGGAATATGGCGTCTATATCCACGCCGGCTCCATTCTCGAGAAGGTTCCCGGCGAGGAACGGCTCCACAACACCACCGTCGCCTTCGACCGCAGCGGCAGAGAGATCGCGCGCTACCGCAAGATCCATATGTTCGACATTACCGCGCCCGATGGCGCGCAATATCGTGAAAGCGCGGCCTTCAAGCCGGGAGACGCCGTCGTCACCTATGACTGCGACGGCCTCACCGTCGGCTGCGCCATTTGTTACGATCTGCGTTTTCCGTATTTGTTCCAGGCCCTCGCAGACAAGGGCGCGGACATTGTCGCGCTGCCCTCGGCCTTCACCCTCGTCACCGGCAAGGACCATTGGGAGGTGCTCGCCCGCGCCCGCGCGATCGAGATCCAGGCCTATGTCTGCGCCCCGAATCAGACCGGCGCGCACAAGGCCGGGCATGAGACGCGCGCAAGCTACGGCAATTCTCTGATCGCCGACCCCTGGGGCCATGTCGTCGGCCGCGCATCGGAGGGCGTCGGCCTCGTCTC
Source organism: Methylosinus sp. H3A (assembly GCF_015709455.1). NCBI lineage: Bacteria > Pseudomonadati > Pseudomonadota > Alphaproteobacteria > Hyphomicrobiales > Methylocystaceae > Methylosinus > Methylosinus sp. H3A. Next base: position 105,341 of record NZ_JADNQW010000005.1, read on the forward strand.
GACGCGAATCGATCGCGACCGCATCCGCAAGGTCCGCGCCATGATTCCGGTCGCGAGCCATAGGGTGACGCTGCCTGCATGAGCCGGCCAGCCGAGCCTCTGTTTCGTTCTAACCAGCGGAGCTGTCAGGAGAAATCCGAGGCGCACTTGCGCGATTCGGCAAAGTGTGGCTACATTATTGTTTAGACTGCCGACAATCCGCAAACAGGATCGGCGCGCCGCAAAAAGGCGCCGGCAGAGGGGGGAGCAAAAATAATGGCCTCGCGAAATCAGAGCCGCGAAGCGGGCAGGCTTGCGCCCGCACCGGTAGCATGACGAAGAAGATCGAGCCAGGGCGCACTTTGACGCGGGCGGCCCTGCGCGAAGCCGTGTACAGCTGTTGTCCGACGCTGTCGCGAGCAGAAGCCCGCCAAATCCTCGACGCCACCTTCGAGGAGATCAGCGAAGCCCTGGTGCGGGGGGAGTCGGTCAAGCTGCGCTCCTTCGGCAGCTTCAACGTCCGCGCCAAGCGCGAACGCGTCGGCCGCAATCCAAAGACCGGCGTCGAAGCGCCGATCTGCTCCCGCAAGGTTCTCACCTTCAAGGCCTCGCCCGTGCTCATCGCCCAGGTGAATGGATTGCCGATCGAGCATTTGGAAGAGGCGGACTGACGCCGCTTCCACGTGCAGCGAGCCTGAAGGCTCGCGGTCCAGGATGCATTGGACCGCGAGCCTTCAGGCTCGCATCCTTTCGAGCGGGGCCGTCGTCCCTCCCTCGCCGCTCAGCCCGAGAGTTTCGCGACCAGAGCGTCGGACACTTCGAAATTGGCATAGACGTTCTGGACGTCGTCATTGTCCTCGAGCGCGCCGATCAGCTTGAGAATTTTCTCGCCGGCCTCGTCGTCGACGGCGACGGTGTTTTGCGGCCGCCAGACCAGCGCCGCCTTCTTCGGCTCGCCGAACTTGGCCTCGAGCGCCTTGGCGACGTCGCGCAACCCCTCGACGGAGGTGACGATCTCATGCGTCTCCTCCGTGGTGGAGACATCCTCCGCCCCGGCTTCGATCGCTGCCTCCATCATGGCGTCCTCGGAGGCCGCCTTGCGGGGGAATTCGATAAGGCCGACGCGGTCGAACATGAAGGAGACGGCGCCGGTCTCGGCCAGCGCGCCGCCCGCCTTCGTGAAATAGGAGCGGATTTCGCCGGCGGTGCGGTTGCGATTGTCGGTCAGCGCCTCGATGATGACGGCGACGCCGCCCGGCGCATAGCCCTCGTAGCGCACCTCGTCGTAATTCTCGGCGTCCGCGCCCGAGGCCTTTTTGATGGCCCGCTCGATATTGTCCTTGGGCATGTTCTCGGCGCGGGCCGCGAGCATGGCGGCGCGCAGGCGCGCATTCATATTGGGGTCGGGCAGGCCCATTTTGGCGGCGACGGTGATTTCGCGGGCGAGCTTGGAGAAGAGCTTGGAGCGAATCGCATCCTGCTTGCCCTTCTTGTGCATGATGTTCTTGAACTGACTATGCCCTGCCATCGTCCCAGCCCTTGGAAAGTCCCGCCTCTCGTCCCGCGCGCCCGCGCGGTCTCCGTCGCGTCATATACGCCGGCCCATCCCGGAAATAAAGAAAGGCGGCGCGCATCGCCAGAGCAATCGGGTGAAGGGCAATCACCCTCGCCCTCATGCTGAGGACGCTCTGCAGGAGCCGTCTCGAAGCGCGAGGGCGAGCTCCAGAAAGCGGCGCACAGCATGAGGAAACCTTCACCCATTTGCCCTGCGCGCATCGCCAGGGCGTGTGTCATCGCGACGGAAGCCAGCTTCATCAAGCCCGGAGCTTCCGCTGGCAGGCCTAATCACGACGGAGCGCAGGCCCCTCGAAAGCATGTCCGACATAGCCCTCTTCGAACAGCCAGGCTCCCTCTCTCTGGCCTATTTCGAGCAGCTGGTAAACGTCGTGAATATCTGTCTCCGGAAAAACGTCCACGGCGTATAGCTCTCCGCCTCTGAAGAATGTCTTCTCCCAGTCGCACCCGCGGTCCTTCAGCAGACCGAGCAAAGCGGTTGCTTCGTCATTCCTTTGCTCGATAAATATTCTGTATGTCGAGTGGCCGCCTCTCTCGACGACACTCTCTATCACGAGGCAATTGTCGACGAGAGCGACGAGCAAATGGTCCCCGAGGCTCACGCTCTTGGAGAAAAACGGAATATTGCCGACTTCGACAATCGCTTTGTCGCCGATCGCCGTCACGAATTTCGTCCAAACTCCTTCGCTGTCGGTCCCGTGCCAGGAGTCCGAGTCCAATTTCAGACTGATCAGAATTTGGCTGCGCTCTTCCATTCGATGCTGGGGCTCCGGCAATCAAAATATCGGCAGCATTCCCGCTGTGAATGTCGTGTCGCCGACCTGATAGAGCCAGCGGCCTTTTGCTTCGCCGTCCGCGATGATCGCATGCGCCTCGGCGATATCGACGAGATCGGGAATGTCGACGCTCAGGAGCAATTTTCGCCCGATGGTCAGATCTATATGCATGCTCTCATAGAAGCAGCCCATCGTCTTCAGCAGCCTCCAGTCGCGGCAGGCCAATGCGTCTTCGTCATCGACGAGCAGCATATAGGTCGAGTGACCGCATCTTTCGGCGACGCTCGTAAAATCAAAAATGTGATCCTCGACCCTCGGGGCGGCGCATACGACATCCAAGAACGACAAGCCGGTCACGAGGAACGGGGAATTCAGAATTGTAAATCTCGTCCAATTGCTTCCTTCGACATGCTCGGCCCAGAGCGTTTCGGTCGCATGGCCGTGCCAGTCCTCTTGGTCGAGGCGAAACAAGATTTTCAGCTTGTTTTCCAGCATGGCCATTCCCAAATTTCCCTGATGCTAGGACCAGGGGATACGTAGACGAGCGTGCGCGTCCACGTCAATTCATCGCCGGGCGAGACCGTCGCCGCGCCGCATCGACTCGGCCATGGCGCGCCCTATGTGACCGGCGTCGTCGCGGCCGGTCCGGCCGTAACGGTCAAGGTCCAGGCCACGCGAAGGAGAATCACATGGGTCTGTTGGATGGAATCATCGGCGGCGCGATCGGCGTCGAGCTCGCCACGCTCATCAACGGCTATATCGAGAAGCGCGGCGGCTTGCAGAATGTGATCCAGGACTTCGAGAAGAGCGGCTATGGCGAGAAGGTCAAGTCCTGGGTCGGCACCGGCCCCAATCTGCCCATCTCCGCCGAGCAGGTGCAGCAGACGCTGGGCTCCGAGCGGGTAAAGGAGCTCGGCAGCAAATTCGGGATTCCGATGGACAAGGTCTCGGCCGCTCTGGCGGAATATCTGCCCAAGGTCGTCGACAAGGCGACGCCCGAAGGCAAGCTTCCGCCTCAGCAGCAGCACTGAGGATGACGCCGAGCGGAGCCGAACGAGCTCCGCTCAGGCGCGCTTCGATTGGGCGGCCTCGCCGGGATCGGCGGTGGTCGCGGCGGCGATCTCCGCCATGCGGGCGCCGAGATCGACGATCGCCTGCCGCAGAACCAGAACCTCGCGGTCGCCTGTCGTCGCCTCGGCGGGCGCCGCAGCGGCGCCCGCCGCGCCGGCCGAGAGCGTCTCGCGCATATGCGCGTGCTCCTTGCGCAGCGCGTCCATCGCGCCCTGCAGCAGCGCATTGTCGGAGCGCGCGGCCTCCAGCCGATCGGCGTGGTCGCGCTCCTCCGCGCGGGCGACGCGCAGAGCCGATTCGAGATGCTCGATCTCGGCCGCCGAGCTGCGCTCCAGCGCCGCCAGCCTCACGCGCGTCTCGTCCAGATCCTTCTTCAGATCGGCCTTCTCCAGCACCGCCGCATCGAGCTCGCGCGTCGTGCGCGCCAGCACGCCGTCGACGGCGGAAAGGCGCTCCGCCACCGCCGAGACGGAGGCGAACTCCGTCTGCAATGCGTCGAGCCGCTGGCGCAGCTCGGCGTTCTGCACATGAAAGCTGGCGATGCTCGACTCGTGCGTCGCGACCTGCGCGCGGCTCTCGTCGCTGATGCGCGCGAGCTGCTCCTTGTCCATTTCGATATTGCGCAGATTGTAGATCAGCGTCTCCACTCGGTCGGTCATGTCGTGCAGCGCCGTTTCCGTCGATTGCAGCAACGCCGTCCGCTCGTCGAGAAAGCCGCTCGTCTCGGTGAATTTGCGCTCGAATTCGTCGCCGCGAGCGAGCGCCGCGGTGAGCTCGCCGTCGAGCTGGGCGACGCGGGCGGCGTTGCGGCCGATCTCGACCATATCCTGCGCCTTGGTCGAGCGGACCACCGCCATCTGCTGCTCGAGCCGGCGATAGCGCACGGCGAATTCGCCACGCAGCAGATCGCGCTCCGCGACCATTTTCTCGATCGAGAGCGGCGTCAGCATATTGAGCCGGCGCAACGACAGACGCATGGCGCGCCGCCAAAAGGCGGGCAGGAACATCAGAGTGAAGAGCCCGGCCGCGAGGAACCCGAGCGCGAAAAACATCGCTTGTTCGATCAAGGCGCGGCGTTCCTTCGCTCTGGCGCTCGGGCGTTCTGAATTTCCCTCGGGGGGCCGAATGTCGCGCTGCGACAATGCCACGTCGCCGGCCTGAAATCAAAGCGCTCCGCCGCGCCGAGGCTTAAGCGTTTTCCCGCAGGGGCGCTTTCGCTCGGAGCGCTCAGCTTCGGCCGAATAATTTTTCTATGTCGCCGAGCTTCAGCTCCACATAGGTGGGGCGGCCGTGATTGCACTGGCCGGCGCCCGGCGTGCGCTCCATCTCGCGCAGCAGCGCGTTCATCTCCTCGGCGGTCAGCCGGCGGCCGGCGCGCACCGAATGATGACAGGCGACGCGCGCCAGCAGCGCGTCGAGCCGGCGCGTCAGCCCGCGGGAGTCGCCCTCCTCGGCGAGGAGATCGGCGACATCCTCGATGAGCCGGCCGACGTCTATGTCGCCGAGCGCCGCGGGCGTCTCGCGGACGAGCGCGGCGCCCGGGCCGAAAGGCTCGAACGAGAGGCCGAGCGCGGCAAGCTCCGCCTCCGCCGACAGCAGCGCGTCGAGCCGCGTGGCGTCGAGCTCCACGACCCGCGGAACCAGCAGCAGCTGGCGGGCGACGCCCTCCGCCTCCCGCTGCGCCTTGAGCTTCTCATAGACGAGGCGCTCATGGGCGGCGTGCTGATCGACGATGACGAGGCCGTCCCGCGTCTGCGCGACGATATAGGTCTCATGGAGCTGCGCCCGCGCGGCGCCGAGCGGCGTCTCGACGGCCGCGGCCGGGAGCGGCGCGACGGCGGGCCGGCTATCGGCAGAGGGCGGCCCGACGTCGAAACGCGCCTGCGGCGCCTCCGCAAAACCGGCCGGGGCGCTCGGCGAGCTCCGCAGATTCCAATCGAGCGGCCAGCTCCGCGGCGGCGCGCCGAAAGACGAAAAAGCGCCCCCGCTCCCCGTCGCCGCCCGCGCGCGCGCGGCCAGCACATCCAGCGCGGCGCGGGTCGGCGTGTCGGCGCTGCGATGGAGCGCGGCGGCCAGCGCCTCTTTGAGCGCCCCCACCACCAGCCCCCGCGCACGGCCGGGATCGGAAAAGCGCACCTCGGCCTTGGCCGGATGCACATTCACATCCACGACGCGCGGATCGCATTCGAGAAACAGCGCCAGCGCCGGGTGGCGGTCGTGGGAGAGAAAATCGAGATAGGCGGCCCGAATGGCCCCCGAGAACAGCCTGTCGCGCACCGGGCGGCCGTTCACATAGACATATTGCATCAGCGCATTGGCGCGATGGAAGGTCGGCAGGCCGGCGAGCCCCTCGAGCGAAAACCCCTCCCGCTCGGCCCGCAGCGCGATGGAATTGGCCGCAAAATCCGCCCCCAGCGCCTGGGCGACGCGCCGCGCCCGCCCCTCCTCCCCGGCGCCGCAGGCGGGATAGTCGAAGCCCGCGCCGATATCGGCCGCAAAGGAGAAGCGCACGGCAGGATTGGCCATGGCGAGCCGCTTGACGACATCGGCGACGGCGGCCGTCTCGGCGCGCTCGGATTTCAAGAATTTGAGCCGCGCCGGCGTGGCGGCGAAGAGATCGCGCGCCTCGACCCGCGCTCCTCTCGGCCAATTGCTGGCCTTCAGCCCGCGTTTCTCTCCGGCCTCGACCCTGATCTGCGCGCCGACCTCCGCGCCCAGGACGCGCGCGTCGATCGTCAGATCGGCGACGGCGGCGATGGAGGGCAGCGCCTCGCCGCGAAAGCCGAGCGTCGCTATGGCGGTGAGATCGCCATCCGGGATTTTCGAGGTGGCGTGGCGCTCGACGGCGAGCTCCAAATCCTCGGCGCTCATGCCGCACCCATCGTCGATGACGCGGATGAGCCGCCGCCCGCCCGCCTCTATCGCCACATCGATGCGCAAGGCGCCGGCGTCGAGCGCATTTTCGACGAGTTCCTTCACGGCGGAAGCCGGCCGCTCGATCACCTCGCCGGCGGCGATGCGATCGACGAGAATGGGATCGAGACGGCGAACGCGCATGAAGGGAGCCGGCGGGTGGATGGAGCGCGGCAATCTATAGGAGGGAGGCGATTCGGTGAAATGGGCGGGGGCGGGCGGTCGCGGACTGGATTGAAATGCGCGATACGCCATTCCTTCGCCTTCCGGAACGGCTAGGTCGCGCCATAAGCCGACCTTCCGCACCAAGAGGATGAACTAGGCTCAGGACCTATTAATTTGGAGTGAGGCGTGATTCAAGGTCTCCGAAATGGAGGCTTTGATGGGTGATTTGTTTTTGCTGAGCGAAGCGGAGATGGCGCGAATTTCCCCTCACTTTCCCTTGGCGCACGGCGTGCCGCGGGTGGACGACCGCCGCGTGGTCAGCGGGATCGTCTACGTCATCAAGAATGGCCTGCAATGGAAGGACGCCCCGAAGGAGTATGGGCCGCCCAAGACGCTCTACAATCGCTTCATCCGTTGGAGCCGGCTCGGCGTCTTCGATCGTATCTTCGCCGCGCTCGCGGGAGAAGGGCCGAAGCCGGAGCGGATCATGATCGACTCCACTCATCTGAAAGCGCATCGGACGGCGGCGAGCCTCCTAAAAAAGGGGCTCTTTCCCGCTGTATCGGCCGCACGAAAGGCGGGCTGAACTCCAAGCTCCACGTCGTTTGCGACGGCGCCGGCAAGCCGCTTGTCATGATGCTGACCGAAGGGCAGATGAGCGATCACAAAGGCGCGAGGCCGATGCTCGACGCGCTGCCGCCGTCCTCGGCCCTGATCGCAGATCGCGGCTACGACAGCGACTGGTTTCGGCGAGCGCTCGCGGAACGCGGGACCGAGCCCTGCATTCCGCCGACAAAGAGCCGTAAGAAGCCTCTCGATTACGACAAGGCGCTCTACCGGCAACGTCATAAGATCGAGAACCTCTTCGCCAAGCTCAAAGACTGGCGGCGCATCGCCACCCGTTACGATCGATGCGCGCACGCCTTCTTCTCCGCCATATGCATCGCCGCCGCTGTCGCCTTCTATCTCAATCAATGAGTCCTGAGCCTAAAGCTCGACGATCCGAGCTTCATCGCCCCGATCTTCGCCAATCTGTTCGACGACGAGACCGGCGACGGATACAGAGTTCACGCGCATCGCGATGCGAGCCGACAAGACAGATCAGAGCTTCTCCGCCATGATCTATCTCGCCGCCGCCGTGATAAGCTCACGGTGAATCTCAACAGGCCCTAGACTGCATGGACGAATTCGCAATCCCGACGCGTGATTGAAGATCGTCCGACTATTCGAAATCTCGCCTGTCGAGAGCGAGTTGGGGAAAAGGGGTTAGAGGCCCTATCGGCAAAGCGCAATCCGAAAGAGTCATGCCCATCGACAGGACGTCACGCCACGCCCCGAATTTGAAGCCGACCTCTCGATAGATGCCGATTTCTCTCATGCCCAATGCGCGATGGAGTCCGACGCTGGCGTCGTTCGGCAACGTTATCATCGCGAACAGGCTGTGGACGCCTTGCCGCCTCAGAATTCCGAAGAGCGTTTGATAGAGATGTCTTCCGATGTGCTTACGATGGTAATCCGGATGCAAATAAACGGTCACCTCGACAGCCCAGTCATACGCAGCTCGGCCGCTGTAACGACCGGCATAGGCGTAACCTGCGATCCTCCCACCGTCCTCGGCGACGAGCCACGGGTAGACGGCCATACAAGCCGTCATCCGTCGAGACATTTCCTCCGCGTCGGGAGGCGTGATCTCGAAGGAGATCGCTGTTTCGCTCACAAAAGGAGCATAGACGGCTGCGATGGTGGCGGCGTCCTCAGGACGTGCGGGTCGAATCGTCGGCATTTGGAAAAGCCTCGGCTTGATCGGGAAGGCGATCCGATATATGAGACGATATGTCTATTATAATAGATAGCATCGATCAAGCCCTCGCAGAGCGTATCCGGAGCGAACGCCAAACGCGCCGCTGGTCGCTGGCAGAGCTGGCAACCCGCTCTGGCGTCTCCAAGGCAATGCTGAGCAAGATCGAACGCGTCGAGGCCAGCCCGACGGCAAATACTCTCGCGAGGATCGCCACGGCGTTCGGTCTGACGCTCGCCGAACTTCTGAGTTTCGAGGGAGCGTCGTCCCCTACCCGATTGATGCGGGCGGACGCCCAGCCAATTTGGCGGGATCCAGAAACAAATTACGTGCGACGGCAAATTTTTGCCGATCCTCGGGTGCCTTTCGAGATGGTCGAAATCATGTTGACTGCCGGCAAAAGCGTGGCGTTCCCAGCGAGCACTTACATCGACCGTCAGCATGTCGTCTGGATGCTGTCGGGTGAATTGAATCTGAGGGAAGGCGACGAAGAGCATTTCCTGTCCACCGGCGACCGCCTTCAATTCCGCGAGCCGAGGGATGTGACCTATCGAAACGCTACTCTAAAGCCGTGTCGTTATCTCGTGACGATCCTGCTGAGATAGGCCTCGACGCGCGCACATTCCTGCCCGGCGAACAAGTATTTTTTCGCTGCACTACGACGGGCTGCTACGAGAGCCGAACCCTAGTTGATTCCACTGTTTTCTTGCCTTTTCTAATCATCCCTGCGGCCGTTCGCCTTCGCGCAATCGTCTGAAGCGGGGGCGGATTGGCGGCTTCTCTTCTCCATTCGCAGGCCCACGCGCGCGGCGCGCGCATGCTGCGCACCGCGCTCGGACCGGCCGTAGCGAGCTTTCTCGAAGACCCCTCCGTCGTCGAGGTGATGCTCAATCCAGATGGAATGCTCTGGATCGACAGATTGTCGAGCGGTCTCGAGGATAGCGGTCAAAGAATGTCGGCGGCCGACGGCGAGCGCATCGTTCGGCTCGTTGCCCATCATGTCGGCGCCGAGGTGCATCCCGGATCGCCGCGCGTCTCGGCGGAACTGCCCGAGACGGGGGAGAGATTCGAAGGACTTCTCCCGCCCGTCGTCGCGGCGCCCGCCTTCGCAATCCGAAAGCCTGCCGTCGCCGTGTTCACGCTCGACGACTACGCGCGCGCGGGCGTGATGACAGTCGGTCACGCCGACGCTCTGCGCAAGGCCGTCTCAGATCAGAAGAACATACTCGTCGTCGGCGGCACATCGACCGGCAAGACGACGCTCGCCAATGCGTTGCTCGCCGAGATCGCGCATACGGCCGATCGCGTCGTGCTGATCGAGGATACGCGCGAGCTGCAATGCCACGCGCCGAATCTGGTGGCTCTTCGCACCAAGGACGGCGTCGTCTCCCTTTCCGATCTCGTGCGCTCGTCGCTTCGACTTCGGCCCGACCGCATTCCGATCGGCGAGGTTCGCGGCGCGGAAGCCCTCGACCTGTTGAAGGCCTGGGGCACAGGACATCCTGGCGGAATCGCCACCATTCACGCCGGCACGGCGCTCGGGGCGCTACGCCGTCTCGAGCAGCTCATTCAGGAAGCCGTGATCGCCGTGCCGCGCGCGCTGATCGCCGAGACCATCGATGTCATCGCCGTTCTGCAGGGCCGCGGCGGCGAGCGGCGCCTCGCCGAACTCGCGACCGTCGACGGCCTCGATCCATCCACCGGCGATTACCGAGTCCTTTCGATCGCTGCACATGTCGCAGGAGACCAATCATGATGCCCTTTACTCCAAATAGCCGATTTGGCCGACGCATTACCATCCTCGCCGCCATCGTCGGCTGCGCGGTGATGTCTTCATCTTCGGCTCACGCCTCCGGCTCTTCCATGCCGTGGGAAACTCCGCTCAACCAAATTCTCGAATCTATCCAGGGCCCGGTCGCCAAGATCATCTCCGTCATCATCATCACGGTGACCGGCCTCACGCTCGCCTTCGGCGATACGTCCGGAGCGCTGCTCGCGGCGTTCGACGCGCAGCAAAAGCGATGGGACGACGCGGCGGCCGCGCTCGGCTTCGACGCCGTCGACGCCGAACTCCGAGCCGCTCTCGGCAAGGAGCGCGATTTTGTGGCGTCGGTCCCGAAGACGAAAGCCGCCAACCTGCCGGGCGTCGCGGCCAAGCTCGCCATCCTCATTCAGCTCGGCGAGCCGAGCCCGACAGATGCGGAATTTCCCTGGCCGGAACTGCGCTCGGCGCTCGCAGATGTCGCGCGGCTGGCGTCGCCGGAAGCGGCGGTCTCGCCGATGTGATCCTCGTGCTCGGGTCCGTGGTCGCTCGGCTGGCTACGGGCCCGGCTTCTTTCGAGTTGCCCGCCTTTGCGCCTGCCCCTCACTTTTCCGAGAGGGCTTTGCGCCTTTCTTGGCCTGCGCCTTCGTGCTCGCGCTTTCAGTCGATGTCGCGGATGACGATTTCACCTCCGCGCTTTCGCTCGCAGGCCTCAAAAGCTCGAGCGCCGGGATTCCGAGAGCGTCGGCGAGGCGGCCGACGACATCGACCGTCGCCGAATAGACGCATCGTTCGATCGAGCTGATATAGGTGCGGTCCAGCTCGGCTCGATGGCCGAGCTCCTCCTGCGACAGGCGTTGCGCCCGTCGATATTTCCTCAGATTGCGCGCCAGCGTCTCTCGCATTTCCATGACGAGAACCAGCCAGCTTGAAGAGTATTTATCTACGGAGTATACTCTACAAATGGCAGCCTCCGGCTCGAGGAAGGGAAGCGCCGGCGCGGCAGAGGGGGCGAGTCCGTAACGACCGAGAGTCCGAATATGCGTGAGAAGCATCTGGGTCACGCCGTCTCTTTGGCGCCGATTTTGTTGAGCACGCGCGAGCAGTTCGCTCGCGCGCTGCGTGACGCTGCGATGGCGAGCATCAGAGCGAGATCGAGAGGCGCAGGTTGCGACCTGCCGATCATCTCCCGCTACTTCCTCGAATCGCACGTCGACGACGCTCTCTATCTGATCGGCAGAGACGGGCTCGACGCGCTCGAGAGCAATGTCCGCTTCGCGGTCGACGAAATGATACGAGAGGCGTTGGAGAACGTGAGAATGCGGCGGACGGATAATTAGTCGATCGCGGTCTCGGTGCGCCGGCTACGGCGGCGCATTGCGCCTGCGCCATCACCTTCACATCGGAGCCGACATTTCCCGACCAGCAGCGCGATTGACGTTGATCAATTTCAAAAGTTCGTTTTGGGAGAATCTGTCGTGGAAAGACGAATAACTCTCACTGACATAGACCGCCCTGGAGAGGCGCTCGAAGTCGATATCATCGCCGCCGACGAGACGTCCTTGACGCTGGCGGTGCCGAACACCTCCGTGCAATTTCGACTGTTCCGCCACAGCCGCAACGCTCCCTATCAAGGTTCGTTGGGCGGACGGAGCTTCTGCTTCGTTCCCCTTGCTGGCGAGGCCGGAAAAGGCCCGCGTGAAGCGACCAGCGAAATTCACGTCGCGCGATCCAACCGGCAACGCCAAACTTGATTGCAGTGCAATCATTGCCCATGTTGCTGACGACGCCATACTGGAGGCTGTCGTGGCAAGCATCACAATCCGCAATCTGGACGAGGATTTGAAGCGCCGCTTACGCATGCGCGCGGCCGAACATGGCCGCTCCATGGAAGAAGAAGCGCGGGAAATCCTGCGTCGCGCGATCAGCGGCGTCGTCGCGCCGAAGAATCTCGGCCAAGCTATTCACGCCCGCTTCGCCGCTATCGGCGGCGTGGAGTTGGAGCTTCCCACGCGCGGCCCGATGCGCGAGCAAGCGTCCTTCTCATGAGTGACGCCGTCATCCCTTCGACACCTCCAGCCCCTCCAGCAGCGCGAGGAGGGCGTTGTCGAGGGGGGCTGGCCCTACCTTCTCCGGCAGAAGCAGCCCGTCGATTGTCAATAATGTGACGCCGTGCATCTGCGCCCAGCAAGCTGTTGCTTGGCCGCGAACGTCACGCTTGCGCAAAACTCCCATCGACTGGCCCCGTTCCAGCAACGCGATCACCACGCCGAAGGCGGCGAGCGCTCTCTCATGCAAATGCAAATCAACTGCTCGGCCGCCCTCGGTGCTGAACATCAGCCGGTAGAGCGCCGGGGTGGAGACGCCGAAACGAACATAGGCCTTGGCCATCGCGAAGAATTCTTCTCGCAAGGAGGTTGCCGGCTGCAGCTCAGCGGCCGCCAGCGCTTCGCGTAATCGGTCGAAGCCGAGCAAGGCCATTTCAGCCAATAGCGAAGCCTTGTCAGGAAAATGCTTGTAGGGAGCGGCGTGACTGACGCCCGCGCGGCGCGCCACTTCCCTCAGGGTGAAATGCCAGCCCCCCTCGTGCAACATCTCCAGAGCGGTTTCGATGATCGTCCGCCTCAAGTCGCCATGGTGGTAGGGGCGTTTTGTTGCATCCGGCATCTTTCCCTCGAAGTTGACATCGAAAACATATGTTGACAGTGCCTACTTCAGCTCCTATGTCAACCATTCTGAAGTTGACAGCGTAAACATGGAGACGAGTCATGGAAGCCATTCTCGCGATCGACGCCGACGATCGACTCCGCCAAACTCTCGAGCTTCAGCGTGCCGCCTTTCTAAGGGACGGCCCACCTACGCTCCATCAGCGGCGCGCCGATCTGAAGAAGCTCAGGAGCGCCGTCATCGGACGCCGGCGCAAGATCGAAGAGGCCCTCAACGCCGATTTCGGCCATCGCTCCCGACATGAGACGGCGATCATGGAGATCATGCCGCTCATCATGGGAATCGATTATCTCCACCGGAACTTGCGCCGCTTCATGCGGCCCGTGCGCCGACAGGTCGCGCTGCCCATGCGCTTCGGCGACGCCCGTGTCGAATATCAACCGCTCGGCGTGGTTGGCGTCATCGCGCCGTGGAATTATCCTTTATCGCTCGCCCTGATGCCGCTCGCGACGGCGATTGCCGCAGGCAACCGAGCGATGATCAAACCATCGGAGTTCACGCCCGGAACGAGTGATCTGCTCGTGAGACTGCTGGCCGAAATTTTCCCGCAGGATGTGGCCACGGTGGTGACCGGGGATGCATCCGTCGGCGCCGCCTTCTCCGCGCTGCCATTCGATCATCTGATCTTCACTGGCAGCTCGCCGATCGGACGCGCGGTAATGAAGGCAGCCAGCGACAATCTCGTGCCGGTTACGCTGGAGCTCGGTGGCAAGTCGCCCGTGATCGTCGCGAAGGGACATTCGCTCGATCATGCGGCGGCGGGGATCGCCCATGGCAAGCTCGCCAATGGGGGGCAAACATGCATCGCGCCGGACTATGCGCTGGTGCATGAGGACGAAGTCGATGCTTTCGTCGCCGCCTACGACGAGGCCGTTGCGGTTCTTTATCCGGACGGACCGGCGAGCGGCGACTACACGTCCATCGTCAATGACCGCCATTACGCCCGTCTGACTGGATTGATCGACGATGCCCGCGCCAAGGGAGCCCGCATTCGAGAGGTCGGACAGAAGACGGAAGAGGCGGACCGTCGCTCCCGCAGCTTGGCGCCGACCATCGTTCTCGACGCACGGGACGACATGCGAATCATGCAGGAGGAAATCTTTGGACCCGTCCTGCCGGTGCTGCCCTATCGCGACATCGACCAGGCCGTCGCCTTCGTCAATGCGCGGCCGCGGCCGCTGGCGCTCTATTATTTCGGAAGCGGCGGCGAGGACCAGCGCAAAGTTCTGAGCCGCACGACGTCCGGCAACGTCACAATCAATGGCGCGCTCATGCATTATATGCAGGACGATCTGCCCTTCGGCGGGGTCGGCGCGAGCGGCATGGGCGCCTATCATGGAATTGAAGGCTTCCGCGCCCTCAGCCACGCCAAGGGCATTTTCGAACAAGGCAAGTGGAACGCCAGCAGTCTGCTCCGCGCGCCTTTCGGGCGACTGGCGGACATGGTCGTCGAAACGATGCTTCGATAGAGGGCTTTGGAGCATCTCGAAGCAATTCAGTCGACTGAACGCCGAAGACCATGACCGCGCCGACAATTCTCCGAAACTGAGCGCTACGCGACTACACTGGCGGGACGGCCGATCGCATCGGTTCGCCAGTGATGTGTCCATTCATGGTCGCGCTCGCCGGCATGAGGCGCCGAGCAGACCAAGGCTCTGGCCGACAATCACTCTTCCATTGTCGCCGTCGACCGCGGATGCGCGCAGGTCCGCGGAGCCCGCCTATCGTCGACTCCGCCGTCGATCGTTCACGACGCGGAGTCGGGCGTTCCGCCCAATGCCCTGAACACGCGGACAGCGGCCCTCGCCGTGTCGGCGCGACTGCGAGCGAGCGCGCTCCTGGCGACCAACAATTGCCGATTGGCGTCGAGCGCGTCGGTGAGCGGTATTCCGCCGGCGCGGTAGGCGCTTTGCGCGAGAGCAAGAGCTCGCTTCACAGCCGAAATCTCCGCCTCCAGCTCTTTCGTTTGCGCCTTGGCCTGCATGAAGGCGGTGAACGCGTTCTCGACGTCTTCGGCCGCGCGCAAGATCGATTGCCGATATCTGGCGAGCGCCTCGGCGCGCGCGCCTTCGGCCTGCGCCACCTCGGAGTCGATCTTGCCGAAATCGAACAACCGCCAACGCAAGCCCGCGACCGCTTGGGGCTGGAATGTGGCGGATCGGAAGAGATGCGAGACATTCATGCTTTCGAAGCCGAGCAGGCCGGAAATCGAAATTTTCGGATAGTAGCCGGAGATCGCTTCGCCGATGCGCGCATTGGACGATGCGAGTCGCCGTTCGGCGGCGATGACGTCCGGCCGACGGCGTAAGACGTCGATCGGCTTGTCGCCTCCGAAAATGCGAGAAACCGCTGGTATATTCGCAGGCGCTCTCAGCTCCGCCGCATAGGTTCCGGGTTGCGCGCCCATGAGGACGTCGAGGCGATTGAGTTGCGCCTCCAGATCGACGCGCAATGGCGGAAGAGCGCTGCGCGCCTGATAGAGAAGCGCTTCGGCTTGCGCCGTTTCCCGCGCCGATGCGAGGCCGAGGGCGGAACGTCGGCGAACGAGGTCGAGCAGATGCGCGTCGGTTGCGATCTGCCCTTCCGTCGCAGCGATTCGCGCTTGATCTCCACGTATCTGAAAATAGGCGTCGGCGGCGTCGGCAGCCACCGAAATGCGCGTCCCGAGACGAGCCGCCTCTGCGGCTTCGGCCTCGGCGCTCGCCGCCTCGGCGCCGCGACGCAAGCCGCCGAAAACGTCGATTTCCCAGCTCGAGCTGATTCCGAGGTCGAACAAAGCCTGGTTTGGATCATAGCCGGGCAGGTTTCTTCCGATTGCGCCGACCGGACTTTCGAGCGACTGGCGGATTTTCACCGCCTGCGCGGTCGCATCCGTGGTCGGCAAAAGCTTGGCGCCGGCTTCCCGCGCGGCGGCGCGGGCCTGCTCGACGCGTGCGAGCGACGCAGCCAGATCGAGATTTTGGTCCAGGGCGCGCCGAATGATGCGTGTCAGCGTCGGATCGTCAAATCCTGTCCACCATCGATCCAGTGGCGGGGAATCGTCTCGGCGCGCCTGAAGGGGGCCGACGCTGTGAAAATCCGCGAGCGATATCGCCGGGGCCACATAATCGGGACCGACCGCGCACCCCGACACGCTCGCCCCGAATAGTGTCGCCGCCAGAGCGAGCGCCTTGTGATCTCGCGCGAGCCGAGACTTCGGAGTGGAGGCGAATTTCATCGGCTGGGCCTCTTCTTTCGGGCGAGGAGCGACACTGCGCTGCCGCGCGCGTGACCAACGCCCGCTTCGCTCCAGCTCAGCGGCCGAGAAATAGGTTATGAGTGACGATATTGTCAACTCGTAACTCAGCGCGTAAGATTTGGGAAGTTCGTGAACGGGCGTCCTGTCGACCTTCGTGCGGCCTCGCTCGATGCGTGATCGCGCCGCTCGGTCGAAGGTCGACGGGACCCGCCATGCAGGAGGCCAGAATGGACGCTGATCGCCCGCTTGCTCATCCCGGCGCGAGCCGCGTTGGATTTGAGCGCACGATTTTGGCATATGGTGGCTCCATGACTGAAAAGAGCCACAAGAACCGTTCTTCCGATTCACCTCCGGGGCGCCGCGGGCCGGCGGAACATGAGCGGCGCGACCAGATCGTGAGCGCGGCGAGCGAGCATTTCCGCCGTTACGGCTACAACAAGACGACGGTGGCGGACCTCGCCAGAGCGATCGGCTTGTCGACCGCATATATCTACAAATTTTTCGACTCGAAGCAGGCGATCGGCGAAGCCGCTTGCGCCGAGTCTCTGGGCGGGATCATCGCCGCTTTGAAGAAAATCGTCGGTCAGAAGAAGTCCGCCGCAGAAAGGCTTCGCGCTATGTACCAGTGCCTCACGCGCGAAAGCGCGGCGCTTTTCTTCAATGAGCGAAAGCTCCACGAAATCGTGATCACGGCGTGCTCGGAAGCGTGGCGGCCGATCTCGGACTACGAGGACGCAATGCTGGGGCTCATCCGCGAGCTCGTCGCGGAAGGACGCGAGAAGGGCGAGTTCGAGCGCAAGACGCCCATCGAGGAAACATGTCGCGCCATCCTCCAGACGATGGAGCTATGCTGGAATCCGCGCCTTCTGGAGCGGCACTTCGATGACATCGAGGAGCGCGCGGCCGCTATGGCGAATCTGGTGTTGCGGAGCCTTGCCCCTTAGCTCGCGGTTTGTGACGAGTGACGAATTG
This sequence comes from Methylosinus sp. H3A, assembly GCF_015709455.1. Taxonomy (NCBI): domain Bacteria; kingdom Pseudomonadati; phylum Pseudomonadota; class Alphaproteobacteria; order Hyphomicrobiales; family Methylocystaceae; genus Methylosinus; species Methylosinus sp. H3A. The sequence continues at coordinate 122,317 of NZ_JADNQW010000005.1, forward strand.
ACAATATCGTCACTTGTTTCTAATTTGGGTTTCGAGCTTGGCTTGGGACCCCGAACATGCCCGGATTGGAAAAATCGACTGTTGCTGCGGCCGCTGTTTTCGCCGCCGCGTTGAGCCTCGCAGCCTGCGGCAAGTCTGAACAAGACCCGAGAACCAAGCAGCAGCTCGTCCGAGTCGCGACCGTAGAGCGGGCCGGCGCGCCAGAGCGGGCCTTCACAGGCGTTGTCGCCGCGCGCGTGCAGAGCAATCTCGGCTTCCGAGTCGGAGGCAAGGTCATCGAGCGTCTGATCGACACGGGCCAGAAAGTGCGAGCTCGCCAGCCTGTCATGCGTATCGACTCTATCGATTATCAGCATGCGATCACCGTTCGAGCCGGCGATGTCACCGCTGCGAAGGCCCGCTACGCTCAGGCGGCGGCCGACGAAGCGCGCTATCGCAAGTTGGTCGGTTCGGGCGCCGTGTCCAAATCGGCGTATGATCAGGCAAAAGCCACGGCGGACGCGACGCGGGCGCAATTGGACGCGGCCGAAGCGCAGTTGAAGGTCGCGAAGGACGAGCTCGAATATTCCGCTCTTCTCGCGGACGCCGACGGCGTCGTGGTCGAGACGCTCGCCGAACCGGGCCAAGTCGTTTCCGCAGGCCAAATCGTCGTGAAGCTCGCGCATTCGGGGCCGCGCGAAGCGGCCGTCAATCTGCCCGAAACTCTTCGGCCGTCGATCGGATCGACGGCGCGGGCCACTGTATACGGGAGCCAGGCCGGCGCGGTCGCGCATCTCAGACAGCTCTCGGACGCCGCTGATCCGCAGACCCGGACCTTCGAAGCGCGCTACGTGCTGGAAGGAGCGGCGCAGCAAGCGCCGCTCGGCGCGACGGTCACAGTCTACCTCGCCAAGGACGATGCGGCTTCGGCGACCTCGGCGCCGCTCGGAGCGATCTTCGACAAGGGCGACGGGCCCGGCGTTTGGATCGTGAATGGCGACACGGTTTCGTTCCGTCCGGTCCGGATCGCCCGCCTCGGCGCGGAAAGAGCAATTCTCGAGAAGGGAGTCGTCGCCGGCGAGCGGGTCGTGGCGCTCGGCGCTCATCTTCTGCACGAAGGCGAGCGCGTTCGTATCGATGGCGCGCACGTCGAGGCTGGACAGGCTAGGAACGAGAAGGCGGCGAAATGAGCGGCTTCAATCTCTCCGCCCTGGCGGTCCGCGAACGAGCGATCACGCTCTTTCTTCTGATCGCCGTCACCCTGGCGGGCGTCTTCGCCTTCAGCCGGCTCGGCCGAGCGGAAGATCCGGCCTTCACGATCAAGTCGCTGATCGTGACCGCCGCCTGGCCTGGGGCGACCGCCGAGGAGATGCAGAATCTCGTCGCGGAGCCCCTCGAGAAGCGGCTGCAGGAACTGCGTTGGTATGATCGCGTCGAGACCTTCACGCGTCCGGGCTTGGCCTTCCTGACCCTGACGCTGCAGGACAAGACTCCGCCGTCGGTCGTTCAGGAGGAGTTCTATCAAGCGCGAAAGAAGCTGGGAGACGAGGCGCATAAGCTGCCTGCCGGCGCGCTCGGTCCATTCGTGAACGACGAATATTCCGATGTGAGTTTCGCGGTGTATGCCGTGAAAGCCCGTGGCATGCAGCCGCGCGAGCTCACGCGAGAAGCCGAAGCGTTGCGCCAGCGCTTGCTGCATGTGGCCGGCGTCAAAAAGGTCGATATTCTCGGCGAACGCCCCGAGCGAATTTTCGTCAACTTCTCCTATGAGCGGCTCTCGACGCTCGGGATCGCCCCACGCGAAATCGTTGATGCCCTCAGGCGTCAGAACGCCGTTACCCCCGCTGGATCGATCGACGCCAACGGGCCGCAGGTCTTCATCCGCATCGACGGAGCTTTCGACAGCCTGCAAAAAATCGCCGACACGCCTCTGGTCAGCGGCGGCCGTGTGCTGAAGCTGTCCGACATCGCGGATGTCACACGCGGCTACGAAGATCCGGCGACCTATCTGATCCGTCACAATGGCGAGCCGGCCATGGCGCTCAGCCTCGTCATGAAGGAAGGAGTGAACGGCCTCGAGCTCGGGAAAGCGCTGGATGCGGAGGAAGCCAAGATCGCGCAAGAACTGCCGGCCGGGCTCTCATTCACCAAGGTCAGCGATCAGGCCGTCAATATCGCGGAGTCGGTCGACGAGTTCATGCTCAAATTCTTCGTCGCCCTGGGCGTGGTGCTCGTCGTGAGCCTGGTCAGTCTCGGCTGGCGTGTCGGCATCGTGGTCGCGGCCGCAGTTCCGCTCACTCTCGCGGCGGTTCTCGTCATCATGCTGGTCACAGACCGTGTGTTCGATCGCGTCACGCTCGGAGCCTTGATCATCTCGCTCGGACTCCTCGTCGACGACGCGATCATCGCCATCGAGATCATGGTGGTGAAGCTGGAAGAAGGCTTCGACCGCATCAAAGCGGCGGCTTATGCCTGGAGCAATACCGCCGCGCCGATGCTGTCTGGCACGCTCGTGACCATCATCGGCTTCACGCCTGTCGGATTCGCGCGTTCGACGGCGGGCGAATATGCCGGCAATATTTTCTGGATCGTCGGTTTCGCGCTGATCACGTCTTGGATCGTCGCGGTGGTCTTTACTCCCTATTTGGGGGTGAAGCTGCTTCCCGACATCGAGCCGATCGAAGGCGGACATCATGCGATCTATGCGACGCCGAATTATCAGAAGCTTCGACGCCTCATAACATCGGCGGTGGATCAGAAATTCAAGGTCGCGGGGATCGTGATCGGATTATTCGTCCTCGCGGGCGCGGGAATGGGCGTCGTCAAGCAACAATTCTTCCCGACCTCGGATCGACCGGAAGTTCTGGCCGAAGTCCAGATGCCGGAAGGCTCGAGCATCGAGACGACCAGCGCCGCGGCCGCGAAGCTGGAGAATTGGCTGAAGCAGCAGCCCGAAACGAAAATCGTCACGACCTATATCGGTCAGGGGGCGCCGCGTTTCTTTTTCTCCTATAGTCCCGAGCTCCCCGACCCGTCCTTCGCGAAGCTGATCGTCTTGACGCCGGATGCGGAGGCCCGCGACCGCCTCAAAATTCGCTTTCGAGAACGCGTCGCCGAAGGGCTGGCGCCCGAGGCCCGCATTCGCGTGGCGCAACTAGTGTTCGGCCCCTACACGCATTTTCCAGTCTCGTTTCGCGTCATGGGGCCGGACACGACCGAGGTGCGCGCCATCGCCGATGAGGTGCTGGCGGTGATGCGAGCCAATCCGAATACGCGCCAAGTCAATCAGGACTGGGGCGAGCGTGCTCCGACAGTTCATTTTGTTCTGGATCAGGATCGCCTCCAGCTGATCGGCCTCACCTCCATCGACGTGGCGGAGCAGCTGCAGTTTCTGCTCACCGGCGTCACCGCCACTCAGGTGCGCGAGGATATTCGAATCGTCGATGTGGCGGGGCGCAGCGCGGGGCCGGAGCGTCTCGATCCGGTCAAGCTCGGGGACCTCACCCTGACCGGCAAGAGCGGGAATTCGATCCCGCTCAGCCAGATCGGCCACGTCGAGATTCGCCCGGAAGAGCCCATTTTGAGGCGGCGCGATCGGACGCCGACGATCACGGTTCAATGCGACATCGACGAGGCGCTTCAGCCGCCGCAAGTCTCGGCGGAAATCCAGACGGCGCTGGCTCCGATCATCGCGCGCCTTCCCGATCAATATCGGATCGAGATGGGCGGCAACGCCGAGGAATCGAACAAGGCCAATTCGGCGTTGGCTCCGATCTTCCCGATCATGATTCTGTTCACGCTGTTCGTCATCGTCCTTCAAGTCCGGTCCCTGCCGGCGATGGGAATGGTGTTTCTGACAGCTCCTCTGGGATTGCTCGGCACGGTTCCGATCCTGCTGCTGTTCGGGCAGCCCTTCGGCTTCAATGCAATCCTGGGACTGATCGGCCTCTCCGGCATTCTGATGCGCAATACCTTAATTCTGATCGGCCAGATTCAGACCAATGAGGCCGAGGGCTTGGACACCTATCACGCGGTTATCGAGGCGACTGTCCAACGCGCGCGCCCCGTGATCTTGACGGCGCTCGCCGCCGTCCTCGCTTTCATTCCGCTGACCCATTCGGTGTTCTGGGGCTCCATGGCCTATACGCTGATCGGAGGGACGGCTGTCGGCACCGTCTTGATCCTGCTCTTCCTTCCAGCGCTCTACGCGATCTGGTTCAAAGTGAAGCCCTCGGGCGCGAGTCCGACTGAAAATGAACATGACGCCCTCGGGCTGTCGACCAGCCGCCATACATCTCATGACGTGAGTTTGGAGGTCGATTCGAAAGCGTAGCTCGAAAGCGGCGCCAGCATAATGGCCCGCTCAATGCGATGAAACCGCTCAGCTCAAACCGATCTACAAGGAGCCATGACAATGGAAATCGCTGGAAAACTTGCGCTCGTGACTGGGGCCTCGGGCGGCATCGGCGCCGCGACCGCCCGCGCGCTCGCCGGCAAAGGAGCGCGCGTCATCTTGGTCGCGCGTTCAGGCGACAAACTGGCGCAATTGGCGCGAGAGATCGAAGCGGCCGGAGGCAACGCGCTCGCCATAGAGTGCGATCTCTCGAACTCCGATGAAATATCCCGCATGGGCGAACAAGTGCTCGAAAAGGCCGGAACGCCCGATATTATCATCAATAATGCCGGCTCTGGCCGCTGGCTCCCGACTGTCGAAACGACCCCGCAGGAAGCTCGACAGATGATCGAGCTCCCTTATCTCGCCGCGTTCGACGTAACGAGATTCTTCCTTCCTGGACTGCTGGCGGCGCGGAGCGGCCATATCGTCAACGTGACCTCTCCGGCTTCTTATATGGTGTGGCCGAATGCCGCCGCTTACATTGCCGCACGCCAAGCCTTGAAGGGCTTTTCGGATGCTCTGCGCACGGAAGTCGAAGCGAAAGGCGTGTTCGTCAGCCTCGTCGTGCTCGGAGTCGTGGAGAGCAGCTATTGGGAGCATAACCCCGGAAGCAGAGAACATGCTTCGAAGGCCATTCCGCCGTTGACGACGGACCAGGCCGCCGATGCGATCATCAAGGCGATCGAGCGACGGAAGCGTCGTTTGGTTTCACCGGCGATCTTCCGGGCGATCTTTCTATTGCGGGCGCTGTTTTCCTGAAGCGCAGCCGGGAACTCCTGCGTCAGCGTCATGATCGATAGGCCGCCGCGCGCGCCGCCGGGAACCGTCTGCGCGCGGTGCTCGAACACTGCCGATCGTCTGGGCCACGGGCCGGATCCGTGAAGTTGCTTGGAATCAGGTCCGTCAACACGGAGACACACTATGAAAACGCGTGAGATCGTCATCTGTAGCCCTGTCCGGACGGCAATCGGAGCCTTCGGGGGTGCGCTCAAGGAGATCTCGGCGACAACACTCGGCTCGACGGTCGTCGCGGAGACACTGCGCCGTTCAGGTCTCGACCCGACCCGAGTCGGCGGCGTCGTGATGGGCAATGTCATCCAGGCGGGCAACCGCATGAACCCGGCGCGGCAGGCTGCGATCGGCGGCGGGCTGCCGGTGAGCATTCCCGCAATGACCGTAAACCGTGTCTGTGGGTCTGGCGCCCAAGCCATCGCCACGGCCGCCACGGAAATCGTCGCAGGTGAGATCGACGTTGCGATCGCGGGCGGACTGGAGAGCATGGACCGCGCGCCGTACCTTCTCGGCAACGGCCGTTGGGGCTACCGGATGGGGGCGGCCGAGATCCTCGACAGCGCCGTCACAGACGGCCTCGAGGATGCATTCTCCGGCAAGCATTCCGGCTGGCACACCGAAGACCTCGTCGCCCGCGCGGGGCTGACGCGGGAACAGCAGGACGCATTCGCCGTCCGCTCGCAACAAGCGTTCTCCCGCGCACGCGAGGCCGGTCTCTTTACGGACGAGATCGTGCCGATCGACGCGCCCGGTCGGAAGGGAAGCGTGCGGTTCGCTGTCGATGAAGCCCCACGTCCAGACACCACGATCGAGATACTCGCAAAGCTTCGGCCAGCGTTCAGAGACGGTGGGACCATCACGGCCGGCAATGCGCCGGGTCTGAACAGCGGCGCCGCGGCCATGGTCGTCGCCGAACGCGGATTCGCCGAGGCGAACAGGATAGCGCCCATGGGCCGGCTCGTGGCCTCGGCTGTGGCTGCGGTCGAGCCAGGCCTATTCGGCATCGGTCCTGTGCCCGCCGTCCGAAAGGCGCTGGACCGTGCGGGTTGGAAGCTGGGGGACGTGGAGCGTTTCGAGATCAACGAAGCATTCGCCGCCGTGCCTCTCGCTGTCGCCGCCGAACTTGCGATACCTCTGGACCTCGTGAACGTGGTGGGAGGCGCGATCGCGCACGGCCATCCAATCGGGGCGACCGGCGCAATCCTCGTTACGCGCCTTCTCTATTCGATGCGGCGGGACGGACTCAGGCGTGGTGTCGTCACGCTCTGCATTGGCGGCGGGCAAGGCATCGCCCTTGCCCTAGAAGCGCAATGACGGAGGCTACGTTGGTCGTCGGCGGCTCCGAGACGGTGTCGACGGTGACTGAAGGGGTGGTTGGCGCCTTCGCGTTCTCCCTCCCAAGGGAGAACGCTGGTGGTCTGCCCATGCGTGATGCGTCGTTGATGCTCGACGTCTCGGCGCCGCCGGCGTTTCGGCCGCGCACGCGCACTGGCTTGGACTGCGACTTCAGAGGCGCATCGAGACGCGCTCCCGCGCCGCTAGCCTGCGTCATCCCGCAGCGTCGAGGATGACCCCAACCTTGGTAAGCCTGGATGGCTCCGGGGCCGAAACTGGTGGCAATGTGGCGACTTGAACGCACACGTCGAGTTATTGCCCGTCCACACAGAAGAAATAGCGCCGCGAACATCAGCCCGCCTTTGCGATCGCTCATCCGCCCTTCGGTCAGCATCATGACGAGCGGCTTGCCCGCGCCATCGCAGACGACAGGGAGCTTGGAGTTCAGCCCGCCCTTCGTGCGGCCAATACAGAGGAGAGCGCCACGAATCCGAAGGCGACGTCGGGATCGGAGACCGCCCTGTCAATGAATGGATCGCATGGGCACAGACGAAAGCCGATACACTCCATCCCTTTCACGACGGCCTCGCCGGCGTCTTCGACTCGATCAGCCACTGACGCCATTTTCGGCGAACCCTCGCCGCTGGCCCTTACCGACAACCGCATATCGGCCGATCCGGCGGCTCGGCAGGCTTCCTCCTTGCTGGCGCCTTGTTACGATTTTTTCTATTTCCAACAACCATCTGTATTTACACAACAAAATAGGTCTGTAATTCGCGACTGAAAATCCAGGTGTTGGTTTCCACAGCCCATCGCGCACGGATTTCACGCCGCCACACCACTCTTCCGGGCATGCAACTGCTCGGGTTTGAGATGCGTATATCGTCGAAACATCTTCCAGTCTCGATGCCCTGTGACGAGCGCCACTTGCTCGATCGAAAAGCCAGCCTCGAAGAGGCGGCTCGCGCCTTCATGCCGTAAATCGTGAAAATGAAGGTCGGAAATCTTGAGGGCGCGACATGTCCGACGAAACGCCGTCCCTACCGACCGGCTGTTATACGGAAAAATTCGACCCTTGCTGCTTTTCGAGGCTTCCTTCCGCTCGTGAACGAGAGCGCATGCGTCACGGAATTGTCAGCTGCGGCGTCAAATCGGATTTTGCGATGATGCGATCGATTTCGTCCTGCGTCGGCCGGCGATCGCGTTCGTTTCCCTTCCCGACCAATCCCAGACGGTTCAGCGCAATGCATGCGAGATCGGTCGGCTCCGTCGAAAGCTGAATGCCGTGAACTGCCGCCGCATGCGACAAAATCGTTTTGACATAGCCGAGGCCGATGCCGAGCGTGACGGGGCCAGCTCCTTCCTTCGCTCTATCGCGACCGAATTGAATGAGCCTCCGAAATCTTCAATCGCCCGAGGCGACGCTCGAGAGATTTGAGGCTCGCGGCCTTCGACCGGCCGATCCGCTTTCCGACTTCCGCGAGATCGTCCCTATGGAGACGGACGAGATCGCCGAATGTTCGCGCCTTCTTGCGCGCGCGCTTCGATGGCGACTCGCCACGGTCGATCCGGCGCTCTATGTCGAGCGCCACTCCTCGGCGTCGCGCCGGCGGAGAAACGTCTCGTTGACGTATTTCCCCTTGCGTCGAACTCGAGCGCGCCAGGAGCCGGATTTGAGCCTCGTGAAGGTCGCCATTTCGTGTGCGCTCTGTATGCACTGAGAAGTCGAAAAGGAACGAAAAGTGTCGTATCGAGGCGTGCGGGAGAGTGCGCACGCCCCGACCTAGGGCCTTGAGAGTAAAATGAAATCGCTTACAAAACAAGACATTAGATTCTCTACCGCGCCTATGATGGACTGGACTGAAGTCGTCGCTTTTTCAAATACATAGCAGCAGTCGTGTGCACGCCGTGTGCAGGGCTTGTTCTCTTTTTCTTCCTGCTCGCCCGGCCGCGCTGGAACGCGCCGCCCCTCTCCCGGACGCGAGTTTCCGGACGCCAATCGTTATGCCGCCCAATCCGTCACCAGCAGCCCTGGCACGCGCTCGAACTCGCGGCGGTTGAGCGTCACCAGCGCCGCGCCGCGCCGCCGCGCCTGCGCCGCGACGAGATAGTCGAAGGGGCCGATCGGCGTCCCCTGCCGTTCGAGGAACGCCCTTATGTCCGCCGCTTCGCGCGCATCCTCGGCGTCGAAAGCCGGCTGGCCGATCCCGGCCGATAAAAAGCCCTCGAGGAGGGCGCGCGCCTGTTCGGCTCGGTCGCTCTTGGCGATTCCATAATCGAGCTCGAACAGCACGATCGCGGGGACGATGAGCGCCGTTCCCGCCCTCAGCTCATTCTCGAGCCTCGTGGCGATCCAGGGCTTCCGCTTGTTCAGGGCGAAGATGACGATGTTGGTGTCGAGACAAAACATCGTCCGCGTCAATCGAATGAGATCGAGTCGTCGGGCTCGAGCGGCGGATCGTCGGGCAGACCATCGGGCAAGAAGTCGCGCGCGCCCAAGGCGTCGAGCCGCGCGCGCCAGGCCTCCACGTCGAACGGCTCCTTCTCCAAAGGCTCCAAGATCACCTTGTCGCCCACCTTGCTGACGCGCACCTCTTTCCCCTCGAACCGGAACTCCTTTGGCAGGCGCACGGCCTGGCTGCGGCCGTGCATGAACAGCTTGGCGGTCGCTTTTCGTTCGGTGGGCTTGCCGGCGCTCGCGGTCATCTCGCGTCTCGGTGGAGTGACGTCTATCTCTGGTAGATATCATGCGGCCAGAGCATCGGTCAATTCGTCGAGAAGCGCAGGCAGGCGCGCGCCGAACGGGGCGCGCGCCCGGACGTCCGCCACGGTCGGAGAAAGGTCGCAAAGGCGTCGTCGACCCGCCGTCCGGCGGCGATCTCATCGACATGCTTGTCGAAAGAGAGAAACGTCTCGTTGACGGATTTCCCCTTGCGTCGAGCTCGAGCGCGCCAGGAGCCGGATTTGAGCTACGTGCAGGTCGTCCATCGCCCCCCCCCGGGCGCGTCCAAGCGGCCGCCACGATTTTAGTCGCCCGAAGCGCATCCTTGTTACGCGCTGCGCATCAGCAGCCTCTGGCCCACTGCCGAAATAGAGTTCCGCTGCTGCGAGCCGACACCGTCTTGCCCATCAGATCGCCTATTTTCATTTTTCAATGATGCTCATGCTGATCATGGCCGGACGGTTGCGCTTTCGGGCTCTTCGTTTTCGTCACTCCATCATGCCGCGGCGCGTCTTTAGGGCGACCCTCGACCTCATGAGCGACGGTCCCCTCCGGGAACTCATATGGACCCGGGTCTTTATAGTCGTCGCGCGCCAGACCCTCTCGGATCTTCATGAGCGTGAACATGCCGCCCATTTCGATAGGTCCAAATTGGCCTGTTCCCGTCATCATGGGAAGCGCATTGTTCGGCCCAGGCATGTGCATCGACGCCATTTCGCCCATCCCGGACGAACCCATGGGCATGTAATCCGGAACCAATTTGGTGATGGCTTCGACAATGCGGGGGCTCTGCTTCACTCCGATGAAAGTTCTCAAATCATGGCCCATCGCGTTCATCGTGTGATGCGACTTGTGGCAGTGCAAAGCCCAATCACCCGGGTTGTTCGCGACGAGCTCGAAGGCGCGAATTGTTCCGACAGGGACGTCTACGGTCGATTCGGGCATTTGAGCAGATCGAGGAATCCAGCCCCCATCCGTGCCCGTGACGACGAAATGGTGGCCATGCAGGTGAATCGGATGATTTGTCATGCTGAGATTCGCTATCCGCACGCGCACGCGATCGTTCAAGCGTACAACGAGCGGGTCGATGCCGGGAAAGACCCGGTTATTGAATGTCCACATATTGAAGTTCGTCATCTCCACGACCTTGGGCACATAGGTTCCGGGATCGACATCATAGGTGGCCAACATGAACGCGAAATCGCGATCGACCCTATGCTGCTCGGGATCGCGCGAATGAACGACGATCATTCCCATCAAGCCCATCGCCATCTGCACCATTTCGTCCGAATGCGTGTGGTACATGAACGTCCCGCTCGTCTTCAGATCGAATTCGTAGACGAAGGTCTTGCCCGGCGGAATATGAGGCTGCGTGACGCCGGCCACGCCATCCATGCCATTCGGCAACAAGATTCCATGCCAGTGGATCGAGGTGGGTTCCGGCAGCTTATTCGTCACGAAAATGCGGACCTTATCGCCTTCGACCACCTCTATGGTCGGACCCGGCGATTGGCCGTTATAGCCCCAAAGATGCACTTTCATCCCGGGCGCGAACTCACGCTCGACGGCTTCCGCGACGAGATGAAACTCTTTGACGCCCTCGTTCATGCGCCAGGGCAAGCTCCACCCGTTCAACGTCACGACGGGTCGGTATTCGGGACCATTCGAGGGGGACAACGGAGGCTGTGTCGCCGCGCTCGTCGCATAATGAGCTTCCGGTATGCGCGCCGCTCGCGCGCGGCCGCTGAGAGCGGCGACGCTTACAAGTCCAGCCGCGGCGCCGATGAAGCTCCTTCGAGACATCATTGTTTGTCCCCCTCATTCGTCACTGTCCGATCGCATCCGTCCGTGATCCGGACGTCTCCTCGACTCGCGCTTCGGCTCCGCCGATGACCGTAGCTCGAAGGTCTGTGCTGGCGAGCCAGAAATCGCGCTTGGCTTCGATCGCCGCAATTCTCGCCAATATCCTCTGGCGCACCTCGGCGAGCAGTGGGAAGACGTCGATCAGCATCGCATTGTAGCGCAGCAGGCTTTCATCCACGATGATCTTGCGCAGCGGCAAAATCTCGCGCTGATAATGATTCGCTATGTCCCACGTCGAGCGATAGGTGCGATACGCCAATCGTGCTTCCGAACGAATGTCGATCGCTTTTGCCGCCAAGCGGTTGAACGCCTGCATGTAGTTTTGCTCCGCTTCGCGCGTGCGCGCCTCGCCAAAGTCGAAAATCGGAATTTCAATCGTGGCGCCTGGGCCAACAACCCTGAATCGAACATTCTCGGTGTCGATCGTCCCGTCGCTCGAAACACTGGTGACGGTTTCCCGCGTATCCTTATAGATGCCGGACAATTGGAAGACATTGACGAAGCGGGTCGCTTCGACGAGCCCATACGATTTTGCGAGCGCGTCGAGTTCTATGCCTGCGACGAAAAGATCGGGGCGGCGCGCCACCGCTTCCTGCTCGACCATGGGCATGCTTTGTGGACGAGAGGGCGGCGCCGGCAAGGCGGCGGGAAGCTTGAAATCGAGATCATCGCCCCACAAGCCAAGCGAGCGGATCAGCTGCTCGCGCTCGGCGATCGCGCGCTGGCGAGCCTTCGCGAGCTGAGCAGTAAGATCGGCGTAGAACACTTGCTCGCGCGCCTGATCGAGCTTGTTCATCGCGCCGGTTTCGCCCAATGCTCTGGCGAGCTCCGCCGCCGCTTCGGCCGTCGAATTCGCCTTGGCGAGAAAATCGACGAGCTCCCGCGAAGCGACAGCGCGATAGTAGTCCCTCCGCGCGCGGGCTGCGAGCCGGAGTGTTTCCTCGGCCGCGCGCAGCTGCGCCTGATGGAACCGGTCCGAGGCGATCTCCGCCCGCGCCGGCAAAGTCGCCAATGCGAGAATATCGGCGGCAATGATCGCCTCGAGCTCCAATTTCAGCGGTCCGGCAATCCGCGAAATGGAAAAGCTCGGGTTTGGCGGAAGGATTGCTCTTACCATCGCCGCTTCCGCGGAGCCCATGGCGTTATACGCCGCTTGGAGTCTGCGATTGCCGAGCAGAGCGATTTGCACCGCGGATTCGGCGGTCAGCGCTCGCGAGAGCAGAAGCTCGACACGAGCTCGAGCCGACGCAGCGTCCTCCGGGGTGCGGATCGCCAGCACGTCCTTTTCGAGCGGGCTGCCGGCGACGCTCGCGACAATGCTCATGCCGCCATCGTCCGAAAAACCGACGCAGGCGGAGAGCGTAATGGCCGAGAGCAATGCTGCGCCAGCTCGAATCCTCGAGCCGAGCCGACGCCGTCGCAACATCGACGGAAAGCATCGGAGCCGACTCAATGCTCATGCTCCGAGCCGCCGTCACGCCCGTGACCCGATGATCGGGTCACCCGAGCATTTTGCTCTCTCCAGGAACCCGGTCGGACCGGCCGTTGGCTGACGTAAGAGCCGATCGTAGAATGATAATGTGTAGCGGGCGCAGGCGCTCCGGCGTCGAACGGTTCAGGGGCGATAAACGGCAGCGGAGTTGGCGCGCAGCTATGAACTGTTCCGACAATCAATGAAACAGCGCCGACCTTCTCGAGAATATAAAGGAAGGACGCAAATAGCGGCCGCAGCTCAGCGGCGGACGTTTGTGCTCGCCACGACATAGAGAAGCCTCGGTCGCAGGGGATTCATACTCCAGCCACCGAATCACTCACGAGCGACGTTAGCTCGCTCATGCCGGCAAGGCTATTCGATAGGCGCCATAGGCCCGATACGCCGCTGATCGAGGAAGCCGCCAGCATCAGGCGGCGTTCGCCTCGTCGGAGGTTCGAATGTCGCCTCACGGGGAAGATCGCTTCCCCATAATCGGCTGGCCTAGTTCGTCGGCGAGCGGTTCGACCTCGGCCGCCATGTCCCGGCGACATAGTGGTCGAACGCGGCGATTTCCGCCTCTATATTCCCATCTCTGGTTTTTCAATCGATGACCGGCCGTTCCGAATGAGGCGATCCGCGCCCCATTGTCTCTGAAGGGTTCTCTCATGGCCCATGAGCACGCCCGTCACCACTCGCGAGAAAGCGCTCGGCGAAGCTCTCGCCCGGACGCGATCTACACATGTCCGATGCATCCGCAGATCCGCCGGCCGCAGCCCGGCAATTGTCCGATCTGCGGAATGGCGCTCGAACCTGTCCTCGCAAGCGCGGAGAGCGGACCGAGCCCGGAGCTCGTCGACATGACGCGGCGCTTTTGGATCGGCCTCGCTCTCGCCGTTCCTGGCGTCGTACTGGAGATGGGCGGGCATTTCTTCGGCCTTCACCATCTCATTCCGCCGCAGACGTCCAACTGGATTCAATTCGCTCTGGCGACTCCGGTGGTGCTGTGGGCCGGCGCGCCCTTCTTCGCGCGGGCGGCGCGGTCTCTCGTCACGCGCAATCTCAACATGTTCACGCTCATCGCCATGGGCACGGGAGTGGCCTTTGCCTATAGCGCGCTCGCGACTGTCGCGCCGTCGCTGATTCCCACGGCCTTCCGCAACGCGGATGGCTCGGTCCCGATCTATTTCGAGGCCGCCGCGGTCATCACCGTGCTCGTGCTGCTCGGCCAGGTGCTGGAGCTGCGCGCGCGAGAGCAGACCGGCGGCGCGATTCGCGCCTTGCTCGATCTCGCCCCGAAATCCGCGCGCCGCATCGCGGCCGACGGCTCGGACGAGGATATTTCGCTCGAGGATGTCGCGGTCGGCGATCGGCTTCGCGTGCGCCCCGGCGAAAAGATTCCCGTCGACGGCGAGCTCATCGACGGCCGCAGCTCGGTCGACGAATCCCTGGTCACGGGCGAGTCTCTGCCGGTGTCCAAGAGCGCCGGCGACCGGCTCATCGGTGGCACACTCAACCAGAGCGGCGGCTTCGTCATGCGCGCCGACAAGGTCGGCCGCGACACGATGCTCGCGCGCATCGTCGACATGGTCGCCGCGGCGCAGCGCAGCCGCGCGCCGATCCAGCGCCTCGCCGATCAGGTGTCGGGCTGGTTCGTGCCGGCCGTCATCGGCGTCGCCATTCTCAGCTTCATCGCCTGGGCGCTCTGGGGACCGGAGCCGCGCATGGCCTATGGCCTCGTCGCCGCGGTCTCCGTCCTCATCATCGCCTGCCCCTGCGCGCTCGGCCTCGCGACGCCCATGTCGATCATGGTCGGCGTCGGACGCGGCGCGCAGAGCGGCGTGCTCATCAAGAACGCTGAGGCGCTCGAGCGCTTCGAGAAGATCGACACGCTCGTCGTCGACAAGACCGGCACGCTGACGGAGGGGAGGCCGCAGGTCATCGCCATCCGCCCGATAGCGGGGCTCGACGAGAATGATCTCCTGCGCCTGGCCGCGAGCCTCGAGCGCGCGAGCGAGCACCCTCTGGCGCAGGCCATCGTGCAATCGGCGCTGGCGCGCGGGCTCGCGCTCTCCGAGGCGAAGGATTTCAATTCGCCGGCCGGCAAGGGCGTGACGGGCGTCGTCGAGGACCGGTCGCTCGCCATCGGCAATCGCCGCTTCCTGGACGAGATCGGAATCGACGTCGCCATCGCCGATGCGGAGGCGGAGCGGCTGAGAGAAGACGGCGCCACGGCGATTTTCGTCGCCATCGATAGCGTTGTCGCCGGCGTGATCGGCATCGCCGATCCCGTCAAGGAGACGACGCCCGCCGCCCTGCAGGCGCTGCGGAAGGATGGCGTCCGTGTCGTCATGCTGACGGGCGACAATTGGACCACCGCGCGGGCGGTGGCGAAGCGGCTCGGCATAGACGAGGTCGAAGCCGAGATACTCCCGGAGGACAAGAGCAAGGTGGTGAGCCGGCTGAGAGAGTCCGGCCGCGTCGTCGCCATGGCGGGCGACGGCGTCAATGACGCCCCGGCCCTCGCCGCCGCCGATGTCGGAATCGCCATGGGAACGGGGACCGATGTCGCGATCGAGAGCGCCGGCGTCACCTTGCTGAAGGGCGATCTGCGGGGCATCGTCCGCGGCCGGCGCCTCTCGGCCGCGACGATGCGCAACATCCGCGAGAACCTCT
Source organism: Methylosinus sp. H3A (assembly GCF_015709455.1). NCBI lineage: Bacteria > Pseudomonadati > Pseudomonadota > Alphaproteobacteria > Hyphomicrobiales > Methylocystaceae > Methylosinus > Methylosinus sp. H3A. The sequence goes on from NZ_JADNQW010000005.1 coordinate 137,551, forward strand.
TCTTCGCCTTTGTCTACAACGCCGCTGGCGTACCCATCGCCGCGGGCGCGCTCTATCCCGCTTTCGGCTTGCTGCTGTCGCCGACGATTGCCGCCGCGGCCATGGCGCTGTCGTCGGTGAGCGTGATCGCCAATTCGCTGCGGCTGCGCCGATCGCAAATCGAAGAGCCAGCCGCCGCCGCCGGCGCTCTGCGTCGCCCGGAACGATCGAGACGTCTCGCATTGGCGGGGGCGACGGCCGCCGCGCTGGCGATCGCGGCGGGGCTGGCGTGGCGCGACTGGCGGCCGCGCTTCCCTGTCGCCGAGATGCCGCCATCTCCACCGGCGCAGCGCGAGCCGGCGCCCTCGGTCGTGGAGCGACCGGCCGAAGCGCCGAAGACGGATGCGCGATCCGGCGTCGCTGCGAGCGAAGGATTGGAGTCGAAGCTGCGCGCCTACCTCGAGAGCGAAACGCCGCGGGCGCGAAAACTCGCCTGGTTCGAGCTCGACGGCGTGACATTCGAGCCGCGCGGAGCCGGTCTGAAACCCACTGCGCAGACACGATTGCAGGCGGTCGCCGATGTTCTGGCGACCCATCCCCGCGCCAGAGCGATCGTCGCCGTCCATGGCGACGCCAAGAAGCTGTCGAAGCGGCGGGCGGAGGCCGTCGTCGCGGCGCTGACGCGGCTCGGCGTCGACGCCTCTCGCCTGCGCGCGCGGGCGCTCGCGTCGAAGCCCTCCGCCGTCACGGGATCGAGCGTCAATTCCGAGCCGGACGGCCGCGTGCTGCTCGGCCTGCGTTCGAAGTGACTCCGGCGCGAGGCAAGCGGAAGCCCTTGACGAGCGCATAGATCGCCGGAATGACGACGAGCGTCAGCGCCGTCGAGGAGGCCATGCCGCCGATCATCGGCGCGGCGATGCGCTGCATGACGTCCGAGCCCGCGCCATGGCTCCAGAGGATCGGCAGCAGGCCGGCGATGATGGCTGTGACCGTCATCATCTTCGGACGCACCCGCTCGACGGCGCCGAGCATGATCGCCTCTTGCAGATCGGCGCGCGTGAAGGCGCGGCCCTGCGCGACCCGCTCGGCGGCGATCTCTTTCATGGCCTGATCCAGATAGATCAGCATGACGACGCCGGTCTCGGCGGCGACGCCGGCGAGCGCGATGAATCCGACCGCCGCCGCGACCGAGAGGTCGAAGCCCATGAGCCACATCGCCCACACGCCGCCGACGAGCGCGAAAGGCAGGGACGCCATCACGATCAGCGTTTCCGTCAAGCGACGGAAATTGAGATAGAGCAGCAGGAAAATAATCGCGAGCGTCAGAGGAACGACGATTTTCAAGCGCGCCTCGGCCCGCTGCATGTATTCGAACTGCCCGCTCCAGGTCACATAGGAGCCGGCGGGAAAAGAGACGGATTGCGCCACGGCCTTCTGCGCCTCCGCGACATAGGAGCCAAGATCGCGATCCCGCACGTCGACAAAGACATAGACGGCGAGCTGGCCGTTCTCCGTGCGGATCGATGTCGGCCCGCGCGTGAGCTCGATCCTAGCGACCTCGCCCAGCGGAACCGCGCCGCCGCGCGGCAGCGGCGTGAGCACTTCTTTCGCGATCGTCTGGGGGTCGGATCGGAACTCGCGCGGATAGCGGATGTTGACGCCATAGCGCTCGCGCCCTTCGACCGTCGTCGTGATCGTCTCTCCGCCGAGCGCGGTGGCGATCACCTCCTGCACATCGCCGATCATCAGATTATAGCGCGCGAGCGCCGGGTGATCGGGGACGATATCGAGAAAATAGCCGCCGTTGACGCGCTCGGCATAGGCGCTCGCCGTGCCGGGAACGCGCTTCAGCACGGCCTCGACCTGCCGCGCGACGCCTTCCATCTGCGCGAGATCACGGCCGAAGATCTTCACGCCGATCGGCGTGCGAATGCCCGTGGCGAGCATGTCGATTCGCGCCTTGATCGGCATGGTCCAGGCATTGGAGACGCCGGGAAACTGCAAGGCGGCGTCGAGCTCGGCGACGAGCTTCGAGGTGGTCATTCCTGCCCGCCATCGATCCTTCGGCTTCAGGGCGATGATCGTCTCGAACATTTCGAGCGGCGCCGGATCGGTCGCGGTCGCGGCGCGGCCCGCCTTGCCATAGGCGGACGCGACCTCGGGAAAGGATTTGATGATGCGGTCCTGCGTCTGCAGCAGCTCGGCGGCCTTGGTGACGGAGAGGCCGGGCAGAGTCGTCGGCATATAGAGCAGAGCGCCTTCGTCCAGCGTCGGCATGAACTCGCCGCCGAGCTCGCGCGCCGGAACGATCGTTGCGACGATCGCGAGAAAAGCGAGAAGGATTGTCGCCGTCTTCGCCTTCAGCACGCGCGCGATGATCGGGCGATAGAGAAAGATCAGCGCGCGATTGACCGGATTTTTCGCCTCAGGCGCGATGTTGCCGCGCACGAAGACGACCATCAGAGCGGGAACCAGCGTCACCGAGAGCAGCGCCGCCGCCGCCATGGCGAAGGTCTTCGTATAGGCGAGCGGCGCGAACAGCCGTCCCTCCTGCGCCTCCAGCGTGAAGATCGGCAGGAAAGACACGGTGATGACGAGCAAGCTGAAGAACAGCGCCGGCCCGACTTCGCTCGCCGCCTCGATCACTATGTCGATGCGAGGCTTTTCTGGCGGCGCGCGCTCCAGATGCTTATGGGCGTTCTCGATCATCACGATCGCGGCGTCGACCATCGCGCCGATGGCGATGGCGACGCCCCCGAGGCTCATAATGTTGGAGCCGAGGCCGAGCGCCTTCATCGCTCCGAAGGCGAGGAGCACGCCGACCGGCAGCATGATGACGGCGACGAGCGCGCTGCGCAGATGCAGGAGAAAGAGCGCGCAGACGAGGGCGACGATGACGCTCTCCTCGACGAGCGTCCCGCGCAAAGTCTCGATCGCGGCGTGAATGAGCTGCGAGCGATCATAGACGGTCGCGATCTCCACGCCCTTCGGCAGGGCGGACGCCAGCCGGGCGAGCGCCGCCTTCACATTGTCGATCACGCTCAGCGCATTGACGCCATAGCGTTGCAGCGCGATCCCGCTCGCGACCTCGCCCTCGCCATCGAGCTCGGCGACGCCGCGCCGCTCGTCCGGCCCGAGCTCCACGCGCGCGACATCGCGCAGCAGCAGCGGCGTGCCATTCTCCGCGCGCAGGCCGATATGCTCTATGTCGGCGGCGCTCTTCAAATAGCCGCGGCCGCGCACGATGAACTCGAACTCGGAGAGCTCCACCGTGCGGCCGCCGACATCCGTATTGCTGGCGCGGATCGCCTCGCGCAGCTGCTTCAAGGAGACGCCGAGCGCGCGCAGCCGGTTGGGATCGACGACGACATTATATTGCTTGACGAAGCCGCCGACGCTCGCGACTTCCGCCACGCCTTCGGCCTTGGAGAGTCCGTAGCGCAATGTCCAATCCTGGAGCGAGCGCAGCTCGGCGAGCGTCATCTCCTTGGCGACGAGCGCATATTGATAGACCCAGCCGACGCCGGTCGCATCCGGCCCGAGCGTCGGCGTCACGCCTTGCGGCAGCTTCTTGCCCGCGGCGCTCAAATATTCGAGCACGCGCGAGCGCGCCCAATAGAGATCGACGCCGTCCTCGAAGATCACATACACGAAGGAGACGCCGAAGAAGGAGAAGCCGCGCACGACCTTGGAGCGCGGCACGGTCAGCATCGCGCTCGTCAGCGGATAGGTGACCTGATCCTCCACGACCTGCGGCGCCTGCCCCGAATATTCCGTGTAGACGATCGCCTGCACGTCGGAGAGATCGGGAAGCGCGTCGAGCGGCAGCGTGCGCAGCGCATAGGCTCCCGCCCCGATCGCGAAAGCGGCGCCGAGAAAGACGAGGACGAGATTGCGCGCCGACCAGGCGATGAGCCGTCCGATCATCGCGCCATCTCCGCTCCCGCGAGCGTCTGCAGCGCCGCCCGCAGATTGCTCTCCGAGTCGATGAGGAAATTGGCCGCCGTCACCACGCGGTCCATCTCATCGAGGCCGCTCCGCACCTCGACGAATCCCTCGCCGCGCCGGCCGAGCATCACCTCGCGCGGCTCGAAACGCCCATCGCCCTTGTCGAGGAGGACAAGCGCCCGCTTGCCGGTTTCGATCACCGCGCTCTCGGGCGCGGCCACGATCTGCTCGGCGTCGCCGGCCAGAATCTCCGCCTCGACATACATGTCCGGCCGCAAGATCAGATCGGCGTTGGCCAGCTCGATGCGCACGCGAGCCGTGCGTGTCTCGCGATTGATCTGCGGATAGACGACCGTCACATGGCCGGAGAAGACGCGATCCGGCAGGCCGCGCGCTCTGATCTCGACAGGCTGGCCGACGCGCAGCCGCGCATAATCCTGCTCGGCGACGTCGACGAGCGCCCAGACCACCGAAAGATCGGCGATGCGGAACAGCACTTGGCCGGCCTCGGCCTTCATTCCATCGACGGCGTTGCGCTCGAGAATGACGCCGTCGCGCGGCGCCGGCCAGGAGACGCTCGCCGGCACGCGGCGGCTGCGGGCGATCTCGGCGATGAATTCCGGCGGCGCGTTCAGCGTCTCGAGCTTCCTCCGCACGCCGTCGAGCAATCTCGCGTCGCCCGTCTGAGAGCCCGCTAAAACCAGATAATCCGCCGCCGCCGCGGCGATGGCCGGAGAATAGAGCCTCACCAGCGGCTGGCCCTTGGAGACGCGCGCGCCGGTCGTGGCGTCGGCGACCTTCTCGACGAAAGCCTCGGAGCGCGTCGCGACCACGGCGACGCGGCGCTCGTCGACCTGCACCGCGCCGGGCACGCGAATCTTGGCGACGAGCGGCCGACGCCTCACCAGTTCCGAGCGCACGCCCGTGCGCTGGATTTTTCCGGGCGCGATGCGCACCGCGCCATCGGCCTCGGCCTCGTCGCCCTCATAGACGGGCGTGTAATCCATGCCCATCGCATCCTTCTTCGGCGCCGGCGAAACATCGGGCAGCCCCATCGGATTGCGGTAGTAGAGGATTCGCTTCGCACGCGGCTTCGCGGAGAGCTCGGGGAGGACAGCGCGCAGATCGGCCGGCCGGACCGGCAGATAGTCCATGCCCATGCCGTCCTTTCGCGGGCCTGCGGAAATATCGTCGCCGCCCATCGGATCGCGATAGAAGAGCGGCTCCTCGCGCGAGGCCGCGGGCGGATCGGGAAGCTTTCCGATGAACGGCGCGATCTGCGATCGGCGCACCGGCAGAAAGTCCATTCCCATCCCGTCCTTGCGCGGATGGCGCGAGACTTCGCCGCCGCCCATCGGATCACGATAGAAGAGAATGGGATCGTCGAGCGCGGCGGCCGTGATCGGGCGACTCGATTGGGCCGCGTCGGAATGGAAAGCGTGAAGCACTGACACGGTCACGCTCGCGGCGAGCGCGAGCGCGCCGAACAAAGGCGCGAAAGGAGGCATGATTTCGATCTCCAGCCGCAGCGGCGGCGGATTGCGTTGAAGCTCACGAAGCCGTCGCGCCGCGTGAGCGGCGGAGCCGGCGAATATGGCTTCAGGCGATCGGAGGTCGAAGGTCCGGAGAACCGGCCAGGGAGGCGGGATCGACGTCGCTCGCGGCGACGATAGCGACCACCGCGGCGAAGACCGGCAGGCGGAAGAATGCTTCGATTGGGCCGGCGACTGGTGGGACTTGGCCGCAAGACACTGCCGCGCAATCGTCGGCGCTTTGGGCACCGTGATCTCCGACAGCTTTATGGCAATCTTCCACAGCCGCGGCGCTCATACCATCGCATCCGCGATCGGCGCGCGGACCCGCTCCCCCGCCAGCCAGCAGCGAAGCCAGCACGAGGATGGGAAGAAGCGAGCGGAGCAGACGAACCATGATCCTTTCTACCAGCGGGAGACGAAAGCGTAAACCCGACGCCTCCACACGCAGTGAGATAGGGAGCATTGGATTCAACTGGTACTTGCTCTACCGCGTCCATACGACACAATTTGAGGAGAAAAGAAACGCCCCGCCGCGTGGTCTACGGTCGGGGCGTCTCGCTTGCTATGGCTCAGGGGGAACCACAGCGTTCTAAGGATAAGGCGCAGATTTGGGGGGTCAAGGGATCCGTCCTCCGCCTTCGCCTGCATCCATGGCAAGCGGGACGCCCTTGTCCCGACAGAATTCCCAACCTTGCCAAGGTTGGGGTCGAGGGTTCGAACCCCTTCGCCCGCTCACGTTTATCAACAACGTAGATAGATAAGAATGGCTCTTCGGATCCATTTTTGCTGACAACGCGTACCCGACGGCTCTTTATCAGCAGGTTGTAAGCACGAGAAAGAGCGTTCTCGGACGTCATGGCGTGACTTTGGTGCGGATGACGCCTCATGGGCAGACACACGATCCGTTGGCTCCCGGATTCGATTGCGGCATCGTTCGGTGGCTCCGCGTGACTTCCACCGCCCGCTGCACAGCGTTGATGCGCTCCATGGGTCACACCGTGGATACAGCCCAGGGGGCTGCTCTGCCTCCCCGTCTGGCTGCATAGACCAATGCCCTACGAAGGTGGGGGCACGCGCTCGAATCGTGGTGGGTGCGCCGTCGTCCCCAGCGATAGTCAGCCCAGGACAGTGAATGTTCTTGATATGTTCGCGCTCCTCGTCCAATCTCGTAATTGAAAAATTGACGATTGCGCTGCAAGCTGCCCATAGCCGCGGAACGCCGCGGATTGCCGCGGAGATGAGAAGTGGGTAAGGATGGCCGCGATGCTGAGAGGGTCACTACGACCTTATCGCGCAAGCAGAAGGCCGAACTCGATCGCCTCGCGAAAACGCAGGGCGTGAAGGTTGCTTGGCTTGTCCGACGGGCGGTCGAAAAGTTTTTGGAAGAAGCGGCTGGCGGACCGATGTTGCCGCTGGATCTCGAAGGAGGCGAGGATGCAAAGCGCTGAACTCTTCGCCGGATGTGGAGGACTGGCTTTGGGCATGTCCCATGCCGGCTTCAAGCATCGATATATGGCGGAATTTGACCACGACGCCGTCGCCACCGTGCTTCACAACAAAAACAAGGGCGTCGAGCACGTCCGGGACTGGCCGATGGGGCTCCAGGATGTCCGCGAGATCAACTGGAAAGCATTAAGTGCTCTCGACCTTGTATCGGGTGGCCCGCCTTGTCAGCCATTTGGAATCGGAGGGAAGAAGCGAGGTCAGGACGATCATCGCGATATGTGGCCGGAAGCCATACGCGCCATTCGCGAGGCAAAGCCGCGCCTCTTCCTGTTTGAGAATGTGAGGAATATCGCGGGACCGCGCTTTCGATCCTATCTCGACTGGATCGTGGCGCATCTTGAGCGGCCGGCCTTGGTCAGGCGTCCAGATGAAAGCCATGACGAGCATCGCGCGAGGTTGCTCGCGTCAAGGGCCAGGCCGGATTACGAGGTCGTCTGGCAACTTGTGAACGCGGCCGACTTCGGGGCTGCTCAAATTCGACATCGCGTTTTGATCTTTGGAGTTCGGAAAGATCTTGGCGTGGTTCCGGTGCCGATGAAGCCAACCCACTCGCGTGATCGCCTGTTATGGGATCAATATGTCACTGGCGAGTATTGGGCTCGACACGGTTTGAAGCGACGCCGGGAAGCGATTCTTCGGCAGGATCAGGTTCGCGTTGAACAATTGGCGCGGGAGGGACGAGAGCCCGACGGAACCGCCTGGGTTACTGTCAGGGACGCGCTGAGGGGGCTCGGTGAACCAAATGGAGGGCGTAACCACGTGATGCAGCCAGGCGCGCGAGTCTATCCGGGGCACACCGGGAGCCCGTTGGATTTGCCGGCGAAGGCGCTGAAAGCCGGGGATCATGGCGTACCGGGCGGTGAGAATATGATGGTCCGCGATGACGGCACGGTTCGATATTTCACGACCCGTGAGGCGGCGCGCTTGGTGGGATTGCCCGATGATTACGAGTTTCCCCGGTCCTGGACAGAAAGCATGCGCCAGCTCGGAAATGCGGTCCCGGCCCCCTTGGGAGCTGCGGCTGGTAAATGGCTGAAGACACAGGCGGAGGCGGCGGGCGGCGCGCTGGCTCCCAGACGTCGTGTGGCTTAGAATTAAGGCTTCCACTGGAGCCAGAGGGCGAGTCGCGGGCGAGAGACCTCGTGTCGGCAGCCGAGGGGGGTTAATCTATGGCGCTCGCACCAGATCGCGCGGCGATAAAGGCACTGGAGGACGCCGTGGCGGCTGTTTTGGCCGCTGTGGGGAATAATCCGTCGCCAGCGACCGTGCGTCGTATCCGAGAAGGCCTCGCCGCCCATGCGGATGCTGTCGAGGCGGCCCGGTCCGCGACGGATCCAATACGAATGCCGCGGTCGACCTTTGATCCCGCCGATCCAAAGGCAATCGGCCGGATGGTGTCCATCGCGCTGTTGGCTCAGCCGCTGCTTCCGCTTGGCGATGTCCGTCCAGCCTACGGCTCCGGCGTTTACGCCATCTACTATCGTGGCGATCACCCGCTTTATGAAGGGATCACCGGATCAGAGACGCCGATTTATGTCGGAAAGGCCGACCCGGCGAACGACGACGCGAGCACGACGCGTGAGCAAGGACCGAAACTCACGGGCCGGCTCATGGAACACGCCGGGACCATCGCCACAGCGGAGGCTTTCTCCGATCGGATACCGCCTCATTTGTCGGTCATTCGACTTTCCGACTTTTCCTGTCGGAGGCTTGTGTGCGCGACGAACGCGCAACTCGTTGCCGAAAAACACCTTATTCGGACGTTTTGGCCCATCTGGAATTCGGAGACCAAAGCTTGCTGGGGAATGAGCAAGCATGGCGATGCGGCCACGACGCGCGCCAACAAACGATCCCCTTGGGACGTCGTTCATCCGGGGCGACCGTGGGCCCTTGATGTGCGTTTGGCTGACTCGCTCACGCCGGACGAAATCGCGCATCGCATCAAGGCCACGTTGGAACGTGTGCCCGCGCGTCGTGACCACGCGGCGCTGCTTGAGGAGATACTGGCGGGCTTTCGGCAAGACGACGCTCCCCGTGCCGACGAGGACGTGCCCCCGGTTGGAGAGAGCGCCGTTGGTCCAGAACCGGACGAGGCTGGTGGTGTCGACGACGAATGAGATCGATCCCGCCAGAAGCGCGCAAATGTCGCTCGTGCGCGGCAAGGACACGAAGCCTGAGCTGCGTGTCAGACGAGCGCTGCACGCGGCGGGCCTGCGCTACCGCTTGCAGGCGAAAGGGCTTCCCGGAAAACCGGATGTGGTTTTCCGCAGCCGCCGGATCGTGATCTTCGTTCACGGGTGTTTTTGGCATCAACATCCGAGCCCTGATTGTCGACTGGCTAGGATGCCGAAATCCAGACTGGATTTTTGGGAACCCAAGCTCACGGGTAATCGCCAGCGCGATGAGCGTGTGAAGGCGACGCTGGAAAGCCAGGGCTGGCGGGTTATCGAGGTGTGGGAATGCGAGACCAAGCCCGAGCACCTGCGAAGACTTGTTGCGGACGTCAAGAATTCAGAATTGGCGACGCCGAGAACTACGGGCGGCTCATCGGGCACGAGGCGGGGTTGGGAATGACTCAGGAATTCGATCTCACGCCCGATCCGCGTGTGCTTCAGATGCTTGGAGAGATCAATCTCCACCAGTGGCGCTGTCTCGCCGAGCTCATCGACAACTCGATCGACGGATTTCTCCACGCCGCCCGCGCGGACTCGCCCGTCGATGGGCCTGAAATCGCCGTCCTACTGCCGACTGCCGACAATGAAAACGCGCGGGTCGTCGTGAAAGACAACGGACCGGGGATGTCGTTCGAGGTGCTGGAGAAGGCCGTGAAGGCGGGGTGGTCTGGCAATAGTCCACTCGAAAATCTCGGTTTATTCGGGATGGGGTTCAACATCGCGACAGCGCGGCTCGGACTTGTGACCGAGGTGTGGACCAGCCGGCATGGCGACCCGGAACAGGTGGGCGTGCGTATCGATCTCGACAATCTCCGAGCGACCGGCAACTTTCGTGTGCCGCGTCAGACCCGGCCGAAAGCCGATCACACGGCTCATGGAACGGAGATTGTGATCACGCGCCTAAAGCCTGATCAGCGGGCCTATCTCGCGCGTGGCAACAATCAGAAGACGATCCGCAAGCATTTGGCCCGAGCCTATTCCTCGCTTCTTGATCAATCGGGCGTAGGAAGAATCCGGCTGATGATCGGCGGCGCGAGGCTCTCTCCCCGGAGACATTGCGTGTGGGGCGAGGACCGCACGGTGACGTATCCAGATGGCACGGTGGCCCGCGCTGTTGAACTCATCGATGTCAAGTTGGCGCCGCGCCGTTACTGCACCCGCTGCATGCGGACGTTGGCGGCGAGTGAGGAGAGCTGCCCGATGGGCAGTCCGAGTTGTAATATCGTCGAGACGACGCGCCGCGTTCACGGTTGGATTGGCCTGCAGCGATACCTTCATAACACTGAATTTGGCATCGATTTCATTCGAAATGGCCGAAAAATCGAGATCTCAAACAAGGATCTGTTTGAATGGAGCGATGGGGAGACGTCGGAAGTCGAGTACCCTACCGACGATCAAAGAAATCGCGGCCGATTCGTCGGCGAGATCCACATTGATCATTGCCGCGTCAGTTACACGAAGGATCGCTTCGAGCGCGACGATCCGGCGTGGGGCGAGATGGTGCGCGTTGTTCGTGGCGAGGGGCCACTGCGGCCAATCGTGGCGAAGCAACGTGGCTACGCCGGCAACGAGAGCCCTCTCTACAAGCTGTATCAAGCTTTCCGGCGTTCCAGCCCGCAAGGAAAGAATGGGCTGTGGTCCCGTGTGCTCGTCGTCCGTGACAATGAACGCGCGCAACAGATGGCGGAGGCGTTCGCGGAAGGTGATCCAGATTATCTGACCGATGAGCGCTGGTGGCAGCTCGTTCAGGAACAGGACAAGGAGGTCCTCGGCGACCCGGGCGGGGAGACGACCGATACACCGCTTCCCGGTGGTTTTCTCGACGGCGGCGCTTCCGCACCAAGTCCTGTTGAAGGTCAACCGGCGGCGGATGCACAACCGCATCCACAACCGACGCCACCGCCTCCCGCGCCGGTACGGCGGCAGATGCACGAGCTATCGCGCAAATATGTGCATCCGACATACCGCGTCGAGTACGAGATCCAAGCCATGGCGGTTGGCTCTGACGATCTGGATTTGCCGACGGGACTTCCCTGGCTCCTGAAACTCGATGATGTCGCGACCAGGACCTATGGCTTCCTTGTTGACGTCACGCATGAAGTATTCCGATCCACAACCATGACGCCGTTGGATGGCCTTCTCACGGAGCTTACCCATCGCACCGTCGAGTTCCTGAAAGGCCAGGCTCAGGACGCCTCGGTTGCCGGTGTCCTCGCGGATTTTCGTCGACAATATTGTGTGGAGACGAGGTTGGACCCGCAGGAGATCATCTCACTTGCTTCCTCGATTCTCGGCGAGATCGCGCGCGCTATCCCCAACCTTCCCGGCGTCATGGCCGGGCCAGCGCTCTATGAGGAGCTGGGCGCGACTGAAAAGGAGACGATCGCGCGGCGGATGGCCAATAGGGGTGTTCCAGACCACAAGGCACTCATCGCCGAGGGCCGGTTCTGGGAATACGCGGAAGTCGACTCCGTCCGGGCAATTTTCAACCGCCATCCTGAATTCTTCCTCGACGGCGCATTCTGGAATGACCCATACGCCAAGGTTGATTTCGGCAGCGCCGCTGTCACTGAGCAAGCTAAGCGCGGCGTGCTGTCGCGATACGACGCATACCTCGGCGACGCTGTTTGGCTCGCGAACCAGACGCCGGCTGACATTGAGCGCGCGAGCCGCGACGCCGTGATACGCGCGAGCTGTTCGGTGAGGCTCTTGAAGCCAGATGTGGCGGATTAAATGCTCGATCCTTTTCTCGATGCCGCGAGCTTATTGAAGGGGCCATGGCAGGCTTTCGAGAGGGATGTCGCGCGTCTTTTGGTGTGCAATGGATTCGAGGATGTCCGTTTGGTTGGCGGAACGGGTGATCACGGCGCCGACGTGCTTGGCGTCAAGAATGGAGAGCTCTGGGTCATCCAATGTAAATTCACGACCAGCGGTTATCCCGCAGCCACCTCCGTTGATGAGGTTGGGGAAGCGGCCCGTTTCTACAAGGCGGATCGGATATATGTGGCTTCCAGTCGACGGGCCGGTCCCGCTACTTATGAGGCGATAAGCCGCTGGAAGGCTCTCGGGATCGAGATCGGTATTCTAGAGCCGGTCACGCTACTGGAGTTGGCTCGGAAGAGCCCCGAATATTCCGTCCATCGGCGCGACTTACGCGACTATCAGGAAGACGCCGTCGAGAAGTTCGTGGCGACCTTGCGCGAGACGAGTCGTGGACAGGTCGTTCTCGCCACAGGCCTTGGCAAAACCGTCGTGCTGGCGGAGAGCGTGGCGAATTTGTTTCGGGACCAGGCGGTGCCAGGTGGGCGCGCACTCGTTTTGGCCGGAACACGCGAGCTTGTCGACCAGCTGCAGCGGGCCTTTTGGGACCAGTTACCGAAGTGGATCGCGACACATAGACTGATGGGCGGAGAAACGCCCGGTAGTTGGGACGGGATCACCTTCGCGACCGTGCAGAGCGCTGTTTCCCGTCTTGGCGAGCTTCCGGACTTCGGTCTCGTCCTCATCGACGAGGCCCACCACGTCGGATCGGAAACCTTTCGCAGGGTCACAGACCACTTGTCTAGCGCCATGATCGGCGGCGTGACCGCCACGCCTTGGCGTGGTGACGGTTATGATATCGACGAATTGCTCGGTCAGCCCGTGATCAAGATCGGTATCGCGGAAGGACTCCGTCGCGGATTTCTTTGCGAGGCTGACTATCGACTATTGGCCGATAACATCGACTGGCAATTGGTCCGATCGCAGTCGCGAAATCGCTATTCGATAAACCAGCTTAATCGATTGCTTCTTCTTCCAATGCGCGACGAGGAGGCGGCGCGCGCGGTGCGTGAGACATTTGATCGAGAGAAGCGACTCTCCGTCATTGTGTTCTGCTCCTCAGTCCAGCACGCGAAGAGTTTCGCAGCGACGCTCCGGCTGTTTGGCTTCAAGGCCGAGCCAATCACTGGGGAAATGAATCCCCGCGAGCGTGATCGCATGATGTCCGCCTTCCGTAAGGGCTCCCTCGACGTGGTCACGACGCGGGATTTGTTCAATGAAGGGGTGGACGTGCCGGATGTGGACATGATCGTCTTCATGCGCGTCACGCACAGTAGACGGATTTTTGTTCAACAACTCGGCCGGGGGCTTCGGATCAGCCCGAACAAATCCAAGGTCGTGGTGCTCGACTTCGTGAGTGATCTACGTCGCATCGCCGAGGTTGTCGAGCTTGAGAAGGCGGCGCGAGGCGATCTTGAGCGCCTGCGCCTCCCTGGCGTGATCCAATTCCGAGACGAGGGCGCCGGGAGCTTCATGCTCGATTGGATGCGCGATCAAGCCGACCTCTTCACCCGTGAGGGCGATCCGACGCTCGAGCTTCCCGCCTTCGACTTTCCGAAACCGCACACCAAGGGAACCATTCAATGATGATTCCCGAGGCCATCAGGGACGGCATTCGCGACAAAATCTGGGCGGTGGCGGATGAGTTGGGCTGGTCCACGATCGGGGATTCGGAACGCTCGCGCTACTACGAGCTTTGGACCCGCGATCAGACGATCGGCGGGCAACTCGCTCACTTCATGGACCCGAGAAAGGTCAGGGTCTACATTAAGGATTCGCTCCTAAAACCCTATGAGAGGGCTCGCCTCCTCGAGACCGAGGGACAAATTTGGCGGTCACTGGGCCTCTCTCCGCCGACCAGTGTGAGTGAGTCCTATATCAAGCCGCATGGGCGTCGGCTTGGCGACGGCAGGGTCATATGTTGGGGCAAGAGTAGGGATTGGAAGCTGGTCCTGATGGCGGTGTTCGAGCGAGGCCGAACCAGCCATGAAGCGTCTCCCTTCGGCGCGGTACTACTTGAGACGGGACAAACCTCGGTGGCTCGCAAGCGTGCCCTGGTGAAGGACGCGGCGGCTAGGCTGGGCATTCAGCAGATGGCTTGGCTGGAGTGACGCGGATGCGAGACAAGTTCGCGGGCTGGTACCCGAAATCCGCCGCTGAGGCAGCGGCGCTTTGGGACAACGCCATTTTTGTCCCGGACGCGAACGTCCTGTTGCACTGCCTGCGCCACCCCGCCGCCGTGCGTGAGGAACTACTTCGCCTGTTCGATGTGCTCAAGCCCTCGCTGTGGATCCCCTATCAGGTTGGTCTCGAATTTCACCGAAATCGCCTGGACGTCGAACTCGGCGCGCAGGACGCCTACGATCTGCTGGTCAAGGACCTGGAGGCGGTCGTCGAGAAGGCGCGCGAACGGCTTCGCCAGCTACGAGCACATCCGACAATAAGTGTCGCCAAGGAACTCGCTGCGCTGGATATGTTCTCGACGGACTTCCGCGCGCGTATGGCGGCCGCGCAAGCGGCCCATCCCGCTGAGGAAATCGCCGGCTCGGTCACGCGACTGACCAAGCTATTGGATGGCCGCATTGGCGAAAAGTGGAAGCCCGAGCAATTCGCTGCCCTCAAGAGGGAGGGAGAGGATCGATACGCGAAAAAGATTCCGCCTGGTTATAAGGACGCGAAGAAGGATTCTGGTGAATTCGACAAGTTTGGTGACCTGATCATATGGAAGGAGATGATCGCGAAGGCGAAAGACAACAAACGGCCGATCATCTTTATCTCCGATGACGCGAAGGAAGATTGGTGGTGGATCCACAGGGGCCGGAAACTTGGTCCGCGTCCTGAACTCGTCGAGGAATTCAAAGCGGAGAACGGCCAGGACTTCCACATCTATGAGTTTAGTCAATTCCTTCGTTTCGCCGCAGATCGCTATCCCGAGATCAAGGCGAATGTCGATAAAGTGGAAGAGAGCTTGCTCGCTGACGAGAACGCTAGGCGCAGACAGAGTGATGCCGCAGAGGCGAGGGATTTTGAGATCAAACTTCGCCAGCTCGAGGACGAGCGAGATCAGCTCGTCGCGACGCTGTCAGGTACGCCAGGTAGCTCGATCGCGAGTGTTACGGCGGATCGATCTGCTTTGCGCGCGCGGTTGAATGAACTCAACGCGGAGATTGCCTCGCTTTCATCGGAACCACGAGAAGTAGCGGGCGATGCCCTCGCCTCCGATGAGAAGACCAGGGCATAG
The DNA here is from genome assembly GCF_015709455.1 of Methylosinus sp. H3A. Taxonomy (NCBI): domain Bacteria; kingdom Pseudomonadati; phylum Pseudomonadota; class Alphaproteobacteria; order Hyphomicrobiales; family Methylocystaceae; genus Methylosinus; species Methylosinus sp. H3A. The sequence continues at coordinate 152,754 of NZ_JADNQW010000005.1, forward strand.
GGCGCGAACGGAAACGACGGTGAAGGGGATATTCGATACCAAGCCTGATTCGGGATACGACGACGAGATAACACGTCGATACCACTTTCCTCGTCAGTACCGAGAAGTGGCCGAACGGCTTGTCGGCGACTGGATCATATATAGGGAGCCTCAGAGAAATCGGGGCCGACGCGCGTATATCGCGGTCGCTAGGCTATTGCGGTTGGAAAACGATCCTGAGCGGCCAGGTTACTCCTACGCTTTGATGAGCGAATATCTACCGTTCGATCGACCCGTTCCCTTCGCAGATGGAGGTACCTATGCCGAGGCCGCCTTGAGGGAATTAACCGACCCATCCCGTGTCGGAGCCTATTTGCAGGGCAAGTCGGTCCGGACCATATCGGACTCCGATTTTGCCACGATTGCGCGCGCCGGTCTCGCCGAGACGCTGTCGCCCGAAAACGCTCTGCGCCTGGTGCTCGATCCCGGTCAGGTTGATCCGGATACCTTGGAACTCGTTAGAGCGCCACCCGAGGAACAAGCCCGGCGGATCGAACAGATTCTTCTGAATAGAAAGATTCGCGACGCTAATTTTCGTCGCCAAGTTTGCGATGCCTATGACGATCGATGCGCCGTAACGGGTCTCCGAATTGTCAATGGTGGCGGTAGAGCCGAGGTTCAGGCAGCACATATATGGTCAGTCGCGCTAGGTGGTCCGGACGTCGTGCAAAACGGCCTTGCTCTTTCGGGCACCGTGCATTGGTTGTTCGATCGTCATCTTATCTCTCTCACAGACGACTATCGGCTGCTGGTCTCCCACAACAAGATCCCTGCGGAGTTGCGCGACCTCTTTGCCAAGCAGATGGATCGTATCCACTTACCGAAGGATGAGAAGCTGTGGCCGCATCCCGCGTACGTAGCCCGCCATCGAGAAGCGTTCTGCGCTGCTTGAGTTATGGTATCTGTCGCACCGGACAGCTCGTATGGTACAGATCCTCGGCGTCGGCGGCCAGTCTTCCATGGGTTCTCCTGGCTAACCGATATAGTCTGTGGCACAAGGGCATAGCTGAAACCACTGAAAGATACGGCTGGAGTCGGCTGATTGGAAGTCAATGACCCGCTAATCGGGCGAATGCGAGCTGCGGCCTAGAAGAGCCGGAGGCGAGCCTCTTCCCTGGTCACCGCTGTGGCGGCCGACCGCGCTGCTTCGGGCATGATCTCCACGGCTGCTCGTTTAGAGTGAGAGTGCGGACAGGATCTCCGTGGCGGTTTGAGAGCTGGAGGAGAGGCCTCCGGCGCCCGTCATGGAGATGTCTCGTGACCCAAGTCGAAATTCTGAGCGCTGACCGCGACCACGCCGGTGGTTACAAGGTGGATGTGACGCGTGGCGAGCGCGTCGGTCGCGTATCCTCGGAGTGGTTCTCGCGGCCGCCGGACGAGCGCTTTCTTTCCCTGTCGAACCTCTACGCGGCGGTGCGCGGACGGACCGAGCGCAGCCGGACTCGGACGGTGGAGAGCACGGCGATCCGGGTGGAGGCCGACCGCGGTAACGCGGAGCGCCTCACTCTGGCATTGCCTGGTTCGGACGCACCGATCGCTCCGACGCATTGGAGCTTTGGTCAGCTCGCGAGCTTGGTCGGCGCGCCGGCCGCCTACCTCCGCCAGCTCCCGGCGCCGCTCGCCGGCATCAACCTCCAATACGGCTTGACGACGAATCGTGCCGAGCAGGTCAAGACGTTGGAGATCGAAGACGAGCGCGTCGAGCTGCGCGCCGTCACCGGCCCGGACTATGGCCGCATCTACGACCATGAACTTGTCGAGGCCGTGCAACGCATCGCGGGCAACGGCACGGGCGATACGCGCTGGAAGGTGCCGGGCGTGCTCGACTGGTCTACCGGAATCTACCATCCGCGTGTCGATATCACCCAGGACACGACGACACTGTATGCCTCGGACCGCGACGTTTTCCTCTTCCTTGTCGACGATCTCAATCCGATCGAGGCTGGTCGGCTGCCGGATGGCTCGCCCGATCTTTATTTCCGTGGCTTCTACTGCTGGAATTCCGAGGTCGGCGCCAAGACGCTGGGCATGGCGAGCTTCTATCTCCGCGCAGTATGCCAAAATAGGAATCTGTGGGGCGTCGAAGATTTCGAGGAAATCACCATCCGCCACTCAAAATACGCAGCCTCCCGCTTCGCGCATGAGGCCGCCCCGGCGCTGACCCGATTCGCCGATTCCTCGCCCATGCCTTTCGTGAACGGCATCAAGGCGGCGCGGGAGAATATCGTCGCCCGCACCGACGAGGACCGAGACGAGTTCCTGCGACGGCGCGGTTTTTCCAAGAAGGAGACTGCGAAGATCATCGAGACCGTGTTGGCCGAGGAAGGCCGCAAGCCCGAGAGCATCTTCGATTTTGTGCAGGGCATTACTGCCGTCGCGCGGAACAAGACACATCAGGACGCCCGTCTCGATCTGGAGGCGCGCGCCAAGAAGCTCCTCGATCGCGCGGCCTGAATTCCGGAAAGCCGGAGACACGGAAATCCGTGTCTCCGGCTCCGCACATTTCCGATTTTGCTGATCATCGATTCCGCGGCACCGTCCTCAGAGTGAGAGGGCGGCGCCGCGCTTCGTGACGGTTCAAGCCGAGAGAGAGGCTTTCGGGCGCCCGTCACGGAGTCTATCCCCATGGCTACTGCCGCTCAGAAGATCACACTATCGTCCTCGCGCGACATTCCTTTCAACAAGCTCGTCCTCTCCCAGGCGAATGTCCGGCGGGTGAAAGCCGGCGTCTCGATCGAGGAGCTCGCCGAGGACATCGCGCGCCGCACCCTGCTTCAGAGCCTGAACGTGCGGCCCGTGCTCGACGCCGATGGCGCCGAGACCGGCATGTTCGAAATTCCCGCGGGCGGCCGCCGCTATCGGGCGCTCGAGCTTCTGGTCAAGCAGAAGCGGCTCGCCAAGACGGCGCCCGTCCCCTGCGTCGTCCGGGATCCCGCGAGCGACATCCTCGCGGAAGACGACTCGCTCGCCGAAAATGTCCAGCGCGCGCCGCTGCATCCGCTCGATCAGTTCCGCGCCTTTCAGGCGATGCGGGCCAAGGGCAAATCCGAGGAAGACATCGCCGCAGCCTTCTTCATCGGCGTCAATGTCGTGAAGCAGCGCCTGCGGCTTACCACCGTGTCGGAGAAGCTTCTCGACATCTATGCCGAAGACGGAATGTCGCTGGAGCAGCTGATGTCCTTCACCGTCTCGTCGGACCACGCTCGCCAGGAGCAGGTCTGGGCGGCGCTGGAAAAGTCATGGTCGAAGGAACCTTACCAGATCCGTCGCATGCTGACGGAAAAAGCCGTGCGCGCCGCCGATCGGCGAGCCGTCTTCGTCGGCCTCGACGCCTATGAAGCAGCGGGCGGACTCGTCATGCGCGACCTGTTCCAGCACGACGACGGCGGTTGGCTGGAAAATGTCGCGTTGCTCGACACCCTCGTCGTCGAGAAGTTGAAGGCGGCGGCCGAATCCGTCGCCGCGGAAGGCTGGAAATGGATCGAGGTCGCGGTCTCGTTTCCATTCGGACATACGAATGGGCTGAGAGAACTCGTCGGCGCATCCACCGAGTTGACCGACGACGAACAGGCGACGATCGATTCGCTCGAGGCCGAACATGAGAGCCTGGAGACCGAATATGAAAAAGTCGACGAGCTGCCGGAGGATGTGGACCGACGCCTGGGCGAGATCGAGACGGCGCTCGCCGAGCTGCAAAATCGACCGCGGAGCTTCGACCCGGTCGCCGTCGCGCGCGCCGGAGCGTTCGTCAGCATCGACGCCGAAGGCCTTCTATCTGTCGATCGCGGCTATGTCCGGCCCGAGGACGAGCCGCCCGCTCATGAGAAGAGCACGAACGATGACGCGGGTGCAGGCGAGTTCTCACCGGCCATTGCTCCCGCGACGCAGCAGTCCGTCATCACCATCGAAGGCCGCCCGGTCCACTCGGAGGAAGATGAAGCCGATGCGCTCGCGCCATTGCCGGAGCGCTTGATGATCGAGCTGACGGCGCACAGAACTTTGGCGCTGCAGAACGCCGTCGCGAATAATCCGCGTGTCGCCATGACGGCGCTGCTGCATAAGCTCGTCGCCGACACCTTCCATTATGCGTCGACTTCGGCCGCCGGATTGGAAATTTCCTTGCGGCAGATCTCCTTTCCGATCCAACCCACGGATCTGAAGAACAGCGCCAGCTCACATGCTATCGCGGAGCGGCAAAACGCGTGGAAATCGAGCATTCCCAGAGACGACCAGGAACTCTGGGATTGGCTCGTCGGCCTCGACGACGCGCATCGCCTCGCGCTACTCGCGCACAGCGTCAGCCATGGCGTCAATGCCCTCCATGAGAAGGCGGACCGCTATGGTGGCGGCGCGGTCACGGCGCACTCAGTGCAGCAGCGCTTGAAGAATGCCGACCGGCTCGCTCAAGCGGTCGGCTTGAACATGGTCGACGCCGGCTGGAAGCCGACCGTCGACAATTATCTCGGTCGCGTGCCGAAGCGACGAATCCTGGACGCCGTCCGCGAGGCCAAGGGCGAACGGGCCGTCCAGCTCATCGAACATTTGAAAAAGGGCGAGATGGCGGTCGAAGCCGAACGCCTGCTCGTCGACTCCGGCTGGCTGCCGGAGCCTTTGCGGCTCGACGACGTCGGACTGGCTGATCTCGAAGCGGACGAAGCAGCCGACGAATCCGAAGAGCTGCCTGAATTTCTCTCGGACGATGACGCAAACGAGAGTGTCGATTCCAATCGCGGCTGAATGATCGTTCGGCGGAGCGCTGCAAAGGGCTCCGCCATTTTTCATGCCGGCGATCGAGAGCTCCATCGTCAAGCGCTCGAGACCCCGCCATCACGCGATGCCCGATGAGCCGCTCGTACGCGGCCCGTTGGAGACGCCGGGAGAGGAAGAGTCCGGCCGGAAGGGAGGCGAGCCGGCGGGTCCGAGAGAGAGCGCCAGCCGGCTCGTCGCTTCCGCTCTCCCGAGACCTCTTCCATGTCAAAAATGTCTGCACCTGTGGCCGCCGACGCGGCTGCGTCGACGCTCGCCTGTCACGCTTCTGCCGGCTCCGCGATCGCCGACGCGGCTCGCCGTCTTCTTCCTCATCTCGAAAATGGCCGACGCATCGACGCTGCGATTCTGCGCGCATCGATGGAGTCCGCTTTCGGCGCGTCGGGCGCCTCCGGCGCCTGGGACTGGAAGATGGGCTATGACGCCTGCGAGGCGGCGACAGTCCTTTTCCTGCGCAGATACGGAAAGGTGCTTCTCCGCAAAGCCGGCTCTCCAGCCGCCGCACTTCCGATGCTGTCGAAGATCGCTGACCTCTTGCCGACGCATACGCGCCGATCGGAGAAAAGCGAAACCTTCCAGCAATTCTCGACGCCGATCCCCCTCGGCCTCGCGGTTCTCACCGCGGCCGCGATTTCGCCCGCCGACCGCGTCCTCGAACCTTCGGCCGGCTCTGGACTGCTCGCCATTCTCGCGGAGATGGCCGGCGCGTCCCTCATTGTCAATGAACTCGCGGAGACCCGCGCGGAGCTTCTCTCGCTTCTTTTTCCCTCCGTCCCGGTCACCCGTTTCGATGCGGCGCAGATCGACGACCATCTCGATCCGGCGATCGCTCCTTCGGTCGTGCTGATAAACCCGCCGTTCTCGGCCGTGGCGAATGTCTCCGGCCGAATGGCGGACGCCGCCTATCGACACATCGCCTCCGCCCTGGCGCGATTGGCCGACGGCGGACGCCTTGTCGCGATCACCGGCGCGAATTTCGCGCCCGACGCTCCTGTTTGGCGAGACGCCTTCGTCCGCCTCCAGCGGCGTGGCCGCGTCGTCTTTTCCGCCGCGATCAATGGGGCCGTCTACGCCAAGCACGGCACGTCGATCGAGACGCGGCTGACGATCATCGACAAACTGCCGGCGGACGATCCGACCGTCTTTCCGGCGTCGCCCGGCATGGCGCCCGATGTCACAACGCTCCTCGCCTGGATCGGCGAACTCGCGCCCCCGCGTTTGCCGGTCGCGTTGCCGGCGCCAGCCAGCGGTCTGCGGCCGCGCACGGCGCCGGCCGTTTCCGTTCGAAATGTTGCGGTTCGCCGAGCGACGCTCGCCAGCGCACCCGATGGCGTCGAACTGGCCTATGAGACGGTCGACTGGGCGCCGCTGGAAGGCGCTCGCCTGACGGATGCGATCTATGAAGAATACGGATTGCAGTCGATCCGTATTCCCGGCTCTCAGGCGCATCCCACCAAACTGGTGCAATCCGCCGCAATGGCCTCGGTCGCGCCGCCGAAGCCGAGCTATCGGCCGCGGCTGCCGGCGAGCGTTGTCTCCGACGGCCTTCTCTCCGACGCGCAGCTGGAAACAGTGATCTACGCTGGCGAGGCTCATTCGGCGTTTCTCGACGGCTCATGGACGGTCGACGAGACTTTCGACGTCGTCGCGGCGGCGCGAGACGACGCCAAGAGCGCCGGACGCTTCCGGCGCGGCTTCATGCTGGGCGATGGGACTGGCGCCGGCAAAGGCCGTCAGTCGGCTGGAATCATCCTCGACAATTGGATGCAGGGCCGACGCAGGGCGCTGTGGATCTCCAAATCCGACAAGCTGCTCGAGGACGCGCAGCGCGACTGGTCGGCGCTCGGGATGGAGCGCCTGCTCGTCACGCCGCTCTCGCGCTTTCCGCAGGGCAAGCCGGTCTCGCTGCAGGCAGGTATCCTATTTTTGACCTACGCTACGCTGCGGTCCGACGAGCGCGGCGAGAAGGCTTCCCGCGTGCGGCAGATCGTCGAATGGTTGGGCCCCGATTTCGAAGGGGCGATCATTTTCGACGAGAGCCATGCCATGCAGAACGCCGCCGGCGGCAAGGGCGAACGCGGCGACCAGGCCGCCTCGCAGCAGGGCCGCGCAGGACTTCGCCTCCAGCACGCGCTGCCGAACGCGCGCGTCGTCTATGTTTCGGCCACCGGCGCCACCACGGTCCATAATCTCGCCTATGCCCAGCGCCTCGGCCTCTGGGGCGGCGAGGATTTTCCATTCGCGACGCGCGCCGAATTCGTGGAGGCGATCGAAGCCGGCGGCGTCGCGGCGATGGAGGTGCTCGCCCGCGACCTTCGCGCCCTCGGCCTCTATACGGCGCGCTCGCTCAGCTATGAGGGCGTCGAATATGAGCTGGTCGAGCATCGGCTGACGCCGGAGCAGACCCGCATCTACGATTCCTACGCCGAAGCCTTCGCCGTCATCCACAATAATCTCGACGCCGCCATGCAGGCGGCGAACATCACCGGCGCGACCGGCACGCTCAACCGGCAGGCCAAAGCCGCGGCGCGATCCGCCTTCGAATCCGCCAAGCAGCGCTTCTTCGGCCATCTGCTGACGAGCATGAAGACGCCGACGCTGATCCGCTCGATCGAGCGAGATCTAGAGGAAGGTCACGCCGCCGTCGTCCAGATCGTCTCGACCGGCGAAGCTTTGATGGAGCGACGCCTCGCGGACATTCCGACCGAGGAATGGAACGACGTCCAGGTCGACATCACGCCGCGCGAATATGTTCTCGACTATCTCGCCCATTCCTTCCCGGTGCAGCTCTACGAGCCGTTCACCGACAGCGAGGGCAATCTCACGTCGCGGCCCGTCTTTCGCGACGGCCAGCCGGTCGAGAGCCGCGAGGCGGTCGCCCGCCGCACTGCGCTCATCGAAAAGCTCGCCTCCCTGGCTCCGGTTCCCGGCGCGCTCGATCAAATCGTCCAGCGCTTCGGGACCAATGTGGTCGCCGAGGTGACGGGGCGCTCGCGGCGGATCGTGCGCAAGGGCGAGCGCCTCGCCGTCGAAAGCCGCACCGGCTCGGCCAATCTCGCCGAGACCGCCGCCTTCATGGACGATCAGAAGCGCATCCTCGTCTTTTCCGACGCCGGCGGCACCGGCCGCAGCTACCATGCCGAGCTCTCCGCCCGGAACCGCCGGCTCCGCGTGCATTATTTGCTCGAACCGGGGTGGAAGGCCGACACGGCTATCCAGGGGCTCGGTCGCACCAATCGCACCAATCAGGCGCAGCCGCCGCTCTTCCGGCCGATTGCGACCGATGTGAAGGCGGAGAAGCGCTTTCTCTCAACCATCGCGCGTCGGCTCGACACGCTCGGCGCGATCACCAGAGGCCAGCGTCAGACCGGCGGACAGGGCCTGTTCCGTCCCGAGGACAATCTGGAGAGTCATTACGCGCGCGACGCGCTGCGCCAGCTCTATCTGCTGCTCGTCCGCGGCAAGATTGATGGCTGTTCCTTGCAGATCTTCGAAGAGGCGACGGGATTGTCGCTGACGGATTCAAATGGGATCAAGGACGAACTGCCGCCGATAACCACATTCCTCAATCGACTGCTGGCGCTGACTATCGAGCTCCAGGGTATTCTGTTCACGGCATTCGAGCAATTGCTGAACGCGAAGGTCGAAGGAGCCATCGCCGCTGGCGTCTATGACGTCGGGCTCGAGACGCTGCGGGCCGAGAGTTTCCTCGTCACCAATCGCCGAACCATTTACACCCATCCCGGCACAGGCGCGGAGACGCGCCTGCTGACGATCACACAGCGCGAGCGCAATCATCCTCTGACTCTCGACCGGGCGCTCGATCTTCTCGCCGATCGGCGCGCTGTAGCGCTCGTAAATGAGCGCTCGGGGCGAGCTGCGGTTCAACTCCCTGCGCCGTCGCTGATGCTCGACGATGGCGAGATCGAGCGGCGCGCGCGCCTCGTCCGGCCGATGGAGCAGCATTATGCGTCGCTGAAGATGATGGAGGAAAGCCATTGGACCGAGGCCGACCGGGACGCATTCGCCGCCGCATGGAGCGCCGAGGTCGTCGCTGTCCCGGAATTCTCCGACAGCACGATCGATATCGTCGCTGGCCTGCTGCTGCCGATCTGGAAACGCCTGCCGAAGGACTCGACGCGAGTCTATCGCCTTCAAACCGATGACGGCGAGCGCATCATCGGCCGCCGGGTCACGGCCGCCTGGGTCGCGGGAGCGCTCGCAGTTGGCGCCGCCGATCTCTCCGCAGAGGACGCATTCGCCGCCCTGACGGATGGCCTCGCCGTCCTCCACCTTGCCGAAGACCTCCAGCTTCGCCGCGTCCGCGTCATGGGCGCGCACCGCATCGAGCTGTCGGGATTCACCGACGCGATGCGCGAGCGCCTCTCCGCCTATGGGCTATTCCACGAGATCATCTCCTGGAAGCTGCGCATGTTCGTGCCCGTCGACGCGAGCGGCACGGCGGTGCTGACGAAATTGATGGAGCGCTATCCGCTCCAGCGCGTCAACGAAAAGGAGGCCGCGTGACATGACTCGTCCCGACGTCTCCGATCTGGCGCAGCGTCTCGGCCGTCAGGCCGAGGCGGTGTGCCGTCATTATCTCCACAATGGACATCGTGAAGGCCGTTATTGGTTGGTGGGCGATGTTCGCAACACGCCGGGCCGCTCCATGTTCGTCCGGCTGATCGGGACGAAGTGCGGCAAGGGCGCCGCCGGCAAATGGACCGACGCCGCGACGGGCGAGCACGGCGATCTGCTCGACGTCATCCAGGAGAGTTGCGGCTTCGCCGAATTCAGAGACACTGTCGATGAGGCGCGCTCCTTCCTGAGACTGTCGCGTCAGGAGCTGGAGCCGATGACGAAGAGGACGAAGTCACGTTCGGCACCAGTCGACTCGCGGGAGTCGGCAAGGCGGCTTCTCGCTATGTCGCAGCCGATTGCCGGGACTCTCTCAGAAACGTATCTGCGCAATCGCGGCATTGCGGCTTTGCACGAAACCGGATCGCTCCGCTTTCATCCGCAATGCTATCACCGACCGGACGAGCATTCCCCGACCGAGATCTGGCCGGCGATGATCGCAGCCGTCACGGACCTCGACGGGCGTCTGACCGGCGTGCATCGCACATGGCTCGATCCTCGCGGCTTTTCGGAGACGACGCTCGGAAAGGCGCCGATCGAAACGCCGAGACGGGCGATAGGCGATCTCAACGGCCATGCGGTCCGCTTCGGCGTGGCGGGCGAGGTCATGGCGGTGGGCGAAGGCGTCGAAACCGTAATGTCGCTGCGATCGGCGCTTCCGACCATGCCGATGGCGGCGGCGCTCTCGGCGGCGCATCTCTCCGCGATCCTCTTCTCCGACACATTGCGCCGACTTTACATCGCGCGAGACGACGATCCGGCCGGCGACGGCGCGGTGACGACGTTGATCGACCGGGCTCAGCAGCTCGGTATCGAGGCGATCGTGCTGTCTCCGGCGCTCGGCGACTTCAACGAAGATCTGCGGCTGCTCGGGCTCGATGCGCTCCGGGCGGCCGTCCGTGTGCAGATCGCCCCGCAGGACGTCGCGCGCTTCATGGAGCTGACGGCATAGGCTCGGGCTGAAGGGCGGACGCTCGCTGCCGGCGGCTTTACGTCACGTTGATGATGACGCTTCCTGAATTGTCGGAGAGGTCCGCCCCCACGGCCTTCTTCAGAGGGCGATCGATCGGCAGGCGGCTCGGATCGGCAACGACTGCGTCCCGCTATTTTCCGGCGCGGCCTGCGGCCGCTTTCCATCGCGAGACAAAATAGCCGTCCTCCGCCGTCCTCCGCTGCGCTCCGGCCCTTCGCTTCGCTGCGGGTGCGGGTCCGCTCCGCCCGCCGCTTTCGTCGCCATGAAGGCCGCGATGGGCGCGGTCGATCCGACGAAAGGAAGCGCCATGATCACCGATCGCGACGATGACCGCCACGAGCCGCACGCGTCATCCCCGACCGACCATATTCTCCAGGAACTCCAGCTCTACGGCTATCGCCCCTTTCAGGACGAACCCGATCCGAGGCCATTGCCGGAAGGGCGCATCGTCTCAGGCGCCGTCGCCGACATCTTCGACGCGCTGATCGCGGCATTGCAGGATACCCGCCTCGAGCCGGATCTCGGCGATTTGCTCTGGTCGACCGTCAATCTCTTTCACCGCGCCGTGGCGCGGATCGAGCGCGAGCTCAATGACAATGAACAGGCGCAACGCCGCTCGCAGCGCGAGCAGGATGGCGGCGAGGTGAAATCTGTCGAGCTGGAGCGACTCACCGCGGAAGGGCAGACCCTCCTCGAACGCCGGGACGCATTCGAGCTGATGCGCGATCAGGCCGCCGAGCATTACGAGCGCGACACCGGATCGTCCTGGCGACCGCGCGGCGGATCGATGATCAATCACCGCAATCTCACCTCGGCGATGATCGACAGCCGGGACTTCCTCGCAGCGAAGAAGCGCTCCGACAACGAGGTGCTGCTGCCCGCCGGTCCGAAGATCGCCGTCACCGGAGGCCTCGATTTCAACGACCATCGCCTGATCTGGGCGAAGCTCGACCAGGTCCTCGCCAAGCATCCCGACATGGTGCTGCTGCATGGCGGCAGTCCAAAAGGCGCAGAACGAATCGCTGCCCGCTGGGCCGATCACCGCAAGGTTCCGCAGATCGCCTTCAAGCCCGACTGGACCAAGCACGCGAAGGCAGCGCCCTTCAAGCGCAACGACGCGATGCTGGAAATCCTGCCGATCGGCGTCATCACCTTTCCCGGAACCGGCATCCAGGAAAACCTCGCCGACAAGGCGCGCAAGCTCGGTATTCCGGTTTGGCGCTTCGGCGCAGGCGGCGCGTGAGCGCTGCCGACTCTCAGAGCCGGAAATGCGCCGAAACGCAAAAGCGTGTCGACGCGTTTCCGTAAAACCTTGTTTCAGTCGGGCGCGCCGAGCACGGCGATCCTCGCCGCGCGCGCGTAATACGCCAATTCCGTATCGCTCTCGATGATCTCATCGAGCAACGCCTTCATGTCTCTCAGATCGGAGCTGGACTGAAACGGTCCCGGCTGTTCCTCGATCGCCAACGCCGCGATGGCGAGCGCCTTTTTCATAAGATGCAAATCTCGTCCCGTGAACTCCTCCATGCCGACCTCCCGAGCCGCTAGCTCCCACATGCGCTGTGGCTGCCGACAATAGAGGAGGTTCGCGCGATCCGCGACCGAGCGTCATGATTTCGAAGCAATCGACTCCTGCCGGCGAGCGCCACCCCGCTCTGATCGGCGCTGATCCTCTATCCGCCCGACGGCCTGACGCCATCAACCCTCAAGGGGTCGGCTACGCGAGCGTGCCGCCGCTTCGGTTTCACCTTCACGGTGATCGCGGCCATCGGCCGGACACATCGGGCGCCTGTCGCGCGGGGATGGCCCCCGCCTCAGCACAGGAGCCGATCGATGTCTCGAAACCTCACCTTCGCCCACGCCCGTGGTTGGGACCTCGCGAATACCCTCATGATGTGCGTCGTCGTATTCCATGACGGCGCGGGAGACTACGGCGTCATGCCCTCGACCGAATACGACGGCGATCCCGCCGACATCATACATGAATTCGATCCCTTCCAGCCATGAAGGATCCTGCGGCCATGAGCGGCGAAAATCCTGCGGGGATTTTCGCTGGCTCTGTCTCTTCTTTCCGGCTAGACTCGCTGCTGCGCCGTGGTGGTGGTGGAAGGCGCATTCGTCAGACCTTTGTCTCACGGAGACCACCCCATGATCATCTTCGGACCTCTGCTCGTCATCGCCGGCATCGGCTTCTTCTGCTGGCTGCTGTTCACGCTCGCCGTTTTCGCGCTCCCCTTCTATGCCGGCCTGACGGTCGGCGTCTGGGCTTTTCACACCGGCGCCGGCTGGCTCGGCGGCGCCGTCGTCGGCATCCTCGCCGCTGGCGTGACATTCGGCGTCGGGCAACTGGCCTTCGCCTTCGTTCCCTGGACCTGGCTCCGGCTCGCCATCGTGCTCGTCTATGCTGCGCCAGCGACGGTCGCCGGCTATTACGCCACGCACGGAATTGCCCAGATGGCTATGCCGTCGGTGACATGGCAGATGATCTTTTCGCTCGTCGGCGCGGTCGCGGTCGGCATCACCGCTTTGATCCGCATCGCTGGAGCCGCCCCGCCGGGACGGGAAGAAACGCGTCTCGCGCGGGCCTGACGCCGTTGCAACTGCTCCTATGGGCGCATGTCGATCTGCATCTCTCCGAGTTCATCGTCGTGACACGGCGGTAATGATGGCGGCAAGTTCGAATCGTCGTGGCGAGGCCGTCGAAATTGTGACGCTCATCGGAGCAATCCTTTGGCGAGAGCGATCTCATTGTCGTCCGACAATCGGCGGGGCGGGAAGCATTTCGATATGCGGCTCGGAGGCGACGACGACGAAATTTTACAGCCGGGACGAGGATCGTCATCGTAGTCGGCGCTCGTCGCCGAATCTTCTCGGTCGCACGCCGTCGCCGAATTCGCCCCGATCACTGTCAGGCCGAGCGCTCCATAACGGCCTCTTTGATGGACGGATCTGGCCGAAGGCCGGCTGCGCCTCGATCGCCTATGCGGCAATGGCGCCGATCGACTTTCTTCCCCTGACGGCTGCGCCGTCATTCCTCGCGAAACAACAAAGTCGCTCTCGCGCCATCCTCCGCTGACGCTGCGGTCGCAAGCGATGCCGCGTCGATCGCCTCCGGCCCTTCGATCGCCATCGAGACCGAAATGGCGCGGGCTCGAACCTTCAGATCGAGGAGAATTCCAATGGCGACCATCGGCACCTTCAAGAAGACCGGCAACAACGAGTTCACCGGCGAAATCGTCACCCTTTCCGTCCAGGCGAAGAACGTTCGCATCGTCCCCGACGCAAGCCGCTCCGGCGAGAATGCGCCCAGCCACCGCGTATATGTCGGCCGAGTGGATTATGCGTAGCGCGCGATTATGCGGAGTCTGGCGCGGGGAGTGGCGGTTTTCCGGGGCTTTGGCGGTGACCTCGCTCCGCATAATAACGGGGCGAAGTCCGCGACGCCCTGCTGTGTGGCGGGGCGTCGCGGGCGCCGATCAGCGCGACCAGATCAGCGCGTATTCGCCGTTCTCGCCCTCGAACAGGTTGGCGTAGATGGCGGCGGTGAACGACGGGTCGTCGAGCTTGACCGAGTGATAGGTGCGGCCCTCCTTCGAGGTCCGGCGCCATGCGGCGCCGATCTCGACGCCTGAGACGATCACCCGGAGGTCGGGCGCCTTGTCGCTGGTGGAGGCGGGATCGCTGGGGATGAGGCGCGCCTTGGCGTCGATCGCGAGGGTCTTGATGGCGCCGGTGTAGACGCCGTCGTTGCTGCGGATGAACGAGCCGATCTGGGACATGATGTAACTCCTCTTGCTATGTGCCAAGCCCGCGACCATCGCGGCCTTGTGGCGATCAAGAGCCCCGGGACGGCCGCCCCGCACCTGCAAGGCCGCAGCGCCAGCGAAGGACGGCAAGAGCCGAGCTTCTTGTTTCGCGAGGAGCGGCGCAGCCGCGGGGAAGAAGGTCGGCGACGCCGTTGCGGGGACGAGGCCGGGTCGAAGACCGCATCCTGGGGCCGATCCGCCAAGTAAAGGCCCGTTGGTCGCAGGGCTGACACTGCGCCCGAGGAGACATCCCCGATCATGCCGTCGGCGCAACAATCGCGGACGCCCGGCGTCCGCCACTCACGTCGGCGCCGTGTGCGCATCGGCCATTAGCGATGCGATCAACGCGTCAGGCGCTTTGAACCGACCACGTCGCAACGCGGGCGGGAGCACCGCTTCGACGGCCTCGAGCTTTTCGGAGGGGTCCATCCCGAGGTAGATCTCAGTGGTTCGGATATCGGCATGACCGAGCCAGAGTGCGACCTTGCGGATATCACGCGTGGCCTGGAGCATCAGCACCGCGCAACTATGCCGCAACAGGTGCGGCGACAGCGTGCGGTCAGCCAGCGTCGGGCATTGTCGCGCCGCGGCCCGACCGTGTTTTTCGAGGATATATTCGAACCCGGCCCGCGTCATCGCCATGCCTTGCGCGTTGACGAACAGCTCGGGCGCTTGCGGGTTCCCGCGCACCGCGAGCCAGGCGCGAACGTCGCGCGCGGTCTCCTTCCAGAGCGGCAGGCTGCGCTCGCGGCGACCCTTGCCGAATACGAGAATGCTGGGACTGGGTTGCAGAATGATGCGGCTCATCGTCATCCCGACCAGTTCGGAGACACGCAGGCCACCAGCAAAGCACAAGTGCAGCATCGCCCGGTCGCGGATTCCCCACCTGGTCGAAGTGTCGGGCGCATCGAGGATGGCGCGCACCTCCTGCATCGTCAGATGCCGGATGAGCTTGTGGTCATGGCGCTTGCCGGGGATCGCATCGATCTGCGCGACCTGCGCCAACGCGCTCGGGCACTGAAGTTCGACATAGCGCATGAACGCCTTGATCGCGGCAAGCCGCAAGTTGCGCGTCGCCGCGCTGTTGCCGCGGTCTTGCTCGATATGTGCGAGGAACGCGAGCACCATCGCGGCGTCGATCGCTTCCAGCGTAAGCCGCGATGGCCGCGTCTTCAGGCGATCGGCCGCGAAGGTCAGCAAGAGTCGAAAGCAGGTCGCGTAGGCCTCGCAGCTATGTACGCTATACCCGCGCTGCCGAGGCATATGCTCGCGCAGGAACGCGGTGATGAGCGGTGCGATCGGCGTCATACGATCACCTCCGCAGCCAGCATTTCGGCGGCAGCGGCGATGTCGCCCATCAAGTCGGGCGTCGCCTCCAGATACCAGTAGGTGTACCGTATATGGCCGTGCCCGAGATAGGTCGAGAGCGCCACGAAGTCGCGGGCGACATCCTCGCGGCGCATCGCGCATCGCGCCAGCGCGCGCGTCGCGAAGGTGTGGCGCAGGTCATGGATGCGGGGGCGACGTGGACGATCCGGCGCGATCCCGGCCTTTTTCAGGACGACATGGAATGCGGCATGGACGGCTCCGAGCCCCATCGGTCTGCCGCCGACCGTCAGGAACACATGGTCGTCCACACCCGCGACCGTCGCCCGGACACGCAGATAAGCGTCGAGCTCCGCGCTCACGCTCGGGTGCATCGGCACGAGTCTGCTTTTGTTGAACTTGGTTTGGCGGATGTGCAGCATGCCGTCCGGCAACAGATCGCCGAGCCGCAGATTCAACGCTTCCGAGACGCGCAGGCCGGTCGCGGCGAGCAGTCCGATCAGCATCGCATGGACATGCTGCCTGAGAGGGCTCGGTTTCTGACGCCGCAGATTGGCGGCGGCATGAAGCATTCGCGCCAGTTCGTCGGAGGTATAGATGTAGGGCGCGGGCCGAACGCATGGACGATAATGCCGACGATGCTGCGGTATCTCATGCGCAGCATCCTCGGCATGCAGGAAGCGGGCGAAGTCGGCTATTTCCTGCAGCCGCTGATACCGGCCGCCCGGCGTCGACGAGACAGCCGCGGTCCAGGCGAGCGCCGTCGCGTTGCGGATATGACTGTCGCCGTTCGCAACAGCATGGCGGGTGAACGCATCGAGGTGGCGGGCGGCTTTTTCGAGCTTGAAGCCGAGCGCGCGGCGAAGCGCGATATAGCGATGCGCATCGTCGATCAGCATGACGCGTCTCCCGGCCAGGGCTGCGTGATCGTCGCCAACAGCGTCATGTCGACCTTGGCGTAGTGCGCGGTCATCGCGGGCGAGCGGTGGCGCAGCACGCTGCACACGCCTGCGAGACTCACCCCGTGCCGCAGCATCGACGTCGCCGCCGAATGGCGCAGCACATGCGCGCCTTTGCATCGACTTTCGACTCCCGCGCGCCCGAGCGCGCGCCGCACCACGCATTTTATTGTGCTGCGGTCGATCGGCCTGAGTGGCGCATATTCGGTGAGGAACGTCGCACGCGCAGCGAACGCAGGCCGGCCACGCTCGATATAGGCGATCAGCGCGTCTCCAACCTCCTGGCTGAGCGGCAGCAGCTCTTCGCGACGCCCCTTGCCATGCAACCGGATATGGCCCTGCCGCCAGTCGATATCGTCGAAGCCGAGACGTGCGACTTCGCTGGCGCGCATCCCGAGCCGCACCAGCAGCAGGATGATCGCGCGGTCGCGAAGACGCCGTTCGCCGTCGCACGCGGCGATGACGCGCGCGATGTCATCTTCAGGCAGGAAGCGCGGGCTCGAGGCAAGCCGCCACCCCGCCGCCTGTGGCATGGCGCGGTCCCGTCCCGGCGGGCAGCGACCCGTCGCGATCAGGAAGCGCAGAAACGCGCGGATGGCAACGCCGATGCCGTTGAGGCGAGCGGTCGATACGGAGCCTGCTCGGCCCAGCATATAGCCGCGGATCGCGGCGGCGTCATAGGCCGCTGGATCGTCGCCGAGCGCGGCGACAAAGGGGATGATCGCGTACGCGTAGGTTCCGAGCGTCGTCTCGGCCAGCCCGTGCTGATCGCGAGCCCACGCCATATAGTCGGCAACGAGCGGCGGCGACGGCGGCAGTGGCAACCTCGGCAACAGCCCACGATCCTCGAGATAGGCGATGAAGAGCTTGCCCGTTTCGACAGCGTCCTCGTTCACGTCGCCCCGGAAGCGCGGGCGATATCCAGCGTCGATCAGCGCAGATGATGCGGCGTGTGCGGCCCGGACCGTGTCGAATGCATAACCCTTCTCGCGCGCCCAATGCGTCCAGCAGGCGAGCAGCCTGATCCGCTCGACGATCGTCTTGTCGGTATAGCGCCGTTGTCGCAGCCACGCGGTAAAATCGTCAGCGTGATCGGCGGCAAGTCCCGCTCGCAATCGGTCTTTGACGTCATTCTTCCTTACATAGACACCTGTTGGCATGGTTTGCCTCCTCGTTGGTGGAGGCGGACTTTGGAGCGTGGGCGTCTATTGTCCAAAGCGGCGGTCGCGCGCTGATCGGTGATCGCCATCGAGCGCGGCGCCTGATCGATGCTGGGGATGTCTCCTCGGGCGCAGTGTCAGCCCTGCGACCAACGGGCCTTTACTTGGCGGATCGGCCCCAGGATGCGGTCTTCGACCCGGCCTCGTCCCCGCAACGGCGTCGCCGACCTTCTTCCCCGCGGCTGCGCCGCTCCTCGCGAAACAAGAAGCTCGGCTCTTGCCGTCCTTCGCTGGCGCTGCGGCCTTGCAGGTGCGGGGCGGCCGTCCCGGGGCTCTTGATCGCCACAAGGCCGCGATGGTCGCGGGCTTGGCACATAGCAAGAGGAGTTACATCATGTCCCAGATCGGCTCGTTCATCCGCAGCAACGACGGCGTCTACACCGGCGCCATCAAGACCCTCGCGATCGACGCCAAGGCGCGCCTCATCCCCAGCGATCCCGCCTCCACCAGCGACAAGGCGCCCGACCTCCGGGTGATCGTCTCAGGCGTCGAGATCGGCGCCGCATGGCGCCGGACCTCGAAGGAGGGCCGCACCTATCACTCGGTCAAGCTCGACGACCCGTCGTTCACCGCCGCCATCTACGCCAACCTGTTCGAGGGCGAGAACGGCGAATACGCGCTGATCTGGTCGCGCTGATCGGCGCCCGCGACGCCCCGCCACACAGCAGGGCGTCGCGGACTTCGCCCCGTTATTATGCGGAGCGAGGTCACCGCCAAAGCCCCGGAAAACCGCCACTCCCCGCGCCAGACTCCGCATAATCGCGCGCTACGCATAATCCACTTTATGCGGTGCACCGCATAAAGTAGAGATCGGCGCCGCCTGGTCCAAGCGCTCCAACGAGGGTCGCGATTATCTCGGCCTCAAGCTCGACGATCCGAGCTTCAACGCCCCGATCTTCGCCAATCTCTTCGACGACGAGAGCGGCGAAGGATACAGCCTCATCTGGTCCCGCCCCAGTCGCCGCAACGGCGACTGACGCCCCCAGCGATGCCCCGCTCGACTGGTCCGGGCGGGGCGTCGCCCCAAATTCGGGGTCGGCTCATGAGCCCAAAGCAAACTGATCGACCAACAAGCGGCTGTTCAGCCGTGTAACGGTTACCGTTCATAGCTTTCGCCGCTCGGTTGTCTCATGTCGAAGAGAGCATCGATAATCGCGCATTCAGGCGCACATTCTCCGCTGCACTGCGCCGCCATTTCCTCCATCACCCGTTTGAGCCGCTTCAAATCCGCGATCTTGCGGCGAATCTCCGCCAGGTGATCGAGCGTCAGATCACGAACTTGCGCGCAGGTATAGACATCGCCGTCGACAAGGCGAAGCAGACCTCGGATTTCGTCGAGGCTGAAACCGAGTTGGCGGCTGCGGCGCACGAAGCTCAGGCGCTTGAGATGATCCGCCCCGTAAACGCGATATCCGGCCGCGCTGCGGCCGGGCGTCGGCATAACGCCGATCTTCTCGTAGTAGCGGATCGTTTCGATGTTGACGCCGCTCTGCTTCGACAGCCCGCCGATCGAGAGCGCACCCGTCGCCTTCATATCCGATCTCCCGAGCAAAAAAGCGCTTGACCCTGTAGCGACTACAGACCCCAGGATCACGACAAGTCAACAAAAATAGGCTGGGAACGCGACCACGCCCGGTCATCGGGGGCGATCGGTTTTCTAGCCAGATTAAGGAGGACAAGGCGATGTGTGATGGCGACGGTCTCGGGCTCATCCAGATGGCAATGACGCCGGTCGGACTTGTGGTGACAGCGGTAATAACCGGCGCGCTCTTCCTTTTTGCGCGATGGGTCGTCGCAGGCTGAAGGCAAGGTGCGCTGCAACGTTGGAAGAGAGAAGAACCCATGTCTGAACAATCACGCGGTCGCAAGGCCCTCGCCGCCGGCGGCGCCGCCGCGATCCTGGCGTCGGCCTGCTGCCTCGGGCCTCTCGTGCTGGTGGCTCTCGGCTTCAGCGGGGCCTGGCTCGGAAATTTCCGAGTGTTCGAACCGTTTCGACCGCTATTCCTCAGCGCCGCATTCGTTGCGCTGTTCTTCGCCTGGCGCCGCATCTTTCGCCCAGCCGTGGCCTGCAAACCCGGAGAGGCCTGCGCAGCGCCGCAAGTGAGGTCGATGTACAAAATGATCTTCTGGGGCGTTGCGGCGCTCGTCGGCGGGTCGACGGTTTTCCCTTATGTGCTTCCGCTGTTTTACTGAGAGAGGATCCCGATCATGAAAAAACTCGGCGCACTCGTCGTTTTAGCCGCCTTCAGCGCGCCGGCTTGGGCCGCAACAAGGACGGTCACCTTGTCAGTGTCGAACATGACCTGCGCCGCCTGTCCTATCACCGTCAAGAAGGCGCTGGGTAAGGTCGAGGGCGTCGGAGCAATCGAGGTGAGCTACGAGAAGAAGGAAGCGGTGGTGACCTACGACGACGCGAAAACAAGCGTCGAAGCGCTTACCAAAGCGACCGAAGGGGCGGGCTATCCCTCCCAACTGAAGAAGTGAGCCATGGATCAACGACCTTCGATCAAGACAGCGCTCGCCGGCTCGATGATGGCAGTGGCAGGCCACGCCATGCCGCTTCTCGCGCGGCTGCGCGATATCCTCGGGCAACGACTCGGTTCTGAAGAATCCCCGGCCGCGCAGGAGCCGAAGCGTGCAAACACTCTGGTTTTGCAAGTCGCTGGCATGACGTGTGACGGTTGCGCGAGTCACGTTGAAAAAGCATTGCTCAAAGTCCCGGGCGTCTGTCAGACGAAGGTGTCCTACGCCGAAGAGACGGCGCTGGTCAGCGGCGACGGGGCGCTCGACCCGTCGGCGCTTTCCGCCGCCGTGCAGGCCGCAGGCTATCAGGCGGTGGTCGCAAAACGCGCGCGTGCCTCTGGCCCTTCGGAAAGGAGGGCCGGCAAGATGCTCGACAGGGAGGCCAAGCAAGAGAGCCGAGGCATGCCATTGCAGGTGGCCATCATCGGCAGCGGCGGAGCGGCCATGGCGGCGGCATTGCGCGCAGCCGAGGACGGCGCGCGGGTGACACTGATCGAGCGCGGCGTGATAGGGGGCACATGCGTCAATGTCGGCTGCGTGCCCTCCAAGATCATGATCCGCGCCGCGCATATCGCGCATCTGCGCCGGGAGAGCCCATTCGACGAAGGCATTGCGCCAAGCAAGCCAGCAATCAAACGGGACAAACTCCTCGCCCAACAACAGGCGCGCGTCAATGAACTGCGGCACGCCAAATACGAGGGCATTCTCGAGGCCCATACGGCAATCACCGTGCTGCATGGCGAGGCCAGGTTCAAAGACCATCGAACCCTGATCGCCCGGTTGAACGAAGGCGGCGAAAGCGAGATCGGATTCGACCGCTGCCTGATCGCCACGGGGGCGAGCCCGGCTGTGCCGCCCATTTCCGGATTGAAAGAGGCGCCCTACTGGACTTCGACCGAGGCGCTGGCGAGTGACACAATCCCTTTGCGCTTGGCCGTGATCGGCTCGTCCGTGGTTGCCGTGGAGTTGGCCCAAGCCTTTGCGCGGCTCGGGAGCAAGGTTACGATCCTCGCGCGCAGCACGCTTTTCTTCCGCGAAGACCCGGCGGTCGGCGAGATGGTCACAGCCGCTTTCCGGGCGGAGGGAATCGAAGTGCTAGAGCACACGCAAGCTGGCCGCGTCGTCTATGCAAGCGGGGAATTCGTGCTCACGACCGGGGACGGCGAAGTGCGCGCCGACAAGCTGCTGATCGCCACTGGCCGCGCGCCTAACACGCGCGGCTTGGCGCTGAAAGCCGCCGGCGTCGCCGTCAATACGCAAGGGGCTATCGTCATCGACAAATGCATGCGCACCAACGCATCACACATTTACGCCGCCGGCGACTGTACCGACCAGCCGCAATTCGTTTACGTCGCGGCGGCGGCGGGTACCCGCGCGGCCGTCAATATGACCGGCGGCGACGCCGCCATCGATCTGACCGCCATGCCCGCCGTGGTGTTCACCGACCCGCAGGTCGCCACTGTGGGCTACAGCGAGGCAGAAGCACACCACGACGGCATTGAGACCGACAGCCGCACGCTGACGCTCGACAACGTGCCGCGCGCACTGGCGAATTTCGACACGCGGGGCTTCATCAAGCTAGTTGCCGAGGCCGGCTCGGGCCGTCTCATTGGCGTGCAGGCGGTCGCGCCGGACGCAGGTGAACTAATCCAGGCGGCGGCGCTGGCGATCCGGGCGCGGATGACCGTGCAAGAACTCGCCGATCAGCTTTTCCCCTACCTGACGATGGTCGAGGGGCTGAAGCTTGCAGCCCAGACCTTCAGCAAGGACGTGAGGCAACTGTCCTGTTGCGCGGGGTGAGCGATGAAAGAACGCGCGACGCTCTGTTGCAGCGACGATTCCGCCGGCTGGCGCCCACTGAATTGCGGCCAGCGCCGGGCCAGGCTGATCGTCGGCGTCGCCTTGTTGTCGCTGGCGCTGTCGATCCCCTGGTCGCCCGCCGGCTGGATCGCGGTATCCCTACGCCGTGGGCCGCCTTTTCAAAATCGAGAGAAAAGCGAAGCTGCGCAGCTAAGTCGGCTTTATGAGCGAGGCAAGCTGCACAGCATGGGTCGGATGACATTGATCACGGGCGGCGAGCGGCGGCGCCGATGGAGAAACGAAGACCGGACTCGGATATTGGCGGCGATCGCCGAGCCGGGCGCCGTGGTCGCTGATGTGGCGCGGCGCGAGGACGTTTGCACGAGCCTCGTCTACAAATGGCGGCGCGCGGCGCAGCGGGAGGCAAGCGCCGCTGTGTGCGGATTTTCGCCGGTGATCATCGAGCCCGCGCCGCGAGTGGCGACGTCACAGGAGCAGCCGCCGCAAGAAGCCGCGGCCGGCGTCGTCGAAGTCGAGCTGAAGGACGTTCGTGTGAAGATCAGCGCCACGGCGCCGTCTTCCGTGATCGCCGCGACCTTGAAGGCGCTGCGCTCATGATTCCCTTGCCTGCGGGTTGCCGGGTCTGGATAGCCACCGGCCATACAGATATGCGACGCGGCATGCAGGGGCTGGCGCTTCAGGTTCAAGAGCAGTTGCAACGGGACCCTCACGCCGGCGACCTCTACATTTTCCGCGGGCGCCGCGGCGACCTCGCCAAAATCCTCTGGCACGACGGGGTCGGCCTATCGCTCTACGCCAAGCGGCTCGACCGCGGAAAGTTCATCTGGCCCTCGGCGAGCGCGGGCGCCGTGTCGATTTCGGCCGCTCAGATGGCCTATATGCTCGAGGGAATTGATTGGCGGAATCCGCAACTCACCTACAGGCCGCAAAGCGCGGGGTGAGAAAAAGCTGGGGTCGACTGCATTTTGGGGCGCCACAAATCGCGCGATTTGTGATTCACTTCGCCTCATGGACGCCTTGAACCAAGCCCTTCTCGACGAAAACGCCGTGCTGAAAGCGCAGCTCGCCGTCGCGCTTGCAAAGGCGTCGGAAGACATGGCGCTGATCGCGGCGCAAAAGCTCCAGATCGCCAAATTGCAACGGCAGATCTACGGGCAGAAGTCGGAGCGCTCGGCGCGGCTGCTCGATCAGTTGTCGCTCGAACTCGAAGAGCTGGAAGCGAGCGCGACCGAGGACGAACTCGCGGCGGAGCGCGCCGTCGCCAAAACGACGACGGTCGCCAGCTTCGAGCGCAAGCGGCCGCAGGAGCGCGACACTTTTCCCGAGCATCTGCCGCGCGAGCGGGTCGTAATCGGAGCTCCGGCGAGTTGCGCCTGCTGCGGCGGCGCGCGGTTGCGCAAGCTCGGCGAGGATGTGACGCGGACGCTCGAGACGACGCCGCGTCAGTGGAAGGTCGTCGAGACCGTGCGGGAAAAGTTCACCTGCCGCGACTGCGAGAAGATCACCCAGGCGCCGGCGCCGTTCCATGTCGTTGCGCGCGGCTGGGCGGGGCCGAGCCTGCTGGCGATGATCGTGTTCGAGAAGTTCGGCCAGCATCAGCCGCTCAACCGCCAGGCCGAGCGCTATGCTCTCGAAGGCGCGCCGATTGCGCTGTCGACCATGGCCGACTCGGTCGGCTCCGTGTGTGCGGCGCTCGATCCGCTGCGGCGTCTCGTCGAGGCGCATGTTCTGGCGGCGGAGCGGCTGCATGGGGACGACACCACCGTGCCCGTGCTGGCGAAGGGCAAGACCGACACCGGCCGCTGCTGGGTCTATGTGCGCGACGACGCGCCCTTCGGCGGCGCGGACCCACCTGCCGCGATCTTCTATTACTCGCGCGATTGCAAAGGCGAACATCCGCAGACCCATTTGGCGAACTATTCCGGCATTCTGCAAGCGGACGCCTATGACGGCTACAACAAGCTGTATGTGGCGGAGCGCAAGCCTGGTCCGATTCTCGAAGCGGCGTGTTGGGCGCACGCGCGGCGGCCGTTCTTCGTCATGGCCGACATCGATGCGAACACCCGTCGCAAGGCGGCGGGGAAAAAGGAGATTCCGTTGTCGCCGATCGCCATAGAGATCGTGCGCCGCATCGACGCGCTGTTCGAGATCGAGAGGTCGATCAACGGCAAGAGCGCGCAAGAACGCCTCGCCGTTCGCCGGGCGTCGAGCCGACCTCTCGTCGACGCGCTCGAGAGCTATATGCGCGAACAGGTCGCCAAGCTCTCGCGTGGACATGATCTCGCCAAAGCGATGCAATATATGCTGAAGCGATGGCCGGCCTTCACGCTGTTCCTCGACGACGGGCGCGTTTGCGTCTCGAACAATGCAGCCGAGCGTGGACTGCGGGGAATTGCTCTGGGACGAAAATCATGGCTGTTCTGCGGGTCTGATCGCGGAGGCGAGCGCGCCGCCGCCATGTATGGGCTCATCGTCACAGCGAAGATGAACGGCGTCGATCCGCAGGCCTGGCTCGCCGACGTCCTCGCGCGCATCGCCGCGCATCCGGCGCATCGGCTAGACGAATTGCTGCCGTGGAACTGGCGCCAGAAGGATAAAGATGCGCCAGCGCTGGCGGCCTGATCATGCACGTCAACAAGGTCTCCCACGTCACGACCATCGATCGCATCGCTGCGCAGCTCGGCGAAAGTGTCGACTTCCTCCATGACGTCGCCAATGAAATGGAGCCCGAGGATGGCGTGATCTGGGTCTATGGCCTCGGCGACCTCGAGATCCTGGCCTTCACCGACTTCGGCGTCGAAAACCTCGTCGAGCTCATCAAAATCCACAAAGAGATGAAGTCACCTCATGAGCGCTGACGCGACGGTCCTGCGGCCCACGGCGAATGCTTACGGATCGCGCTGCCGTATTGCCGTTCTAACGCCCCGCAAAGACGATTGCGGGTTCGAGCTTTAAAACGGGACGGGCGCTGATTGCGGCGGCGGCGACACTCACCAGCACAACGGTTCCCCCGCCAAGCAACGGCGTGAACCACATCATGCGGAAGGGGAAGTCGGCGGTTTCCGCCACGAACCGGCCAAGGGTCGCGCATAGGCCAAGTCCAAGCCCGGCGCCCACAAGCGCGCACAGTCCGGTCTGCACGGCGATCATCCCCAGCAATAGCTTCGAGGTCGCTCCCATAGCCTTCAGAACCGCATACTGCTTCAAATTCTCATGCGTGAACATGTAGAGCATGATGCCGGTTACCCCGAACCCGACCGACATGGCCACTGAAAGCATTGCGGCGATATCGCCCACGTCTTCGGAGTTGTTCAGGAACCAGCGCACGGTGTCGGCCTTGAAGTCGTCTGAAGCGCGCGCCCTGAGGCCAGTCCGCGCGTGGATGCGCGCCGCTAATTCGCCCGGCATCACGCCAGGCATGGCGGTCGCGAGCACGAAAGTCAGCCGCCGCCGCTCTGGAAGCAGGATTCGAGTGGCGTTGGAGAATGTCGTGTAGAGCAGAGGTCGCGGCGGAAATCGCGGCAACGCCTTTGATCTTCCGGCAATCCTGACACGGCGGTCATTGATCAAGAGCTCGTCACCGGTGGCCAGTGGACGGGTCGGCGCATCGAGGTGCGGCTCGGGAGGCCATTGATCAGCCTCTAGGAGGGGCGTTTCGAGCTTATCTTCCGTGCCGCCCGGATCGACGATCGCTGCATCAGGAGCGCGGAGCGCTGCAGACGACGCGCCATTTTCCAAAGGAGGAACGCCGGAGAGTGTGGCGTCGTCCACGCCTATCACCTGAAAGGGCTGAAACCGCCCATTAGGGAAACGCGCCTCGGCTGTGCCGAGAGCCAGAGGCACAGCGGATGCGACCCCCTCGACGCTGCGGACGCGGCCCAACGCCGACGCCGCCATGTTGGAGGTCTGCTCGACGGAAGCCACGGCGGGGTCCATGACCCACACGTCGGCCGCCCCGTTCTCGGCGACGAGAGCGAATCCACGCGTCATGAAGCCGCAGAAGTATGACGCAGCGAAGGTGACGAGGAATGTGGTGAACGTGATGCCAAAGAGCAGCCCCACATATTTGACGCGGTCGCCTATGAGCATCTTCAAGGCCACGCGCAGCATTCACGGTTTCCTCGGTCGGAGTTTGCAGGGCACAGAGAATCTCGAGCGCGACTTCATCGCATCTCCCTCGAAGCATCTGTCTGAGCGCGCGCCCTGCCAATCGGCGGAGCCTCGATGAATACATCCACTTGCTGGCCGACAAAGACCGGCAGCGCCGAAGGATCAAAACTGTAGATGACCTGCAGGACGCGGGTGTCGGTCCGTTCAGTGCTCTGGCCGGTCAGTGACGTTTTCGGAAGGATATACGGCTCTAAGCGCTCAAACCGCAGCGATGTATTGAGTTCGGGGTTGCCGCGCACGAAGACCAGCGCCGAACCGCCCGGTTGAACGCGCCACGCATCGTTCTCATCGATGTCGACGCGAACGTGCAAACGGTCCGTGTCGCCGAACAGCATCAGCGGCGTAATGAGCACGCCGCCCTGCGCGAACTCGCCCAGTCTCGTCTTGATCTGCAGGACGCTGCCCGCGACCGGGGCACGGATCGTGCGGCGCTCGATCTCGATCTTTATCTGATCGACATCGGCCTTGGCCAAGGCGAGTGTTGCCTCATCAATGGCCACGTCCAATTGGCGGGTCTTTATTTCCAACTTAGTGAAACCGATCCCGGCCGCCAAGCGGGTAGAGAAATCGAGGATGCTTGTTTTCTTCGCGAGGGTTTCCTCGGCTTCCTTGACCTTGGCGACCGCAACCAAAAGTCTGCCTTGAAGATCACGATCGTCGATCCTGAAGAGGGGAACTCCGGCTTTCACCCGGTCACCCAACTTGACGTAGATTGCGGTCACAATGCCAGAAACTGGCGTACCAATAGCGATATTCTCGGTGCTCGCCTCGACCATGCCAGCGCCAGCCACATACGACGCGAAAGGAACCTTCGGCGATTGAACTGCGGGAGGAGCGATAGGCGCGCTTTGACTGCGCTCCATAACGGCGCCGGTAGCGACGGCGAGCCCTATTAACGCGAGGAGGGAGAGCACGTAGCGGCCAATCATCGCAGATGCGCGCTTTCCGCGCCCTCGACGATCTCGACGACCTTCCCGTCCTCCATGCGTGCGATGCGGTCGGCAAACTCATAGATGCGCGTGTCGTGAGTGACGACGATGAGCGCTCTGTCACGACTCCTCCCCACTCTTCTTAAGATTTCCATCATGTTGCGCCCGGTTTCGTGATCGAGATTGCTTGTCGGCTCATCGCAGACGATCAGCTTGGGATCGTGCGCCAGCGCTCTGGCGATGGCCACGCGTTGTTGCTGGCCGCCGCTGAGCTGCGCCGGAAGTGCGCTCAGACGCGCGCCGAGCCCAACCGCTTCCAGAACCCCTCTCGCTCGGGCTTCGGCACGCCTGCGAGAGACGCCATTGATCAGCAAGGGTACAGCGACGTTTTCGACGGCGGTGAGCGCGGGCAGCAAGTTAAAGAGCTGAAAGACGAAGCCGATCGCAACACCGCGAAAGTGTGCGCGTTCGCTCTGGCTCAAATGTTGCGGATCATGACCCAGCACCTCGCACATGCCGGAATCCGGCTCGAGGATTGCCGCGATGATGGAGATAAGGGTCGTCTTACCACACCCCGATGGGCCGGCGAGCATGAGCAGCTCGCCGCAGCGGATTTCGAGGTCGACGCCGCGCAGCGCCACAACCTTTGCATCGCCCGTGCCGTAGGTCTTGGTCACTCCCCGGCAGCGGACCGCAAGGTCGTGGCGCAGCCCCAGCGCATCGCTTACATTACCCGTTATATGTTGTTTTTGTTCCATTTTTCCGCGCGCTACGTCCTCCACGGGTTCTAAAATCACCACCCTGTTTCGCTTGACATGTAACCATAGTTACAAATAGATTGCAACGATGGTTGAATTGAAATGGCTTCTCCTCAGCTACAAGGTTCCTGCGGATCCGCCGGCAAAGCGGGTAGCCCTTTGGCGGCGGCTCAAGAGCATCGGAGCGATTTACTTGCAAAATGGCGTTTGCTTGCTGCCTAAGACCGACGACCATGTGCGCCAATTGAAGATGCTGGAAAACGATATCGCCGAGATGGGCGGCGAGTCGGTGCTGCTTGAAACGGTCGCGCTCGATCAGGCCCAAAATGAAAAGGTCGTCGCCCGGTTCAACGCAGACCGAGACGAGCAATATCGTGAGTTTCTCGGCCGCTGCGTGGGCTTTGAAGCCGAGATCGCCAAGGAATTTTCCATCAACAAATTCACGTATGCCGAGCTCGAGGAAGAGGACACTGACCTGAAGAAGCTTCAGGGGTGGTTGGATAAAATCAAAAAGCTGGATTTCTACGGCGCGACGCTGGCCATCGAAGCAGGGGAGCGCATTAGCGCCTGCGAGGCATCGCTCGAACGGTATGCGCAACGGGTTTACGAGGCCCATGACGAAAATCGCCCGATAGGCGGCAACGATGCTGTCTGACCTCGATGTTGCGGTGACGCACGGAATCAACAGTTGGGCCGGACAGGCTCCGCTGATCGAACAGCTCATGGCCTGGACGTCCGCTATCGCTGTTCCGCTCGTGGTTGCAGCCGTCGCCTTGCAGTGGTGGTGGTGCGGCGATGACAAACCGCATACGCGGCACGTTCTTGTGGCAACCGGATTCTCGTTCCTTCTTGGGCTGGCATTCAATCAGGTGCTCTTGCTGTTTATCCACCGCATACGGCCCTACGATGTAGGCGTCACACACCTGCTGATCGAGCGCAGCGCTGATTTTTCGTTTCCTTCGGATCATGCGACTGCGACTTTCGCCGTCGCGGCGGCTTTCCTGATCCACGGCATGCCGCGACGCGGAAGTCTGTTCATTGCGGCCGCCATGTTGATGATGTTTTCGCGGGTCTATGTCGGAACTCACTACGTGAGTGATGTGCTGGGGGGCGCCCTGACGGGGGTCGCGGCGGCTGGCTTAGTGCGCTCAACCTATCTCGAAGGCACGCGGGTAGACCGCTTTGTGACGGGCATCTTGTAGTGATTGGCACTCCAAGCAATTTCCGCTCGATCAAGGTGACCTTATGTGCCGCCAACTCCCGCATATCGGTGCAGCAATCTGAGCCGGCCAATCGCCATTGGAACCTGCAGATCGCGATCGAGCAGGGGAAGCACAAGCTCGTCACCGCAGAAGAATGGGAAAAACCAACTCGAAGCAGCATCAGAAAACGACGGTCGACACAGGCTGGGAGCGCTGGCGGCAGCCGAGAATACGGAAGATGAGGTCGGTATCGAGTACCTTGGACCTTGGTCGGACTTCGAATGGGGAATGCTGAACGGGAAGCCAAGCGCGTTCCGCGGAGTGATGAGCAGTGAGTGGGATTTTCCTCGATACCTAGGCGCGCTTATACGTAACTCTCGCGTGGACAAGTTATTCCTAGAGCAGATCCCCATCCCTGTCGTTCACAGGCTTTGAAACGCTACCGCCTTGATCCTCCAGTAGCGGAACGTCCGGCTTTCGGCACCCGCCCAAGGTCCCGAATTGGCGCCAAACTGACGTTGCGGCGATCTTGCCAAGCTTTGTGGCCCCCTCCGCATTCAGCCGCTAGCTTTTGGTTTGCTATGCTTGAGAAGCTCGGCGGGATCGACGTCCAATGCGTCAGCGATCCGACCTACTATATTCACCCTCGCCGACACATTTGCGCGCTCGATCGCCCCGACGTAGCGAGAACTCAGCCTCGCCTTTTCGGCGAGTTCTTCCTGCGTCCATTTCCTGGCGTGACGCAGGCGACGCACATTCGTCGCTATGACCTCCTCGATTTCCATCGTGGCATGGAAGCCGAGTCAAGAACGTTCATTCCAGGAACGAACGTTCCTATTCGTCGGCGGCCCTGCTACGCTCGGCCTCTGTCGAACCTGTGAGTCTGAATTCCCAGCGAACAACGCGATGCGCCGATTGCATCACCGTCGGAATAGAACGCCAATCAATGCTGGGATATAATCCTGGCGTCTCGCCATGAATTCGCCGGCATAGAGCGACAGGCAGGTCCGCAATGAGCACGCCAGCCTTCGAAGATCGTCCGCCTATCACCGAGCATGTGAACGCCTACGACGAGCGCCACCTCACGACCTACCTGCGACTGTTGGACGCCGACGAAGAACGCGCCGATTGGCGCGAGGTCGTCGCGGTGATATTCGGGATCGATCCGGAGCGCGAGCCGGAACGGGCGAAGATCGTCCATGAGAGCCATTTGGCCAGGGCGAGATGGATGTCCGCAGCCGGCTACCGGCAGCTTTTGGGCGCCCGCCCGCAATAGTCTCGCTTCTCGCCTGCCATGAAAAGGTCATGGGCGCTCGCGGCACGCGATGCAGCCCTTTGGACTAGTTTTGGTTCTGACATTCCGGGATCGTCGAACTCGCCGCTCGAGCTACGAGGCCAAGCCGAGGAGCGCTTCATGCCGACGAATTTTTGGAAAGACCCCGACTCCATCAAGCAATTGAACGACCTGAACCCTTCCGGTTTCGCGCTCGAATTCCTGCGTCGGAACCCGAAATATCGCCAGGATTATCGCGAGACGCTGAGGCGGATCGAACGCGGCGCCGTCGACGAAGCGACCGCACTTTCGAGCCTCGCGCGTCGCTGGGGGTTGCAGTTTCGCTCATGACCCCGAAGCTCCGGCAGGAAGGGAGCCGGCCCTCTGGCTTCCTGAAATTGACCCCGGCACGCTGATCATCGCTTCGGCGCCGCCCCGCTTCGCAGCGGACGGGACCTTCGATCCGACCGCCTTCGGCAAGGTCGTCGCGGACAGGTCCGACGCGGGGGACAGGCGGGTCGTGATCGGCGACGCCGGAGGAGAGATTCATCTTTGGATGAATGACGGCGCGCCGAGCCGTCCCGCGATCATTTTGCCGCTCGACGCGTCACTCGAAATCCGGCTCGAAGTCGCGTCGCGATTCGTTCGTCTCCTTCAGGGCGGCGCCTCGGGTCCGCTTCCTCGAGCGCTGCAATTGACCGTGCAGCGCCGTGCGCGTCTCATCCTGTTGCTGCACGCGCTGGATTTCCGGCTCGGCGGCGCGGGGCCACGCGACATCGCCGCGTCCCTGATCGACGCCGAAGACGCCGCGCTTCCCGCGCTCGAATGGAAGAGCTCGGCGACGCGCCGCAAGGCGAACCGCCTTATCCACGATTCCATGGCGCTGATGAATGGTGGCTACAAGCGGCTACTGCGCGGCTGCTGACCGTGCCCCCTGCTACGCTCTCCGCCTCGCTGCCGTTCGGGCATGAGCGCGCTCCGCGTCGAAGGGGGGACACGGACGAGCCCGTGATCTTCGTCCTCCCCCTGCGCTTCTCTTCTCCGCCACGGTGATCTCGAAACGCCGCGACCTCCCTGCGGCGCACCTCACCGCTACGGAGGCGTCTCTTGCGCGACAAATCATCCGAAGGCGCCACGCGCTTCGTCCGGACGCATGAAGCCGCGCGAATGCTCAGCCTCTCCGCGCGCACGCTCGAAAAATACCGCTGTCACGGCGCCGGCCCGACGTTCCGCAAGCTCGGCGGACGCGTCGTCTATGCGATCGAGGACCTGCAGGCCTGGGCCGATGGGGCCGCCTGCCGCTCCACGTCCGATCCGCAATATGTCGAAGCGCGCGACGCCGTCCGCATCGACACCGGCGTGCGCATCGCCCGCCCGAACTCCCACCGCTGAGGCGACGCCGCATGTCGCGCCGCCTCCCCGTCACGTCGAGCGAGCGCAGCCGCCTTCACCCCTTCGTCATCGCGACGGGGGACGCGTCGCCGCGCGATCAGCGCGATCTCATGGAGCGGCCGTTCTTCTCGCTCGCCAAGGCGAAGCGCACGGCGCCGATCCTCTATGAGGCGGCCGGCGCGCGCGTGGAAGTCTTCGCCATGCCCGAGCACGGCATGGCGACCATATGGGACGCCGACGTGCTGATCTGGGCAGCGAGCCAGATTGTGGACGCCGAGAACCAGGGCCTCACCACGTCCCGATTCCTGCGCTTCACGCCCTATCAGCTCCTCAAGGCGGTCGGACGCGCGACCGGCGCCCGCGAATACAAGCTGCTGAAGGGCGCGCTCACCCGCCTGCAGTCGACCGCGATCTGCACCACCATTCGCAATGGCGAGCACTGGCGCCGCAGCCAGTTCTCCTGGATCAACGAATGGGAGGAGTGCGTGACGCGCGACGGCCGCGTCGAAGGCATGGAATTCGTTCTCCCGGAATGGTTCTACCGCGGCGTCGTCGACCGCTCGCTCGTGCTCGCCATAGACCCTGCCTATTTTCGGCTGACGGGCGGCGTCGAGCGCTGGCTCTATCGTGTCGCCCGCAAGCACGCCGGTCGTCAGAAGCAGGGCTGGACCTTCGACATCCCGCACCTGCATCAAAAATCCGGCAGCCTCTCAAGGCTCAGGGATTTCGCCAGCGACATCCGCCTCATCGTCAGTCGGCAATCGCTCCCCGGTTATCGCCTGCGGATCGAGCACGAGGGCCGGCGCGAGCTGCTGCACATCCTGCCGATCAACTTATCCACAGCCCCTGTGGATAAACCTGTGGAAACACTCGGGACTTCGGGCGCGCATGGTATCGGGACTTCGGGCGCGGCCCTATCGGGACTTCGGGCGCGCGGAGGGCAGCTAACCCTCTGGCCCGAAGAAAAAATCCCGGCTCTTAACTTAGAGTCTAACAGAGACTCTAACTTTTGTTTGCGCCCGGCCGGTGTGGAAATCACATCCGAGCGTTCGCGCGCACCGAAACTTCCGTCTGAAAAGAATACGCCTGATACGACTTTCCGTAAATCCGACTTTACGGCCGATGCGACTTCCGAAGCGCCTCTTCCTTTCGGCGAAAGCGAAGGACGCGCGTCATGATCGTCGCGCTGCTGAACCAGAAGGGAGGAGTCGGCAAGACGACGCTCGCCCTGCATCTCGCCGGCGAATGGGCTCGGCAGGGAAAGCGCGTCACGCTGATCGACGCCGATCCTCAGGGCTCGGCGTTGGACTGGTCACAGCAGCGAGCGCGCGAGAATCTCCCTCGGCTGTTCACAGTGGTCGGCCTGCCGCGCGACACGCTCCACCGCGAGGCGCCCGAGCTGGCGCGCGGCGTCGACCATCTCGTCATCGACGGTCCGCCGCGCGTCGCCGGATTGATGCGTTCGGCGCTGCTCGCCGCCGATCTCGCGCTGATCCCCGTGCAGCCGTCGCCCTTCGACGGCTGGGCGTCGGCCGAGATGCTGGCTTTGCTCGGCGAGGCGCGAATCTATCGTCCGCAGCTCGCCGCCCGTTTCATCCTGAACCGCTATGCGGCGCGCACCGTCATCGCGCGCGAGACGGCCGAGACGCTCGCCGATCACGATCCGCCAGCGCTCTCCGCCACCATTGGTCAGCGCATCGCCTTCGCCGACGCCGCACAGACCGGCAGGCTCGTCTGCGAGCTCGCCGACGACACGCCGGCGGCGCGCGAGATCGTCGCGCTCGCCGCCGAGGTCGGGAGGATCGCGCCATGACGATCTTTGCCGATGTGGATGGCGATCCCTCGTCGTTCCATGACGGAGGCGCCGCATGAACGAGCGCCCTGCAAAGCGCGGCTTCGCGGCGCGTCCCGGCGACGCCGAGGGCTGGATCAGATCGGCCGATGCTCCCGCCCGACGCGCGAACGACGCCAGCGGATTCACCGCACGCCTGACGATCGACGTCACGCCGGCGCTGCGCGGCCGCATCAAGGTCGCCGCCTTTCGGCGCGGCGTCACCGTCGCCGACATGCTGCGCGACCTGCTCGCGCGCGAATTCCCCGACGATCCCGGAGAGACATCATGAACGACAACGAGCCGCAATCCGCTCGCGTCGAAGCGCCGCCGCCTCGCGGCGCTGCGCCTCTCACCCATGTCGAGCTGACATGGATCGAGAAGAAGATCGAGTTCCGGATTCGCTTCGGCCATCGCGCGGCGGACAAGATTGTCGACCGCCGCCGCCGCATCGCCAGCTTCGCTCCCGGCAGCATCTTCTGCTTCGTCCGATGGGCGTCGAATGACTATGGCACGGTGATTTCGCGGATGGACATCGTGCGCGCCGTCGGAGCCGGCGAGCGCTATCAGACGCTGCCTTTCGTGCGGCCCGGTGGCGAGATCCTGCTGCGCGTCGACGCCTGGCCGAGGGTCGAGCGAGCCCTCCAGGCGATCGACGCCATCGAGGCGATCGGCGTCGATCCGGCCGACGCGTCGCCCGACTATTGGCGGCATTTGCACAACCGTCTCGCCGTCGGCGACGAGCCACGCACCTACACGCGCGAGCAGCATGACGCCTGGCTGAAGCGCCGGAGCGTCGCGCCATGATCCGCCTCGGCTATGTCACGGCGACGCTCTCATCTGTGCTGCTGATCGGCGGCCAGACCCTGGTTCCTGTCACGCCATGGCTCGTCTGGAACGCCACGGCGAGCACGCCGACAGGACTCTATGCGCTTCAGGCCACGGGCCGACACCAGGCTATGCAGCTGGTGGCAATCCGCCCGCCGGAACTCATCGCGAGCTTCCTCGCTGACGGCGGCTTCCTGCCGAAAGGCGTGCTGCTCTTGAAGCATGTCTTGGCGCTCCCCGGACAGACGGTGTGCCGCGCCGGCCCCACCGTCACCGTCGATGGTGTCGACGTCGGCGAAGCGCGAGATCGCGATCGCTTCGGTCGTCCGCTGCCGCAATGGAGCGGCTGCCGGACACTTCGGCCGGACGAGGTCTTCCTCATGAATCCGACCGTTCAGGACAGCCTCGACGGGCGTTACTTCGGTCCACTCCCCGCCGCGTCGATCATCGCTCGCGCGGTTCCAATCTGGACTGATGAAGAAGGCGACGGCCGCTTCGTCTGGCGCGCCGCGACCGACTGACACCCGCAGGACTTTACCAATATGGGGAATTCCGATGACGCAGATCGGTCGATTCAGGCGCACCAAGTCAGGCTATTCGGGCGCCATCCGCACGCTGTCCCTCGACGCCCAGATCGTTCTGGTTCCCTCCGACCACGGCGGCGCGGAGAACGCGCCGGATTATCGCATCCTGCTCGGCGATGACGAAGGACCAGAGATCGGGGCGGCATGGAAGCGCATCGGCGAAAAGGCCGGCGACTATGTCTCGCTGCTCCTCGACGATCCATCCCTGACGCAGCCGATCCGCGCCAATCTGTTCCAGTCGAGCGAAGACAAGTCCAACTGGATTCTGCACTGGACCCGACTCCAGAAGCGCAGCGAGCGGGATTGATGACATGCGTCCCGCACTCTCGCTCATGAGCAAATCGGACCGCCTGAACCGGGCCTGCACGCGTGCG
Organism: Methylosinus sp. H3A; assembly: GCF_015709455.1. Lineage (NCBI taxonomy): Bacteria > Pseudomonadati > Pseudomonadota > Alphaproteobacteria > Hyphomicrobiales > Methylocystaceae > Methylosinus > Methylosinus sp. H3A. The sequence goes on from NZ_JADNQW010000005.1 coordinate 188,167, forward strand.
CGATTCACGCTCCTTCTTCTTTTCGGCCTCGCCCCGGTCTGCACACTGGGCGGAGTCCTGCCCGCAAAGGCAGCGCCGATCGAGCGCTCGACCGATGGCGATCCCTATGCTCTCCATGTCATAGAGGCTGCGCGGCGCTTCGGCATTCCCGTGGCATGGATTCGGGCCGTGATGCAGATCGAAAGCCGCGCCCACCGAGATGCCGTCTCGCCCAAAGGCGCAATGGGCCTCATGCAGATCATGCCCGACACCTGGTCGGAGCTGCGCGCCCGTTACGCTCTTGCCGGCGATCCTTTCGACCCGCGCGACAACATCGTCGCCGGCGCGGCCTATCTCCGCGAGCTGCACGATCGCTACGGCTCGCCGGGCTTCCTCGCGGCCTATAATGCGGGACCGCGCCGCTACGAGGACTATCTCGACGGACGCCGTTCATTGCTATCCGAGACCGTCGCCTATGTCGCAGCGCTCGCCCCTCTCATCGAGGGAAATGACGGCGCTCGACCCGCCATTCGCTCCGTCTCTGGTCTGTCGTTCTGGATAAGGGCGCCGCTGTTCGTCGGACGGCCCGACGGCGCACGCACCGCCAATCATCCAGCGCCAATTCGGACAGCGACCGACAGGGGGACTGTCGCCGCCATGCGCGATATGTCCGCCATCGCGCCTCGCTCCGACGGACTGTTCGTCACGCTCTCGTCGACAGAGCACGCACAATGAACCAGCATCGCTATTGCAGTCGGACTGCCGACATTTGCGCACTGAGGGACTTCTTTGCCGCCATTTGCCCGACGCGGAACGCGTGCAGGCGCATTGCGAGCGCGGATTTTGACCACTTCGCCATCCAGCGTTTCCGAGCGCGATGTGGCGAAGAGAGAACGGCGGAAAGCAATTCAGCGCAGAACACGACCGCACGAAGGCGAGATAAAAGCGCCTGCCACGCCGGCAGACAAGTCGCTGTCGCGACTCGTCTTTCGTCTGGCAGGCCGCTCGGTCGTTGGCAGGTTTCGGCGAGTTCTCGTGGAATTACAAAGCCTCGACTTGCACACTACGTTCTAACGGCTGTCGTTCGCCTCGGCGAGGCGGTCCGATGAGCCGGAAGGAGAGCGACTTCCGCGTCCGTCCGGGACGGGTCCGCACGACACGCGCGCCGAAGCCGAAGAGCTTCGTCGCTGAGGTTCTGAAGGCCGCGCGAAAGGCCGGACCTGCGACGCCGCATAGCGGCGCGCGATCCGCTGCCGCCGGCGGCTCCGGCTTCGGGCGCGGGCGCGCCGCCTTCGGCCGCGCCCGCCTCTTCGATCCGGGTCGACGCGTCGTCGTCAAGGCGCGCGTCGTCCGCCACAAGGGCCGCAGCTTTCGATCGGCGCCGCTGTCGGCGCATTTTGCCTATCTGAAGCGCGAGGGCGTCAGCCGCGATGGAGAGAAAGGCGTGATGTTCGACGCGGCCAGCGACCGTGCCGACGATCGCGCCTTCGCCGAGCGATGCGAGGACGACCGGCATCACTTCCGCTTCATCGTCTCGCCCGAGGACGCCGGCGAGATGACCGATCTCAAAGCCTTCACCCGCGACCTCGCCGGGCGGATGGAGGCCGATCTCGGAACGAAGCTCGACTGGGTCGCCGTCGATCATTGGAACACCGACAACCCGCATATCCATCTGCTGGTGCGCGGCGTCGACGAGACCGGCGCCGATCTCGTCATCGCCCGCGATTACATCAGCCGCGGCCTGCGCTCGCGCGCGGAAGACCTCGTCGCCATCGAGCTCGGACCGCGCCCCGAACATGCGATCCGCTCGGCGCTCGAGCGCGAGGTCGACGCCGATCGCTGGACACGGCTCGACGCCGCCATCCGCGTCGCCGCCGACGAGACGGGTCTGGTCGACCTGCGCCCGGCGAGTCCTGGCCCAGACGATCCCGAATTGCGCCGCCTGATGGTCGGCCGCGCTCAGAAGCTCGAGCGAATGGGACTCGCCGCTTCCGCTGGTCCTGGCCGATGGATGATCGGCCTCGAGGCGGAACGCGCGCTACGCGATCTCGGAATGCGCGGCGACATCATCAAGACCATGCACCGCGCCTTCACCGAGCGCGGCCAGGACCGCGGCGTCGGCGATTATGCCATCGATGCGGCGCCTTCGGCGTCGCCGATCGTCGGTCGGCTGGTCGACAAGGGACTCCACGACGAGCTGAACGGAGAAGCCTACGCCATAATCGACGGGACCGACGGCCGCGTCCATCATGTCCGCTTGCGCGGCGTCGAGGCGTTCGAAGATGCCCCGCCGATCGGCGGCCTCGTCGAGGTGCGGCGCTTCGGCGGCGCCGACGATCCGCAGCCGACGCTCATCCTGGCGACACGCTCGGATTTCGATCTCGACCGCCAGATCGGCGCGTCGGGGGCGACATGGCTTGATCACCGTCTCGTCGAGCGCACGCCGACGCCGTTGGCGATGGGCGGATTCGGCGGCGAGGTCCGCGAGGCCATGAAGACGCGCGCCGAGCATCTCATCGCAGAAGGGCTGGCTCAGCGCCGAGGCGGGCAGATCATTTTCCAGCGCGACCTGCTCGCGACGCTGCGCGGCGGCGAGTTGAATGACGCAGCCGCGAAGCTCTCGGCCGTGACCGGCCTTGCGCACAACCAGGCCGCGGCCGGCAATCAAATCTCTGGCGTCTATCGCCAGCGCCTCATGCTCGCTTCCGGGCGCTTCGCCATGATCGACGACGGTCTCGGCTTCCAGCTCGTGCCCTGGTCGCCGGCGCTCGAAAAGAAGCTCGGCCAGCATGTCGCCGGGACAGCGCGAGACGACGGCGGCATCGAATGGAGCATCGGCAGAAAACGAGGATTGGGCCTATGATGATCGGTGAATCTCGATCGCCGGTTCACGCGCCAGTATTTTTTCGTCTCGGTTCGCCACGCTACGATCGCGACGCGAACACGCTTGAATGCGTTCGGACCGCGTCTTTGTCTCGACGTCTCGCTCTATTCGAATGGAGGCGTCCTTGTCCGCTACCAGGATTCTCTGGGGCCAGATCCTCGTCATATCGCTCATCGTGCTGACGACGATATGGGCGGCGACCGAATGGACCGCCTGGCGCCTCGGCTTCCAGCCGCAGCTCGGACATCCCTGGTTCGCGCTCGCCCATTTCCCCTTCTATCCGCCGCCCGCCTTCTTCTGGTGGTGGTACGCATTCGACGCCTACGCGCCGGCGATCTTCGTCGAAGGCGGCTATATCGCGGCCTCCGCCGGACCGCTGTCCATCGCGACGGCGATCGCCATGTCGATCTGGCGCGCGCGCGAGGCCGACGACGCCGAGACCTATGGGTCCGCCCGCTGGGCGCGGCTCGACGAGTTGAAGGCCGCCGGCCTGCTCGGCCCCGACGGCGTCGTGCTCGGCCGGCAGGAGACCTCATATCTGCGGCACGACGGACCGGAGCATGTCCTCTGCTTCGCCCCAACGCGCTCCGGCAAAGGCGTAGGGCTGGTGGTGCCGACTCTGCTCACCTGGCCGGGCTCGGCCATCGTCCACGACATCAAGGGCGAGAACTGGCAGCTCACCGCCGGATTTCGCGCGCGGCACGGCCGTGCCCTGCTGTTCGATCCGACCAACGGCGACTCCGCCGCCTATAACCCGCTGCTCGAAGTGCGCAGGGGCGAGTGGGAAGTCCGCGACGTGCAGAACGTCGCCGACGTGCTGGTCGATCCGGAAGGATCGCTCGAGCGCCGGAACCATTGGGAGAAGACCAGCCACTCGCTGCTGGTCGGCGCCATCCTCCACGTCCTCTACGCCGAAGCGGACAAGACGCTCGCCGGCGTCGCCGCTTTCCTCTCCGACCCGAACCGGCCGATCGAAACGACGCTACTGGCGATGATGACCACGCGCCATCTCGGCGGTGCCGGCCCGCACCCCGTCGTCGCCTCGGCGGCGCGCGAGCTTCTCAACAAATCCGACAATGAGCGTTCGGGCGTCCTCAGCACCGCCATGTCGTTCCTGGGCCTCTATCGCGATCCCGTCGTGGCGAGAGTGACCCGCCAATGCGACTGGCGGATCGCCGATCTCGTGTCCGGCGCGCGTCCGGCCACGCTCTACCTCGTGGTGCCGCCCTCCGACATCAGCCGCACCAAGCCGCTGATCCGACTCTTGCTCAATCAGATTGGTCGACGCCTGACCGAGGAATTGCGCCCGACGGGCCGCCGTCACCGCATGCTGCTGATGCTCGACGAATTCCCGGCGCTCGGACGACTCGACTTTTTCGAGAGCGCGCTGGCCTTCATGGCGGGCTATGGCATCAAGAGCTTTCTGATCGCGCAATCGCTGAACCAAATCGAGAAGGCCTATGGGGCGAACAACTCCATCCTCGACAATTGCCATGTGCGCGTGTCTTTCGCGACCAATGACGAGCGCACTGCGAAGCGGGTGAGCGACGCGCTCGGCGCCGCCACCGAGATGAAGGCGATGAAGAACTATGCCGGCCATCGGCTTTCGCCCTGGCTCGGCCACCTGATGGTATCGCGCTCCGAGACGGCGCGCCCGCTTCTCACCCCCGGCGAGATCATGCAGCTTCCGCCATCAGACGAGATCGTGATGATGTCGGGCCTGCATCCGATCCGCGCGAAGAAGGCGCGCTATTATGAGGACAGCCGCTTCGCCGAGCGGATTCTGCCGCCTCCGGATGACGCGGCTCACACGCCCCGGCTGGATGACTGGTCCGCCCTCCCAGTCCAGCGCCCGGCAACCGACCTCCTCGCGCGGTCGACGGCCGAGGACGAGGCCAATGGCGGGTTGAGACGCGAGCCGGAGCTGCCCGACCACGTCGCGATCGTGAAGGAGACGACGCCGTCGCGTCGGGGCAGAAGCGAATTCGCCATCGTGGACGATACGCCAGAGCAGGCCGCGCGCCAGCAGGAAATCATCCGGCAGCGCATGGGCGGCCTCGCCCGCCAGGGCGCGATGGATCCGGCTGACGGCCTCAAGCTGTAGGAGGCGATGATGCGCGACCGCCTCAATGTCTCGCTTCCCGTCGAGATGATCGCGAGGATCAACGAGCTCGCTGCGCAGAAACGTCTGACACGCTCCGCCATTGTAGAGGCTGCCGTCGCGTCCTTCTTATCGCCAGACGGCGCAGATCGCATGGAGGCCGCCTTCACGCGCCGCCTCGACCGGCTGACCCGTCAGGTTCAACGGCTAGAGCGCAACAGCGGCCTCACGACCGAAGCGCTCGCGCTATTCGTCCGCTTCTGGCTGACCGTCACGCCGCCCTTGCCGCCAGAGGCGCAAGCGGCCGCCCAGGTGAAAGGGCGCGAACGCTACGAAGGCTTCATCGAGGCGCTGGGGCGGCGACTCAATCAGGGGCGGACACTGCTCGACGAGATCCCAAAAGACATGCTCCGCACCGAACGAGCCGACGAGAACGCCACCGACTCGCGCGAATAGGAAGCAAGTATTTTTTCGCTGGGCTACGACGGGCTGCTACGATGACCAAAGCCTTGTTGATTACACCGGTTCCTTGCCTTTTCTAATCATCCCCGCAGCCGTTCGCCCTCCCGCGATCGACTGAAGCGGGGGCGGATTTGACGGCTTCTCTTCTCCATTCACAGGCTCACGCGCGCGGCGCGCGCATGCTGCGCACGGCCCTCGGACCGGCCGTCGCGAGCTTTCTCGAAGACCCAACCGTCGTCGAGGTCATGCTCAATCCCGACGGAAGGCTCTGGATCGACAGATTATCGAGCGGCCTCGAGGATAGCGGCTGCAGAATGTCGGCGGCCGATGGCGAGCGCATCGTGCGGCTCGTCGCGCATCATGTCGGCGCCGAGGTTCATCCGGGCTCGCCGCGCGTCTCTGCGGAGCTGCCCGAGATGGGGGAGAGGTTCGAAGGACTTCTTCCTCCCGTCGTGGTGGCGCCCGCCTTCGCGATACGCAAGCCGGCGGTCGCTGTCTTCACACTCGACGACTATTCCATCGCCGGCTTCATGACGTTCGGCCAAGCTGACACTCTGCGAAAAGCCGTTGCGGACCGCGAGAATATCCTGGTCGCAGGCGGCACGTCGACAGGCAAGACAACGCTCGCCAATGCGCTGCTCGCCGAGATCGCGCATACGGCCGATCGTGTCGTGCTGATCGAGGATACGCGCGAGCTGCAATGCCGCGCGCCAAACCTCGTCGCTCTTCGCACCAAGGATCGCGTGGTCTCCCTTTCCGATCTCGTGCGCTCGTCGCTGAGGCTGCGCCCTGACCGCATTCCGATCGGCGAGGTCCGCGGCGCCGAAGCCCTCGACCTGCTGAAGGCCTGGGGAACCGGACATCCCGGCGGCATTGCCACGATTCACGCCGGTACGGCGCTCGGGGCGCTGCGCCGGCTCGAGCAGCTCATTCAGGAAGCCGTGATCACCGTGCCGCGCGCGCTGATCGCCGAGACCATCGATGTCATCGCCGTTGTGCAGGGCCGCGGCGGCGAGCGGCGCCTCGCAGAGCTCGCGGCGGTCGACGGCCTCGATCCATCCACCGGAGATTACCGAGTCCACTCGATCGCTGCAGATGTCGCAGGAGACCAATCATGATACCCCTCGCTCCGAATAGCCCATTTGGCCGACGCTTCATCATTCTCGCCGCCATCGTCGCCTACGCGGTGATCTTTTCTTCTTCGGCGCGAGCCTCCGGCTCGTCGATGCCGTGGGAAACGCCGCTCAATCAAATTCTCGAATCCATCCAGGGCCCGGTCGCCAAGATCATCTCCGTCATCATCATCACGGTGACGGGACTGACACTCGCCTTTGGCGACACATCGGGCGGCTTTCGGCGCCTGATCCAGATCGTCTTCGGCCTGTCGATCGCCTTCGCCGCCAGCTCCTTCTTCCTCTCCTTCTTCTCCTTCTCCGGCGGAGCGCTGATCTGATGAGCGGGTTCAACAGCGCCGAGAATGTGCCCGGCTTCTTCGTCCCTGTACATCGGGCGCTGACCGATCCGATCCTGCTCGGCGGCGCGCCGCGGGCGGTCGCGATCGCCAATGGCACGCTCGCCGCAGCGATCGCGCTCGGTCTTCGCCTCTGGCTTCCCGGCGCGCTGTTCTGGGCTGTCAGCCACAGCGCCGCGGTCTGGGCGGCGAAGCGCGATCCGCAATTCGTCGAGGTCGTGCGCCGTCATCTTCGATATCCGGCCTATTTCGGCGTGTGAGGCCGCCATGCTGAACCTCGCCGAATATCGTGGCCGCCCGAGCAGCCTCGCCGATTTCCTGCCCTGGGCCGCCCTCGTCGCCGAAGGCGTCGTCCTCAACAAGGACGGCTCGTTTCAGCGCACGGCGCGCTTCCGCGGACCCGATCTCGACAGCGCGACGCCGGCCGAGCTCGTCGGCGTGACGGCCCGCCTCAACAATGCGCTGCGCCGTCTCGGCTCCGGCTGGGCCATTTTCGTCGAAGCCGATCGGGCGCCGGCGCAGCATTATCCGCACGACCGCTTTCCCGACGCGGCCTCCGCGCTCGTCGATCTCGAACGACAGAACGCCTTCGAGGAGGCGGGCGCGCATTTCGAGAGTCGGTATTTCCTGACGCTCCTCTGGCTGCCGCCGGAGGAGGACGCGTCGCGCGCAGAGAATTGGCTCTATGAAGGCCTCGCGCAAGACGGCGTCGATCCATGGGAGCTGCTGCGCGGCTTCATCGATCGCACCGATCGCGTGCTGCAATTGGTCGAGAGCTTCATGCCCGAGGCGGAATGGCTCGACGACGGCGAGACGCTCACCTTCCTGCATTCGGCGATCTCGACGCGCCGGCAGCGCGTCCGCGTCCCGGAAACGCCTATGCACCTCGACGCTTTGCTCGCCGACGAGCCGCTCGCCGGCGGCCTGGAGCCACGGCTGGGAAGCGAGCATCTGCGCATTCTGACCATCGTCGGCTTTCCGGGCGTGACCCACCCCGGCATTCTCGACGAGCTCGATCGTCTCGCCTTTCCTTATCGCTGGTCGACGCGCGCTATCTTGCTCGACAAGACGGAAGCCGTTCGGCTGCTGACGAAGATCAGGCGGCAGTGGTTCGCCAAGCGCAAATCCGTCGCCGCCATCATCAAGGAAGTGATGACCAACGAAGCGTCGACCCTCGTCGACTCCGATGCGGCGAACAAGGCCGCCGACGCCGACGTCGCGCTGCAGGAGCTCGGCGCGGATGACGTCGGCGAGGCCTATGTCACCGCCACTGTCGCCGTCTGTGACGAAGACCCTGCCATTGCGACGGAACGGCTCCGCCTCGTCGAGAAGGCGATCCAGGGCCGCGACTTCACCTGCATAGTCGAAGGCGTGAATGCGGTCGAAGCCTGGCTCGGCTCTCTTCCAGGTCACGCCTACGCCAATGTCCGCCAGCCGCCGATCTCGACGCTCAATCTCGCCCATATGATTCCGCTCTCCGCCGTCTGGGCGGGAGCGGACAGAGACGAGCATCTTCGCGCCTCTCCCTTGCTCTTCGGTAAGACCGAGGGCTCGACGCCGTTCCGCTTCTCGCTCCATGTCGGCGACGTCGGCCATACGCTGATCGTCGGTCCGACCGGCGCCGGCAAATCTGTGCTGCTGTCGCTGATGGCGATGCAGTTTCGCCGATATGCGCGCGCGCAAATCTTCGCCTTCGATTTCGGCGGCTCGATCCGCGCGGCGGCGCTCGCCTGCGGCGGCGATTGGCACGATCTCGGCGGCGGCCTGTCGGCCGGCTCCGAGGACAGCGTGTCGCTCCAGCCGCTCGCCCGCATCGACGACGCGGCCGAGCGCGCCTGGGCGGCCGAATGGGTAGCCGCCATTCTCGCCAAGGAAGGCGCCGCCATCGACCCGACGGCGAAGGAGCATATCTGGTCGGCGCTCACCTCGCTCGCATCGTCACCGCCCGGTGAACGCACGCTCACCGGTCTCGCCGTCTTGTTGCAATCGACCGCCCTAAAGCAGGCGCTTCAGCCCTATTGCGTCGGTGGTCCATTCGGCCGGCTGCTCGACGCTGAAGAGGAGCGTCTCGGCTATTCCAACTTCCAGGCTTTCGAGACGGAAGGCCTCATCGGCGCAGGCGCCGCCGCGGCCGTGCTCACCTATCTTTTCCATCGCCTCGAGCAACGCCTCGACGGACGGCCCACCTTGCTCGTCATCGACGAGGGCTGGCTCGTCCTCGACGATCCCGCCTTTGCACGCCAGCTGCGCGAATGGCTGAAAACCTTGCGGAAGAAGAACGCCTCCGTCGTCTTCGCCACGCAGTCGCTCTCCGACATCGACAATAGCCCGATCTCGCCGGCGATCGTCGAGAGCTGTCCGACCCGCATCTTCCTCCCGAACGAACGGGCGATCGAGCCGCAGATCACCGCGATCTATCGCCGCTTCGGCCTCAACGATCGCCAGATCGAGATCATCGCCCGAGCGACGCCCAAGCGCGACTATTACTGCCAATCGCGGCGCGGCAATCGCCTCTTCGAACTGGGGCTCGGACCGATCGGCCTCGCTCTTTGCGCCGCCTCCTCCAAGAGCGACCACGCCGAAATCGAGCGCATCCTCGCCGAGCACGGGCCGGATGGATTCCTGCGTGGATGGCTGATCGAGCGCGGGCTCGAATGGGCAGCCGACCTCATCCCCGACCTCACCAATCTGGAGTTTTCCTGATGGCCGCTCGCTCTTTTCGCCGCGCGGGCCTGTTCTCCGCCGTGGCTCTCTCGCTTCTCATCATCGCCGATCCGACGCCTGCGCAGATCGTCGTCTACGATCCGACCAATTTCTCGCAGAACGTGCTCACCGCCGCGCGCGAGCTGCAGCAGATCAATAATCAGATCCAGAGCCTCGCCAATGAGGCGCAGATGCTGACCAATCACGCCCGCAATCTCGCGAGCCTGCCGCTCTCGACGCTGAGCCAGCTCCAGACGACGATCCAGAAGACGCAATCGCTGCTCGCCCAGGCGCAGCACATCGCCTTCGACGTTCAGCAGATCGAATCCGCCTTCGCGACGACCTATGGTTCGGCGTCGACGAGCGCCTCCAGCTCGGGACTGATCGCCACGGCGCAGACGCGTTGGCGCAATTCGGTCGCCGCCTTCGAGGATTCGTTGAAGGTACAGGCCGGCGTCGTCGGCAACATCTCGAGCAACGGCTCCGCCATGTCGTCGCTGACCTCCGCCAGCCAGACGGCGACCGGCGCGCTGCAGGCGGCGCAGGCCGGGAATCAGCTGCTCGCGCTGCAATCGCAGCAGCTCTCCGATCTCGTCGCCGTGGTCGCGGCGAAGAGCCGCGCCGATGCGCTGGAACAATCGCGCATCACGGCGACCGAGGCGCAGGGACAGGAGCAGTATCGTCGCTTTTCGACGCGCTCCGGCTATCAGCCGGGCAATGTCACCATGTTCCACGGCAATTGAGGCGCGCTGATGGGACGATGGGACATATGGCGCGCCGGCGCGATCCTCATTCTGATCGCCACATTGGTCGCGACTCTCTCCGCGATCGATTTCGATGCGCCTGCGCCAGTCGTCCGTGACGCCGGCGCGTCCTACGGCATCGTTCCCGACGATCTTTCCGCCGAGCTGCGCCGCTGCGGCGCGCTCGCGCTCCAGAATGCCGAAGACCAGCGCTGTGAGGCGGTCTGGACGAAGAACCGCCGCCGCTTCTTCGGCAGGCCGGCGCGGCCGACGCCTCCCACGGCCGCGCCGGCCGCTGCTACATCGAAAGGCGCCGCGCCATGAATATCGGCGTCATCGACACCTTTCTGAACACCTTCACGACCTATATCGATTCCGGCTTCGGCTTGCTGAAGGGCGACGTCGCCTATCTCTCCTCCACGCTGATCGCGATCGACATCACGCTCGCCGGCCTGTTCTGGGCCTGGGGCGCCGACGAGGATGTGATCCAGAGGCTCGTCAGGAAGACGCTCTACATCGGCTTCTTCGCCTTCCTCATTACCAATTTCAACAAGCTCTCGGGAATCGTCTTCAATAGCTTCGCCGGCGTCGGCCTCAAGGCCGGCGGCTCTTCGGTGTCGACCACTGAGTTCCTGCGGCCGGGCCGTCTCGCTCAGGTCGGCCTCGACGCCGGTCAGCCGCTGCTCGACGCGGCGAGCCAGATGATGGGCTTTGCGTCCTTCTTCGCCAATTTCGTTCAGATCGCCGTGCTGATGATTTCCTGGCTGCTGATCATCATCGCCTTCTTCATCCTTTCCGTGCAGCTCTTCGTCACGCTGATCGAGTTCAAGCTGACGACGCTCGCCGGCTTCGTGCTCATTCCTTTCGCGCTCTTCAACAAGACCGCCTTTCTCGCCGAGAAGGTGCTCGGCAACATCGTCGCCTCGGGCGTGAAAGTGATGACGCTCGCCGTCATCGTCGGAATCGGCTCGGGACTCTTCTCGCAATTCACGACAAGCTATGGCGGCGAGCAGCCGACGATCGAGCAGACGCTCTCGGTCGTGCTCGCCGCGCTCGCCATGCTCGGACTCGGCATATTCGGTCCCGGCATTGCCACCGGCCTCGTCTCCGGCGCGCCGCAGCTCGGCGCCGGCGCGGCGGTCGGAACCGGCGTCGCCGTCGCGGGCGCCGGTATGGTCGGAGGCGCAGCGCTCGGCCTCGCCGGAAGGGGAGCGACGGCCGCCGCCTCGGGCGCCGCCGCCACCGCGCGCGGCGGGGCGAGGCTCGCCGGCGGGGCCGCTTCCGCCTATGCGCTCGGTTCGGCCGCCGAGTCCGGGCCTTCGGCTGTCGCCGCCGGACTTGCCGGCGTCGGCCGAGCGGCGGGCGCCGTCGCAACGGCTCCGTTCCGCCGCGCGGCCGCACGCGCGGCGAACTCCTTGGCCGAGAACTATTCCGCCGGCGCGCGCGCCGCCTTCGCAGCGACTGGCGGTTCGGCAACGACAGGCGCGGTCGGCGACGGCGCAACCAGCGCTCCGCCAGCGAATGCGCCGCCCGCCTGGGCGCAGCGCATGAAACGAAATCAGCTCGCGAGCCACGGCGCGTCGACCGCCGCGCATGTCATTCAGTCCGGCGACAGCCACGGCGGCGGCCATTCCGTCGATCTCTCACAACAGGAATAGACCATGTTCCGACGCGCCTCGGTGCGCTATGGCCGCACGCCCGAACCGGAGACGCCCTATCAGAGAGCCGCGCAAGTCTGGGACGAGCGCATCGGCTCCGCGCGGGTCCAGGCGAAGAACTGGCGGCTGATGGCTTTCGGCTCGCTGCTCTTGTCCTGCGGCCTCGCGGCCGGTCTCGTCTGGCAGTCGACGCATGGGACCGTCGTCCCCTGGGTCGTTCAAATCGATCGGCTCGGCGAGGCGCACGCCGTCGCGCCGGCGACGGCCGATTACACGCCGTCCGATCCGCAGATCGCCTGGTATCTCGCCCGCTTCATCAAGGATGTGCGCGCCGCGCCCGCCGACCCGGTCGTCGTCCGGCAGAGTTGGCTGCAGGCCTACGACTTCACGACGACGGCGGGAGCCGCCGCGCTCAACGACTATGCGCGCGCCAACGATCCCTTCGCCAGGCTCGGCAAGCAGCAGATCGCCGTCGACGTCTCCAGCGTCATTCGCGCCTCGGCCGACTCGTTCCGCGTCGCCTGGATCGAGCGCCGCTATCAGGACGGCGCGCTCGCCGACACCACGCGATGGACGGCGATCCTCACCATCGTCATCCAGTCGCCGACCGACGCCGATCGCCTCCGCAAGAATCCTCTCGGCGTCTACGTCAACGCCATCAACTGGTCGAAGGAGCTCGGACAATGACCCGGCCGAATTTCCTGAAAGCCGGCGATCCGGCTTCGCACATCGCCGCGAACATGCGGTTCCGGATAGGCGGAAACGCATCTCTCCGTAAAGCCGGCTTGGCTACTCTGCTCATCTCCGCCGCGTCGCTCGCCGGATGCGCGAAATTCATTCCGCCCGACATCGATTACGACGACGCCGCGCCGGCGCGGCTCTCCGCCGATCCGCCGGCGCCGGTGAAAATCGTCACGCTCGCCAAGCCTCTTCCCTTGCCGGGCCAATTGAAGCCGCTTCCCGCCGGCAAGGCGCCGCCCGAGCCCGCCGATCCGGCCGTGCGCGTCAATCAGGCCAACGCCGCCGCCCGTGTGCAGCCGGCGCGCGATGGATTCATCAATGCCGTGCAGGTCTATCCCTTCTCGAGCGGCGCGCTCTATCAGGTCTATGCCGCGCCCGGGCAAATCACCGACGTCGCCTTGCAGGAGGGCGAACAACTCGTCGGCTCTGGCCCTGTTGCCGCGGGCGACACCGTCCGCTGGATCATCGGCGACACGGAGAGCGGCGCCGGCGCGACCAGAAAAATCCACATCATCGTCAAGCCGACGCGGCCCGACCTCGTCACAAATCTCGTCGTCAACACCGATCGGCGCACCTATCTGCTCGAGCTGCGATCGACCGAGAAGACCTACATGGCCTCGGTCTCCTGGCAATATCCCGAAGATCAGCTCATCGCCTTGCGCCGGCAAAACGTTACTGCGGAATCCGCGGCGCCGATCGCGACCGGCGTCGACGTCTCCACGCTGAATTTCCGCTATGCGATCCAGGGCGACAGTCCGGCGTGGCGGCCGCTACGCGCCTTCGACGATGGATCGAAGGTCTATATCGAATTCCCGACGGGGATTCGCCAGGGCGAGACGCCGCCGCTCTTCGTCATCGGTCCGGCCGGCGGATCGGAACTCGTCAATTATCGCGTGAGTCGCAACTACTACATCGTCGATCGCCTCTTCGCCGCCGCCGAGCTCCGCCTTGGAGACGCGGACAGCGAAAGGCGCGTGCGCATCGTCCGCACCGATGGAAGGCCGCGGTCATGACGCCGGACGCGAATGACGAGAGGTTCGCTGCGCCACCGATCACCCCGGACCTTCGCCTCCGAGGCGAACGCCCGCGCGTGACGCGACTGTCGCGCAAAGTGCTGATCGGCATGGCGAGCGTCGCCGCCCTCGCGATCGCCGGCGCGCTCGGCTACGCCCTGCAGCCCCGCGACAGAACCGGCGCGGCCCAGGAACTCTACAACACGCAGAATCGTCCCGCCGCCGACGGTCTCGCCAACCTGCCCAAGGACTACACGGGAGTGCCGCGCCCGGCGCCGCCGCTCGGGCCGCCTCTGCCGGGCGATCTCGGCCGGCCCATTCTGAATGCTGGCGCGGCCGGCAATACGACGATTGTCGGCGCATCGGCGTCCGATCCCGAAGCGCAGCGCCGCGCGCAGGAAGGTGAGGCCGCGCGCGTGAGCCGCCTCTTTGCTCAGACGAGTGAGCGTGAGAGGCCGATCGCGCCGATCGCTCCGACCATGATCGCCGCGGGCGACGCTGGCGCAGTCGCGACGCCATCTGTCGACGCCGGCTCCGCGCAGAACATGCAGGATCGCAAGACCGCTTTTCTGACTGCATCGACCGATCGGCGAACCGTCAGTCCCGATCGGCTCGCCAAGCCTGCATCGCCGTACGTCGTCCTGGCCGGAACGGTGATCCCCGCCGCGCTCATCACCGGCCTCCGCTCCGATCTCCCAGGACAGATCACCGCGCAGGTGACCGAAGCGGTCTACGACAGTCCGACAGGGAAATTATTGCTCATCCCGCAGGGCGCGAAATTGATCGGCCAATACGACAGTTCCGTCGCCTACGGCCAGAGGCGCGTGCTTCTCGCCTGGACACGGCTAATCATGCCCAACGGGACCTCGATCGTGCTGGAGCGGCAACCCGGCGCCGACGCGGCCGGCTACGCCGGTCTCGAGGACGAGGTCGACAATCATTGGGACATGCTTCTCAAAGGAGCCGCGCTCTCGACGCTCCTCAGTATCGGCGCCGAAGCGGGAACGACGGGCAGTGAGAGCAGCCTAATTCAAGCGATCCGTCGCGGCGGCTCCAACAGCGCCAGCCAGACCGGGCAATTGCTCGTTCAGCGCCAGCTCAATATCCAGCCCACTCTCACCATTCGCCCGGGCTTTCCTGTTCGCGTGCTCGTGACGCGGGATCTTCTATTGGCTCCATATAAGGAAGGAATGGCGCCGTGACGAAACTGAAGCTCGGTCCGCTCGCCGACGACAAGCCCGTCAAAATCACCGTCGAGATTCCTGCCTCTCTGCATCGCGATCTTGCCGCCTATGCCGACGCGCTCGGCCGAGCCAATGGGCAGACCATCGCCGATCCGCTCAAGCTGATTGTTCCGATGCTGCAGCGCTTCATCGCGACAGACCGAGCCTTCGCGAAGACACGGACGCGTCCGAAACCTCAACCCGATGTCGCGGAAACCGAAAGGTCAGGATAGCGGGCGCGCAGCAAACCGAGAAATGGTTGCAGCATCGGATTACTGTTCGTCTCTTTCCAATAGGCCGCGAACTGAAGCCGCATTTGCCCACAGTCGCCATGCAGCTCGCGATGAGTCACTCCGGGGCAGCTAAATCCGGCGGCGCCTTCGAGCAGTGGCGCGACGCCATAACCGGCGCCGACGAGGCTCAGCAGCCTGTCGAGGCTGACATCCTGATAGCTGATACGCAAAGAACCCGAGCCGCCGGCCTTCACGCTCAGCAATTGCTCGAGTTCGGAATCGACGCCGCTCCGCGTCAGCAATATCCGATTGTCGCAAAGCTCCCGCCATTGGATCGCTGGCCGACTATTGAGCGGGTGATTTTCCTGAACGGCGACGACTACCCGTTCGCCCCAGAGCGGCAGAACGCGGTCGTTCCACTTTCCGCCGCCGGAGGTCAGTATGGCGAGGTCGATCGCGCCGGCGGCGAGCTCGCCGAGCAATCCCTCCTTGGCGCCGTCGACCAGGAGAATATCCGCATCCGCGATCTGGCGGCGCAACTCCGCGAGCGTCTCCCGCAGATTGCCGGCCGAAAGCGACGAGCAGATCCCTATTCGCAATGGCCTATTTACACCATTGCGTCGCGTTTTGAATGTGAGGAAGAGGCGGTCCGCTTCATCGACGATGGGCCGCGCCGCATCCAGAAATTCACGACCGACCGGCGTGAGCTTCGTTCCACCCGTCGTGCGCTCGAACAAATCCACGCCGAGCTCACATTCGAGATCATGCAATCGACGGCTGAGGGTGGATTGACGCGTGTTCAGCGTCTCCGCCGCTTGCCGAAGGCTTCGATGCCGCGAGGCGACAAGAGCCCATTTCAGATCTCGAAGCTCCGAATTCACTTGAAAAGCCCGGTTTCACAAGCTGATTTCCAGAATCGGATATGCCGGCGACAGGGCCGCCATCGGCCGCTCTAATGCTTCCTACTTCATTGAAAATAAATGGCCTTTTAAAGGCCACTGATCGAATGGCTATCGCTTTGCAAGCTATAGGTTTTTCCTCGAACGGACCCGTTTCCTCCGTAATCGATGCGCCGTCGCGAACAGCCCGACCGCTCTGCGGCGTAAAGATATGGAGGCCCGCGTTTTCCAATATGCGTTGCTAAAATGTTCTCGCCGGCTTACCTTCTCCCGGCTGCAATTTCATCAGCAGCGGCCGAACGGGATGTTCGAGCATCCCGCCCGGCCTGACCACAACCCATGCTTTAGAGGAGCTTGGATCATGGCTGATTCTGAAGATAGCACGACTCCGCCCGCCGTTAGCTGGCGCGCCATTTTGCGAGGAACCGGCGCCTTGCCGTCCGGGAAGAGGACTGGAGGGGCGCCGTCCGACCCCGCGCTGCAGCTTTGGCGGAATTGGCAAGCCAATCACACTGAAGTCGTCGCGCTGACGCGCCAGTGGCAGCGGATCGAGAAGAAGCTCATTCACTCGGTCGGCATTCCCGAGGTCGCGATCCGCATCTCCGACGAGCCGGAGCCGAAAATCGCTCAATCGGTCGACGAGATCGAGGAGCTGGTCGCGAACGAGCCGGCGATCGAGAGAGAAGCGCTGATCGCGGCGTTCAACGAGCAGCAAAAGCGATGGGACGAGGCGGCGGCAGCGCTCGGCTTCGACGCCGTCGACGCGGAACTTCGAGCCGCTCTCGGCAAGGAGCGCGATTTTGTAGCGTCGGTCCCGAAGACGAAAGCCGCCAGCCTGCCGGGTGTCGCGGCCAAGCTCGCTATCCTCATTCAGCTCGGCGAGCCGAGCCCGACAGATGCGGAATTTCCCTGGCCGGAACTGCGCTCGGCGCTCGCAGATATTGCCCGGCTGGCGTCGCCGGAAGCGGCGATCTCGCCGATGTGATCCTCATGCTCGGGTCCATGGTCGCTCGGCTATGGACCCGGCTTCCTTCGAGCTGCCCTTTGCGCCGACCTCTCGCTTTTGCGAGCTGGCTTTGCGCCTTTCTCGGGCTGCCCCTTCGTGCCGGCGCCTTCAGCCGATGTCGCGGATGACGATTTCGCCTCCGCGCTTTCGCTCGCAGGCCTCAAAAGCTCGAGCGCCGGGATTCCGAGAGCTTCGGCGAGACGTCCGACGACATCGACCGTCGCCGAATAAACGCAGCGTTCGATCGAGCTGATATAGGTGCGGTCGAGCTCGGCTCGATGGCCGAGCTCCTCCTGCGACAGGCGTTGCGCCCGTCGATATTTCCTCAGATTGCGCGCCAGCGTCTCTCGCATTTCCATGACGAGAACCAGCCAGCTTGAAGAGTATTTATCTACGGAGTATACTCTACAAACGGTAGCCGCTGGTTCGAGGAAGGGAAGCGCCGGTGCGGCAGAGGGGGCGAGTCCGTAAACCACCGAGAGTCCGAATATGCGTGAGAAGCATTTGGGTCACGCCGTCTCTTTGGCGACGATTTTGTTGAGCACGCGCGAGCAGTTCGCTCGCGCGCTACGTGACGCCGCGATGGCGAGCATCACAGCGGGGTCGAAAGGCGCAGGTTTCGACCAGCCGATCATCTCCCGCTACTTCCTCGAATCGCACGTCGACGACGCTCTCTATCTGATCGGCAGAGACGGGCTCGACGCGCTCGAGAGCAACGTCCGCTTCGCGGTCGACGAAATGATACGAGAGGCGTTGGAAAACGTGAGAATGCGGCGGGCGGAGAATTAGTCGATCGCGTTCTGGGTAAGCCGGCTACGGCGGCTCATTGCGCTTGGGCTATCACGAGCCGACGTTTCCTGACCAGCAGCACGATTGACGTCGATCACATTTCAAGGATTTTGTTTTGGGAGCATTGTTGTGGAAAGACGAATAACTCTCTCTGACATAGACCGGCCTGGAGAGGCGCTCGAAGTCGATATCATCGCCGCCGACGAGACGTCTTTGACACTGGCGGTGCCGAACACATCCGTGCAATTTCGAGTGTACCGCCACAGCCGCGAGGCTCCCTATCGAGGATCGCTGGGTGGCCGGATCTTCTGCTTCATTCCACTCGCTGTTGATGCCAAAAGGACGGTCACGAAATTGAGAAAATAAAGGCGACCCACATGTCGGAGCACCATAGCTCCTCTGTATCACACCCACAGACCGACGGGCCGCAAACGACGGATGCGACATTGAGGCGACGGTCCATGAGATCAGAGATCAATTTCGCAGAGTCGCCCTCGGCGAACTCGAGCCAGCATCAGAATTCGGCGCCGCACCGCCGATTGCCAATCTCCAAGAATCCGAGCAGCTCGACTGATGCTCCCTCGGTCCGCGACCATGAGCGCCTGTGACGCGGCGATATAGCTACCGAGCGAATCCATCGTTCGAAATGAAGCTCCGCCACTCTGGCGCGAGCGCCATCCCAATTCTCACTTAAGGTCAATTCCAGTGTGATTGTAGCCCGTCACACCATCATATCCACGCCTGTGAGATATTCACGGACCAGCAGGCGCGCGCGTCGGAGGCGCACTTTCGCTGTAGCGACGCTGATCCCGAGCCGTTCACATATTTCGGAGATGGTCAATTCCTCGACGTCTCTCAACAGGATGATCTCCAGATAATGAGCCGGCAGCGAATCCAATGCGCAAAATAACTCTGATCGGAGCTCGCCCATTGAGCGCGCAGCGAATCTCGCCTCGAATTTTTCTTCGTCTAGCTCTTCATGCATAAAAACTTTCCGGGAGAGGCGTCGGCACTCACGGCGTACGATCGTGAATAGCCAGCTTGCAAAAGACGCCGCCGACTCCAGCGCATGAAGGCGGCGCGCCACGATCAGCAAGGCCTCCTGCACAGCGTCATCGATCTCGCTAGTCACGCAGTGCCGCACCGCATAGCGACGGGCGTCGAACCGACATTCCGACAACAGCTGCTCGAGCGCCGCGGCATCTCCGCCTTGCGCCCGAACGACGAGGTGATGCGTGCGCGCCGCCATCGACTGTCCTTCGTCAGCGCTTCAGCTTACGTCCGACCATCGCGCAGGCAGGACAAAAGCCGAAGAGGCCGGACATAGCCGCCATGGCTCCCAAGCCACCGACGCTCCATCCGGTGGGCGACGCGCCAAAAGAGATCACTGCGGCGACGAGAAGGCCGGCTCCCATTCCCAACCTGACGACACGCTCCCAGCCGGGTACATTCTTCACGTACAGCATGTTCCTCACTCCTGATCGCTTCGTCCGAGGGATAATTCCCCCGATAAGCAAGAGGTGAAAAACACCAGAATGGATTCGTCCCACGTCCATCTTTTTTTCGCGTCCATCGCGACCCTTCAGACGCGAACTACTGCATGGCTCCATCCGGTCGGCTGCTCTCGCAGACTCGAGCGCATCAAGCAGCCTCGATCGCGGCGAGAAATTGATGACTTTTGGTCCCTCGTGCCGGAGGGCCGCGCCGTTCAGCGGGCGCTTCCCCAGCTTTTTCGCGGTAAATGAATGGGCGCTACATCGCTTCTAGAAAAAATCCCATACGTCTCGGAATCGATAGAACCTCACCGGGGTGGCGACGCATAGCAGGCGAACAATCTTCTCCCTGCGTGTAACCGTACCGGCCCCGGAAGCGAAGAATGGTCTGCGGTCCAATGTGGACCCGACACGTTCGATCGACGGACGAACTATCGAGGAGATTTCGATGAAGACCAAAGTCGTGTCCGGCGCGTCTCTCGCCGCGGCGACGATCGCGCTCGTGCTGAATGGCGCCGCGCCGAGCCCCGCGCTCGCGAAGGCTGCGCGAAAGCCGGTTCATTGCGCTGGCGTCAATTCCTGCAAAGGAATGAGCGCGTGCAAGACCGCGAACAGCTCTTGCAAGGGTATGAACTCCTGCAAGGGACAGGGGTGGATTCCCGCGAAATCGGCGAAGGCCTGCGAAGCCAAGGGCGGGACGATCGCAGAGATGTAAATTGTCCAGCGCGGTCGAAGGGATACTCTGCTCGACCGCTTCGTGTTCTTTCCGGTCGAGCCGGCGGCATATGTTGCCGGCTCTTTGCCACGATGAAGAGTCGTGCGCGTCAAAGGGCGCTCTGACGACTGGATAGCTCATCCTCGCTAGCATTTGGCGCATCGAGCCGAAACGATGACGGCCTTTCGAAGAGGAAGCGAAACACTCCGCGCTTCGTCATGCGATACAGCAGCAGAGGACCAACGACGCCGACCACCGTAACGAAGAGTGAGGCGAGGCCCACGCTGTTTATAAGCTCATAGTCGACAATGACCTTGCGCGCGGCGGCCATCGGAAGGAAAAAGCCGAGATAGATTACCAGCGAGGCGCCGCCACAATATCGAAGCCAGGCCCACCGCGGGCGGTCGGAAACCAGCGTGGCGAAAATGATGACGGCCGCTGCGCCAGCGAAGCCCGCCACGAGGCTCGCGACGGGCAGTGATGCGACTGTCGAATAGCCCGCGAATGGGGAAGGGGAGAACGCCAGCGTCGCATCAGCGGCGGCCCAGGCCGCGAGCCCCAGAACCGCCTCGCGCGGGTTCTTCCTCGCCGATTCAGCGAGAGCGAAGACCTGCGGCGCGAGCAGATAGCCGGCGAGGAAATAGACGTAGCGGGCTGCGAACTCATCCGGAACGGTCCAACCGCTTTCGATGCGGCTAGTCTCGATCGACGCGGCCGCCAGCAACATCAGTGCCAACGGAACCTTGCGCAGCAGCTTAGTCGCGACGAAAAAGATCGGCAGCAGATAAATGAACCACAAAGTTCCGAAAGGCTCGACCATGGCGAGCGCCAACTGCCGGAGTGCGGCCAGCGGATCGCCTCCCGCCCATAGCCCGCTCTTGAAGAGCCATTGGATGACGAGCCACAAGACATAAAAGTAAGCGAAATGTATGAGCTTTCGATCGAGATAGGTGCGCCAGTCCCGATCGATGGTTCGCGAGAGGAAGAGGCCGGCGATGAGGAAGAAACCGGGTATGCGAAACGGCTTGGCGAACGCAACGATCCAATGCAGCAGCCCCTCGCCGCCCATGGTCTCTCCGACGCCGAGCGCGGAGTGCATCATGACGACCAGGATAACGCAAATGCCTTTTGCATTATCGACCCATGCGATTCGAGGCTCTCGCATCGACGCCGACCTCGTTTCGACTGGCGGACGCCGGAGACTGCGCACGCTTCGTCGATCAATTTCGTTGGAGCCGCGATGAAGGTTACGGAGATTCACACAAAAGCTTCCCGTGATGGTTTGGTCCGTGGCTGTGCTCGCCCCGGGCCGACCAGGAGACCGATCGATGCGCTCCGCCGTCAGCTCGGCCGCTGGACAGTGGCGACGAACTCGTCGCGCGTCGTCCAGCGAAGAAGCCGACGTCCGAACAGCGAGGCGAAGCCGCTCATCAAAAGAACTGCGCAAAAGGGCCAAAACCCTGCGGAGCCGGCCATGCTCTGCTCGATGAACACACGGTGGACCGCCGAGGACATCGACGTGGCTGCGAGTGTCGCCAGCCCAACTGTCGTCATTGGCGCGATCGGAGCGCCTCGTCGCGCCATCGACAGGATGGCGAGAGCCGAAGGGATGCTCATCGCCGCAATTGTCTGAATGGTCGAAATATTCGCAAAGGGCGGGAAACCCTGAATGTGTCGATCGCGCCAGCATCCGATGGCGAGCGCGCCGATCCATATCAGCAGAAATGGAAGGGGCGCGAAACGCTCCCAGATGGCCCGTCCCGGGCATCCGGCGCAAAAGGCGCCGGCCGCCGCCATTGCGCTCGTCAGAAACATCGCAGCGACTTCCGCGAGATACCGGGGGTCTGCGATCGTTGTGAAAAGCTCCGGCCGTCGCCCCACGAAATGGACGACCAATCCGAGATAGCAGAGAGCCGCGCCGAACCAGACGAGCGCGCGCCATCCTGGATGGGCGAGCGGCGGCGTCGGGGCGCAATCGTCCATCAGACTTCGGATGAGATCTTCACTTTTCATCGGGGTCAGCTTTTCTGCTCCAGCGCCTGCCGCATTGCCTTGATTGCTCGATGCACTCGGACTTTCAGCGAGCCGATGCTCTTTCCCGTCGCTTCGGCCGCCTCTTCGAGCGAAAGCCCGCGGATCTTGATCAACTCGATCGCCTCTCGTTGGCTTTGCGGGAGGACCGCCAGAGCTTTTCGGAGATCCTCGGCGACGTCGCTCGCCTCTTGCTCGAATTTCGTTTCATCCCCCTGAAAGGTTTCAGGCAGGACATCGACGGCGATCTCATTCGCGCCGCGAGCGTATCGCCGTCTCGCGGCGTCCGCCACACGGCGCGCGGCGATCGTCATGAGCCAAGGCGTGAAGGGACGCCGCGGATCATAAGTTTGCCTCACCGTATGGAGGGAAACCAAAATCTCCTGAACGACGTCGTCCGCGTCCTGCGCATTCCGCGATTTTCGCCGGACGAAGCGATGCAGAACGGGCAATAGGTCCGACAGCAGCTCGGCATATGCGACGCCGTCACCGTCCTGGGCCGAAGTCATGAGCGCACGCCATCGGCGCTCGTCGTCCTTCGCCGCGAATGGGTCGTGCTGACTGCTCATCGTCCGCGTGGGGAGTGGTTCGATCTGTCACGAGAGACGCGCCGCTCATTCGGCGCTCCTTTGAGGTGTGGTCCAGATTAGTGCGCTTTTCACTCGAACGGAATCGTCGAGCGATCGGAATTCGATCCGATTTTAAAAAAAGCTGCTCCAGGACGGCGACGGGCTGCGCCGCCGAGGGCCTGCGCTCGCTCGCGGATATTTTCGGGTCCACCGTAACGTTCCACAGCCCGGCTACGAAATGATCGACAGGCGGGGACGTTCGGGCAATCTCGCGACGACCGCCGCGCATGATAGGAGACGAATATGTCGGATAGGAAGATTTCCAGCGTCCTGACTGTCGCCGGCGCCTTCGCCATGGCCCTCGCCGCCGTAGAAGCCGCACAAGCAGCCGGCGATCAGGAAAAATGCTACGGAGTCGCTTTGCAGGGAAAGAATGATTGCGCGGCGGGGCCGGGCACGACCTGCGCAGGATCGTCGAAAGTCAATTATCAAGGCAACGCATGGAAATATGTTCCGACGGGGACATGCACGGGGATCGTGACTCCGAAGGGACGCGGCAGCCTCGAGCCGATCGTCGACTAACTCCGCCCATGCGAAGGAAGCCGATGAGCGCCTACGCCCCGAATAGCGAGCTCCGGCTGCCCATCCGAGCGGGCGTCGGCTTCAAGAGCGATCACTTTGATGACATCCAGGAGTCGGCGCCCAGCGTCGGCTTCTTTGAAATTCATGCCGAGAATTTCATGGGCGCGGGCGGGCCGCCGCATGCGCAGCTCACGCGAATTCGGCGGGACTACCCTTTGTCCATTCACGGCGTCGGTCTTTCGATCGGCGGCGCGCAGCCGCTCGATCGAGAGCATCTCGATCGGGTGAGAACTCTGGTCGCCCGATACGAGCCGGCCATGTTCTCCGAGCATCTCGCCTGGTCCACACATGGCGCCGCCTATCTGAACGATCTCCTGCCCATGGCTTATGACGACATCGGCCTGGCGAGGGTCACCCGCAATGTGATGGACGTTCAGGATGCGCTCGGCCGCCGGATTCTGCTCGAGAATCCCGCGACCTATCTGCGGTTCGAGACGTCAGACCTGTCCGAAGTCCAGTTCCTGAGCGAGGTCGCGCACCGATCCGGCTGCGGTCTGCTGCTCGACGCCGCCAATGTTCATGTCAGCGCGGTCAATCATGGCTTCTCGGCGGAAGATTACATCGATGCGTTTCCGATCGGCCTCGTCGAGGAAATTCACCTCGCCGGACATGCAGAAGACGCCGACGAGGATGGTGAGCGCTTGTTGATCGACGCGCATTGCGCTCCAGTCCCTTCGCCGGTCTGGGCGCTCTACAGACGCATCCTGGACCGCCGGGGACCTGTCGCCACATTGATCGAATGGGACAATGCCCTTCCCGCGTGGCCGGTCCTCCTCGACGAGGCGGCGCGCGCCGAGCATCTCCTCGAGGAGAGATGGCAATGGAGCGGAGAAACGACACGGCAGGAGGCGCGCGCTTGACCTCGATGCATGAGCGAACCCAAGGCGAATTCGTTCGCGCTCTCCTCAATCCTGATCTTCCGCCGCCCCGGGGTCTCGTGGCGTCGCATGGCGCCTTGCCCGCGGGGCGCTTCGCCGTTTATCGCAACAATGTGATCGGTGGATTGGTCGACGCGCTGGCGCAGCGCTTTCCGGTCTGCCTGCGCCTCGTCGGCGACGCGTTCTTCCGGGCGACCGCGCAATGCTATGTTCGAATAGCCCTGCCCGCCTCGCCCATGCTGTTCGAATATGGCGAGAGCTTCGGAGATTTCCTCGCCACCTTCGAGCCTGCGCGCGAGCTGCCCTATCTGCCGGACGTCGCCCGCCTCGAATATGCGGTTGGCCGCGCCTATCACGCTGCGGACGCCACTCCCCTGTCGCTCGAAGAGCTGCGGTCCGCGCCTGTCGACCTGCTCGACGGCGCGACCGTCGTCTTTCATCCCTCGACGCAGCTCGTCTGCTCGCGCTATCCGATCGTGTCGATTTGGCGCGCGAATATGTCGGACGAAGACTCGATCACGCCGATCGCGGATCATGCGCAGGACGCGCTCGTCACCAGACGCCGGTCGACTGTCGAGACACATGCGCTTGCCGTCGGCGGATCGACATTCGTGAGAACCCTCATGGAGGGAGCCGCGCTTCACGACGCGGCCGAGGAGGCGAAGCGCGCCGCTCCGAGCTTCGACCTCTCCGAATCGCTCCGCATTCTCTTGCTCGGCGAGGCGCTGATCCGTCTGCAAATCCCGAAGGAATTTTCGTCACCGAAGGAGCGCGGCGCCGCATGAAACTCTCGAACAAGATCACCGCTTCGCTCGACGCGATCCCCTACGCGCCGATCGCCCTGTTTCTCCGAGTGGTCGCCGCACATCCGTTTTTCGCGTCCGGCCAGACAAAGATCGAAGGACCGACCATCGGCGGAGACGTTTTCGGCGCCGACGTGACCGTTCAGATTCCGATGGCAGTCAGAGATGCGACATTCGCTCTCTTCGCCGAAGAGTACAAGCTGCCGTTCATTTCACCGAGTGTCGCGGCTTATATGGCGACCGCGCTCGAAGTCGTGCTGCCCGTGCTCCTTTTGCTCGGTCTCCTGACGCGCCTTTCGGCGCTCGGCCTTTTGGCCATGACTTTGATCATTCAGATCTTCGTCTATCCCGACGCGTGGTGGACGGCGCATGCCTATTGGGCCGCGCTGCTCATCGTCATCATCGCGCGCGGTCCGGGCGCCATCTCGCTCGACCATCTGCTCTCTCGCCGATGACTGCGGCGCCGGATCAACCGTCGCGCCGTGCGGTGACCATCGGCCTCGTCGGCGCGGCGATTTCTTCGTCGGTCGGGGCGCAATCGAACAACGATCGGACTTGGCCGCAGCTGCGAACCCCGACCTCGCAGTTCATCGAGCTGAGACCGCTCGCCGAGGCGCCCGCGCTCGACCTTCGACGCATCGACGGCAAGACGATCGAGCTGAAGGCGCTTCGCGGGAAGGTCGTCTTGCTGTGCTTCTGGGCGACATGGTGTCCGCCCTGCCGCCGCGAATTGCCGACGCTCGAACGTCTCGGGCGCCTCATCGATCCGCGCGACCTCGAGATTGTCGCGATATCGATCGACAAAGGCGGAAACGATTCGGTCGCTGCATTCTCGAGGAACATCGGCGTCCTTCGCCTGCTGCCCTTTCTCGACCCCGACGGACTTATCGCTGTCCGTGCCGGACAAACTTCCTCCTCGCCCTTCGTTCTTCATGGCATGCCGATCTCCTATGTCGTGGATCGGCTCGGACGCGTCGCCGGCTATATCGTCGGCGAGGTCGACTGGACATCCGGCGACGCGCTGGCGCTGATGAGGTTTTACATCGATCGATGATGCGGGAGGCGCGCCGCCGCTAACCGGCGCGTCTCGTTCGTCGAAACTCATGGCGGCCTATTTCGGGTCCGTTCGGCTATCCGTCCATGCGAAAGGCTCGAAGCTCTCGTTCAATGGCGTCTTCGCCAAGCGGTTGGTGTAGTTGCTCATCACCATCAGCGCGACGCCCATGATCACCTCGAGCAGCGCACGATTGTCGTAACCGGCTCGAAGAAAGCTCGCGGTCTCCTCTTCGGTCACGGCTCCACGCTTCGTCACCAAGGCGCGCGTGAACCGATGAAGCGCCTCCAGCTTGGCGTCGCCGATCGATCGGCCCTCCCGCAGGCTCGCGATGACTTCGGGAGAGACCTTCTGCTTGAATGCGGCGGCCGTATGGGCGGCGACGCAGAACGCGCAACCGTTCTCGAAGCTCGTCGCGAGAAGGATCGTCTCGCGCTCGGTAGCGGAAAACGCGGTCGACTCGAAAGCCTTGTAGAGAGCTTGAAAGCCCTCCAGCATAGCGGGCGATTCCGCTTGAACCGCGAACAGGTTGGGAACGAAGCCGAATCGTTGCTCGATCGCAGCGAGCCATTTGCGTGAGCCGTCGGGTGCGGTCGACTGGGTATGAAGTGTGAATGTCATCGATAATGTCTCCGACCTGCTGTCTGATGCGAATGTCGACGACCCGGAGGGGGACGTTCGAATGGAGCTTTGTTTCGGCGTTGCGAGCGAATGATGGGCTCGGTCGTCATCCGATACGCGTGACTCGCTCCTCGTCACCGGGAGATTGTCGCGAGAGGTTCTGCTTTTGCAGCGTTGCGGATCGCGCGCGAAGCGCAATTGAGATAGTTGCGCACGAAGTCCCGATGAGCAGGCGATCGGGCAAAGCTCATCACGCCATCCAGATCGAGGCTAGATGATGAATCGCGTTCGTCGCGTTTGGAGCCCGATTGACGAATCACTCCACGCTCTCTGTCGCAGCAGCGTGCAGAGTCTTCGCGCTGTCGTCCACGGCGCCCGCCGGCGCGAGCTGTCCGCCCTGGAGATGCTCTTCGCCCCAGCGATACAGCTCGCGCAGCAAAGGTTCGAGCGTCTGCCCCAATTCACTCAAGGAATATTCGACTCGCGGAGGAACCTCCGGGAATATTTTGCGCCGGATCATGCCATCCGCCTCGAGCTCCCGGAGCTGAATGGTCAACATGCGTTGGGTGACGTTTGGCATCGAACGGCGAAGCTCGTTGAAGCGCCATGTTCCATCGAGCAATCGGAAGAGAATCGTCGCCTTCCATTTGCTTCCCATCACGTCCAACGCCGCCTCGAAGGGGCAGCATGTGTAGGTCTCGTGTCTCTGCTTTCGCATCGTTCTGCCTCGCGGTATCGCATTTGATACTATGTGAAACATTAGTGCGTACTTGTTCGAACGCAGCATAGCTGCGCAGATTGTCGCGTCAATCGACGACAGAGGAGCAACGACATGCCGCTCGTGCAAATCAAAGGAATCGGCGGATATCTCACACCGGATGAAAAGCGAGAGCTCATCAGCAAAGTGACGGAGGCCGTGCTCTCCGTCGAAGGCGAAGGGCTTCGACAGGCGACATGGGTGATCGTCGAAGACGTGCAGCCCGGCGCATGGGGTGTCGGCGGTCAGGCCTTCACGGATGCCGATCTGAGACGATTGGCGGGACGATAACAAAGGAGAGATCACAATGACGACGATTTATAAGATCAAGGAGCTCGGCCTCCTGACCATCGAAACCGCGACCGGCAAGGCGCGCGACTTGCTGGATGCCGCCAAGCGGCAACTCGGCTTTGTTCCCAATATGTATGGCGCCATGGCGAATGAGCCGGCTCTGCTCGAGGCCTATTCCACGACCTACGCCGCCTTTCGACGCGACGCCGGCTTCACGTCGATCGAGCAGGAGCTGATATTCCTTGTCATCAGCCGCGCGAACTTCTGTCACTATTGCATGGCGGCGCACAGCTTCGTCGCGGATAAAATGTCGAAGGTTCCGACCGAAGTGACGGACGCCATTCGCGATGGTCGCGCGATCCCCGATTCCAGGCTGCAGGCGCTCGCGACATTCACGCATGTCATGGTCGAGATGCGCGGTCGGCCGAGCGAAGGCGCCGTGCGGGAGTTTCTCGCCGCCGGTTACAGCGAGAAGAATATTCTCGGCGTCATTCTCGCGATCGGCGTGAAGACCTATTCGAATTATGCCAATCATCTCTTCCACACGCCGGTCGACGACGTCTTCGCGTCTCGCGTGTGGAAGGAAGCCGCCTGATTTCGCAAAGGCGAAAGGCGCCCGGTCGCAATGAGCGGCCGGGCGCCGCTGTTTCAGCAGCACGCGTCTGCGCCCCGGCTCCGATCGGCGGAGCCCGTGAAGGGGATGTTCGTGCCGCAGCCGGGAAAAATGCCGAAATGCGTCGAGAAGTCGCCGAGGAAATCGAAATAGGGAGCGAAGCGGCTCTCCTTCAGCATGCGCCAGCTATTGCCGCAGACGGGGAAGAGCCGGCCCTTCTCGATCACATGATGGCTGTCGAGCGTGAAGCGGTGCGGCGCTTCCGGAACGCCGCCTCTGTAGATCACCGCCTGGCCGTAATCCTCGCATGCAGGCTCGAGGCCTTCGATCTTGAACAGACGATAGGTCGCCGAATAGAAGCGCGCAGCGCCGATCTTTTCCTCGATTTCGGAATCGATGATCTCCAGCGGCCGGCTGGCTGCGAGGCGTGGATCGCCGAAGCCGGCGGCTTTGGCGAGCGCGAGAAAGTCGCCCCAATAGAGAGCGCCTCCCAGACACTCTCCATACACGACGGGATCGTTGCGCAAGGCCGGATCGAGGCGTCTGTCGGCGTAGACATCGGCGAAGTGAAACTCCCCGCCCGGCTTCAAGAGATCGAACGCGCCTTTCAGAACCGCCGGCTTGTCGATCGAAAGATTGACGACGCAATTGGAGACGATGACGTCGAAGCTCGCCCGCTCGAGGCCGAGCGCGTCGAGCCGCTCGATATAGCCATGCAGAAAGCGCACATTATTGCGCGCATAGCCGAATCTTTCCCTGTGCCACTCGATATGCGCCGTCGCGGTTTCGAGCTGCTCCGGCGTCATGTCGACGCCGACGACCTCGCCCGACGGACCGACGAGCTGCGACATGAGATAGACATCGCGCCCGGAGCCGCAGCCGAGATCGAGAACCCGCCGGCCTTTCAGCTCCTCGGGAGCGACCAGTCCGCATCCGTAATATTTCGTTAGAACCTCATCGTGGATATTCGACAGCAGCGCCTTCACCCGCGCGGGCATGCTGTCGGGCGTGCAGCAGGCCATGGTCTTGAGATCGTCGGAGCTGCGCAGCGTCTTTCCGTAATAGTCCTTGACGGCTTCAATGTTCATGAATTTCACCCTTTCGGATCGGCTTTTCCCGCCGGCAGCTTGCAAAAGCCTTGTGAGGGAATGTCGAGCGCCGCATTGAATTTCGAGGAGAGATTTTGAAAGGCGACGAGGCCGGTCAATTCGACGATCGCATCGTCGCTCCAATGCTCCTTCAATCTGGCGCGCAGCTCGTCGCTCACGCCCGGCTCGGTCAATGTCATCGCCTCGGCATATTCCAGCGCGAGCCGCTCGTCGGGAGCGAACAGCGGGCTATTGCGCCAGTCGGCGAGTGCGTCGATCTTCTCCATCGCGACGCCGCGCTTGGCCAGCGTCGCGGAGTTGATGTCGACGCAAAAGGCGCAGTGGTTGATCTGAGAGACGCGCACTGTCACCAATGAGCGCAACGCCGGCGACAAAGGCGAGGCGCGCCGGTTCAAGGCGCCGTACAGCAGCGCCACGGACGCGAACACCAGAGGCGAGCGCCCCCACAGCAAGCCCGGATCGAGAACCCGTCCATAGGTCAGCTTCTGCTTCCAGAAGAAGAGACGAATGAACCAGGGATATCGGGAAATCGGCTTGGCTTCGACGGTGGGCATGATGAGTTCCATTCGGGGAAGAGCAGGTTGAAAGCGGCGCGCTATGATCGTCATTGCTGTCCTTCCCGCAGTCGCCGCAGAATCACGGGCAGCAGTGACAGAGCGCCGAGTCCGAGCAAGGCTGCGATCAAAGTGGGACTGAAGACGTCTTCCAACCGCACTTCTGCGCCGGCGTCGAATATCTGGCCGAGACTTGCTCCAAACGCCGCAAAGACCAGCGTGCCGGGCACGACGCCGATCGCGGTGGCCGCGACGAAGGGCTCTAGGCGCATTCCCAGCAGCGCGGGCGCCAGATTGACGGCCCAGAACGGAAGCACGGGAACGAGCCGAAGGAACAGCAGATAGTTGAAAGCGTCCTTGCGAAAGCCATTGGACATGCGCGCGAGAAAAGGTCCGGCGCGCTCGCGCAGGACGTCGCCAGCGGCGGAGCGGGCGATGAGGTACAGCAGCGTCGCGCCGACCGTCGCGCCGATGATGGTCAATGTCGCCCCGAGCGGCACGCCGAACAGAAAGCCGCCCGCGAGCGTCATGACCGCCGCTCCCGGCAGCGAGAGTGCGACGACTCCGACATAGGCGAGCACATAGGCGCAAGCGGCGACGACGCTGTGCGACTGGACGAACTCCAACAGCGCGGCGCGATTGTCGCGCAAGGCGTCGAGCGTGAGATATTGGTCCACGCGCAAATAAAAAGCCGCCACGATCAGCGCCGCGAGCGCGAGCAGAGGGACCAGCCGCTTCGGGCTCATCCGAAAGCTCCGAGAAAGCGGACGAGCGCGCGCATTCGCGCCGAGAACAGAGCAGGGGTGAAATAGCCGCCGGCGGCGCGTTTGGAGATCTCGCTCAGCGTCGGATAAGGGACGATGACATTAGCCAGCGCGCCGATCTTCAGCCCTTGTGAAATCGCCAAGGTCCAGGGCGTTATCAGCTCGCCGGCATTGTGGCCGACGATGGTCGCGCCGAGCACATGCCCGCCCTTCGTCACCACGGCCTCCAGGAATCCACGCGTGTCGCTCTCGGCTCGAGCGCGGTCATTGTCCGCGAAGTCGGCGCGCAGAATGCGAATATCGCCGCCTCTCTCCCGCGCCTGCGCTTTGGTAAGTCCGACTTGCGCGAGCTCTGGATCGGTATAGGTCACCCATGGAAAGGCCTTCGGTCGGCTTTTCGCCGGCAGCCGAAACAGCGCGTTGCGAATGACGATTCCGGCCTGATAGCCGGCGAGATGGGTGAATTGGAGCCCGCCCGCCACATCGCCGGCGGCGAAGATTCGCTTATTGCTCGTGCGCAGCCGGGCGTCGGTCTCGACGCCTTTGTTCGAATAACGCACACCCGCGGCCTCTAGCCCGAGATTTTCGACATTGGGCTTGCGGCCGGCGGCGACGAGCAGATGCGAGCCTTCGATCGCGCTTTCGCCGGCGCCGTTTCGCAGCACGATGGCGACGCCTTCGGCGCGTGTCTCGACGCGAAGAATGTCGACGCTCTCGTGAAGATCGATTCCATCCTCGACGAGAGCGTCGCGAACCACAGCGGCGGCGTCCGGATCGTCCTTCGGAAGCAGAGGCCCGAGGTCGAAGACGCTCACTTGCGCCCCGAGCCGGCGATGCGCCTGAGCCAATTCGCAACCGATCGGCCCCGCGCCGATCACCAGGAGACGCCGCGGCAGAACAATGTTGTCGAAGATCGTCTCATTGGTGAAATAGGGCGCGCTGTCGAGGCCGGGAATCGTCGGCACGGCGGCGCGGCTGCCGGTGGCGATCACGAAGCGTCGCGCGCGAATGATCTTGCCGGCGGCCTCGATGGTACGCGGATCGAGGAAGCGCGCGCGCCCTTCGATCACAATGCATCCGAGGCCCGTGAAGCGCTCGATGGAATCATGCGGCGCGATCGCATCGATGACGCGGTGGACATGGGCGTTCACCGCTTCGAAATCGACGTTCGGCTCGCCGGCTCGCACGCCGAATCGGGGCGCTCGCGCCACGGCTTTGGCCGCCTTCGCCGCGGCCAGCAGCGATTTCGACGGCACGCAGCCGGTGTTGAGGCAATCGCCGCCCATCTTCTGCGCCTCGATCAAGACGGTGCGCGCTCCGAGCTGCGCCGCGCCCGCCGCGACCGAAAGACCGGCGGAGCCCGCGCCAATGACGCAAATATCGGCCTGAATCTCATCGCTCATCGCGCCGCTCCCGTCGCGCTGCATGTCGCGCCGCCGAGCACGCAGAATCGCGCGCAATGGACGTGATTGAGGTTCACGCGGCGCATCGCCTCCGTGAGGGTCGAGCCCATTTCGAACGCCTGCGCATAGGGCAATAGCGTGCAGGAGACGACGATCGGCGTCGTAGCGTCCTTGCGCTTCAACACCATGCGCGAGCGCGCGCACATCATCTCAACCGGCGACTTTCCGAGCGCGGCCCAGCACCCTTCGCTGATCTCGGGCGCATCGTCATCTTCCGCCAGCTCGGGGAACAGCACGAGCCGCGCCGGATCATCGGCGTCGATGGCGACGCCGAGCGCAGCGAACAGATCACGAAACCCGGCGCGCGTCTCGGCTTCGCCATCGCCCGACGCCATCCGCGCCGCGACGGCGAGGTCGAAATGATTGGCGGCGAGCCAGAGCAGTCCTTCGATGGCGGGCGCCCAGCTGTTCGGCCCGCGAATTTTCTCGTGATCCGCGGCCCGATAATGGTCCAGCGACACGCGGCACGCCAGCCGACCCGCAAAGCGCATGTTCAGCTCGCGCAGCACAGGCGCGACGCGCCGCATCGGCCGCATCGCATTGGTCAGCACGAGAACGCGATGGCCGGCGGCGAGACTGTCCTCCACCATTCCGAGAAGATCGGGATTCATGAAGGGCTCGCCCCCGGTGAAGCCGATCTCGAGCGGCCCTTCGGCAATTTTCGCCGCCTCCTCCAGAAAGGCCCGAGCGTCCTCGCGCGTAAAATAGGCCAGACTGTCGTTCTTGGGAGAGGATTCGATGTAGCAATCACGGCAACCAAGATTGCACAACGTGCCCGTGTTGAACCACAGCGTCTCGAGGCGCACGAATGGCGCGTGCGCGCGCCTCTCGCCGCGGGCGGTGACGAAGGGATCGCGGAATTTCGCCGGGCCCGAAGGCGCCCGAGAGGGATCGGCCGAGCCGGCCGCCATCTCGGAAGCATCATATTGCATCAGCTCGCTCCTCTCCGCGTCTACCGCCTATTTCGGTCCCGGCGGCCAAAAAGTTTCAGATTTTTTCGTCGAAACAATGCTTCCGACAGCGGTAACCTTTTTCGCCCTCGCAGCGAAACTCCGGCCGTAGAGGAAGGGCGGCAAGCAGATGAACTTATCCATTGTCATTCCGACCCTCGACGCCGCCGCGACCCTGCCGCGAACGCTCGCCGCGCTCGGCCCGCAGGACGATATCATCGTCGTCGACGGCGGCTCTGACGACGCCACCGTCGCGATCGCCCGCGAGTCCGGCGCGAGGCTGGAGGCGGCGCCTATGGGACGCGGTATGCAACTGCAAGCCGGAGCCGAGACAGCGCGCGGAGACTGGCTGTTGTTTCTGCACGCCGACACGGTTCTGGAGGCCGGGTGGCGGGAGTCCGTCGTATCCTTCTGCGGCGATCCCACCAACCGCTGGCGGGCGGCCGTGTTCCGCTTCGCGCTCGACGACGAGTCGGCCCAGGCGAGGCGATTGGAGCGCTTGGTCGCATGGCGCGTGCGGTGGATGGGCCTGCCCTATGGCGACCAAGGGCTGCTGATCAGCCGCGCGTTCTATGATCGTCTCGGAGGGTTTCGGCTGCTGACTCTGATGGAGGACGTGGACATGGTGCGCAGGATCGGCGGCAAGCGGCTGACCGTCCTGCCCATATCGGCGCGCACCTCGGCGGCGCGATGGCGCCGCGACGGGTGGACGCGGCGCAGCCTGCGCAATCTCGCTTGCCTGACGCTCTACTTCCTCGGCGTTCCGCCGCAGGTCATTCGCCGCGTTTACGGTTGACCATGTCGATTCCGCGCCATCTCGTCGTTTTCACACGCTGGCCCCGCTACGGCGCCGGCAAGCGCCGGCTCGCGGCCGAGATCGGAGCCATCGAGGCGCTGCGATTTCAGCGGACGGCGCTGTCCTTGATGCTCCGCCGCCTCGGCGCCGATCCGCGTTGGACCACATGGCTCGCGGTCACGCCGGATCGCTCGGGGCCGTGGCCGGCCGGGTTAGGCATTCTCCCGCAAGGCCAGGGAAACCTCGGCCAGCGCATGGCGCGCGTCGCGCGCCTGCCGCCGCCCGGTCCCGTGCTGATCATCGGCAGCGACATTCCAGGCATAACGAGGGAGATGGTGGCGCACGGCTTTCGCGCTCTCGGCGATCACGCCGCCGTTTTCGGGCCCGCGACCGACGGCGGCTACTGGGCGGTTGGCATGCGCCGTCGCCCGCGCTTCGTGGCGCCATTCGGCGATGTGAGATGGTCGACCGAGCACGCGCTCGCCGACAGCCTCGCCAATCTGACCGGATCATCGGTCGCGCTGCTCGACATGCTCGAGGATGTGGACGATGCGCGATCCTTCATCCGTCTGCGCCAGCGAGGTTTGCTCGACGCGCATTTCGCGCGGCGCTGACGGATGGAGGCTGTCGCCCCGCCGCCTCATCGGGCGAGCGTCAGAAATCCACAAAGGTCCAATCGCAGTCGCGCGCCGCGAGGTCGATCAGCGATCGCACTTTGGCCGACAGAAGCCGCGCGCTCGGATAGACGAAATGGATCGGCAGCGGCGCCGGCTCATAATCGGCGAGCACGACCGCGAGCCTGCCGGCGCGGACCAGCTCGATGATCTGATAGCCGGCGGCGATGGTCAGTCCGCCATTGTTCTCGGCATGCCAGATCGCCGCCTCGGCGCTGTTCGTCACATAGGCGGGCGCCGCATCGACGTCGAAGCGTTCGCCGTCCGACCAGAAGCGCCAGCGGCCGGCCGGCGTCAGGGACGTGCAGGAAATCAGCCGATGGCGCTCGAGATCGGCTGGCGTCGCCGGCGCGCCTCTCGTCTCGAGATAGGCCGGAGAGCCGACGACGACCCGCCGCGTCGCGCCCATCCTGCGCGCGACCAGCGCGGAGTCGGACAAATGGCCGATGCGCAGAGCGAGATCGAATCCTTCCTCCACGAGATCGACGAAGCGATCGGAGAGCGACAACTCGACCGTGAGCTGCGGATGCGCGTTCATATAGCGGCCGATCAACGGCCCGATGTGCATGCGTCCGAACATCAGCGGCGCGGACAGGCTCAGCCGTCCCCGTGGCGCGCTGTGCTCATTCTCCGCGACGCGCTCGGCCTCCTCGAGGTCGGTGACGATCCGCCGGGCGCGCTCGAGAAAGCGCGCGCCTGCATCCGTCAGGCCGACGGAGCGCGTCGTTCGTTGCAGAAGCCGCACGCCGAGCCGATCCTCGAGCGCGGCGACGAGTCGTGTCACCAGGGACGCCGAGACACCGAGGCTTCGCGCCGCCGGCGCGAAGCCCTTGTGGTCGACGACCGCGATGAAGGCCGTGATCGTGTCGAAGCGATCCATTGGATTGCTGCACCTGCCGCAACGATGTCGTGCCGAGAAAGGCGATTATCGTCTCGCTCGTCATCTATCATCTTCGGGGCGACAGGCAAAACGCCTGCGAGCACGAAATCGAAGGAGCGCATCATGTCTCGTCTCTCGACGCCCGAAACCATAGAAGCGGCGCCCGCCGCGGCCCGTTCGCTGCTGGAAGCGGTGAAGGCGAAGCTCGGACTCGTTCCGAATTTCTATCGACTGGTCGCCAATAGCGCCGCCGGCCTCGAAGGCCTGCTCGGCTTGACCGAAGGGCTGGCCAAGGGTGCGCTCGACGCGCGCACGCGCGAGCGCATCGCCGTCGCGGTGGCCGAATTCAACGGCTGCGGCTATTGCCTCTCGGCGCACGCCTATATCGGCAAGAACCTGCTGAAGCTCGATGATGCGGAGATCGCCGCCAATCGCGACGGCCGCTCGTCGGATCGAAGGGCCGACGCCGCTCTGCGCTTCGCGCTCGAGATCGTTCGCAAGCGCGGCCATGTCTCGGACGCCGATCTGTCGGCTGTGCGCGCGGCGGGCTTCGGCGACGCCGAGATCATCGAGATCATCCTGCATGTGGGCCTCAACACGCTGACGAATTACGTCAATGAGATCGCCGACACGACGATCAATTTTCCTGCTTTGGAGCTGCGTCGCGTGGCGTGAGCCGAGCATGCGTCCACGCTCTTTTCGGACGCACGCTCCAATCGGAGGAGGAAATCATGTCGAGACCGCCGCTACCGCCTTTCACCGCCGAAACCGCCGCCCAAAAAGTTCGCCTCGCCGAGGACGCCTGGAACAGCCGCGATCCGGAGCGCGTCGCGCAGGCCTATTCGATCGACAGCCGCTGGCGCAATCGCGCCGAATTCATTGTCGGCCGCGATTCGATCGAGGCCTTTCTCCAACGCAAATGGTCACGAGAACTCGAGTATCGGCTCATCAAGGAGCTGTGGGCGTTCCACGAGAATCGGATCGCCGTCCGCTTCGCCTATGAATGGCGCGACGACAGCGGGAGCTGGTTTCGCTCCTACGGCAATGAAAATTGGGAGTTCGATGAGCAGGGACTCATGCGCCTGCGCATCGCCAGCATCAACGATGTTCCGATCTCCGCCGCCGATCGGAAGTTTCATTGGCCGCTCGGCAGACGGCCGGATGATCATCCGGGCTTGAGCGATCTCGAGCTGTGACGGCGAGCGGACCGGATCGAGGGGACTCGATTCGACGTCACGACGATCGCCAGCGGACGACAGCGAGCCTTCAGGCTCGCGGTCCAGCGGGCGCGCATCGGACAGCAAGCCTCCAGGCTCGCTTCCAAAACATTCGGAAATTATCGGCAAACGCAAGGTGAAACCCATGAGCAAGACCGCCATCATCATCTATTCCGATCCGAAGTCCGGCTCCGAGGAAGCGCTCGGCCGCCTCTTCAACGGCCTGTTCCTCGCTTACGAGCTCAAGGAGAAAAAGCAGGACGTCGCCGTCGTCTTCCAGGGCGCCGGCACGCGCTGGCCGACTCAGCTCGTCAAGGCCGACCACGCGGCGCATGCTCTCTATGAAGCGGTGAAGGATGTCGTCGCGGGCGTCTGCGGCGGCTGCGCGGATGTCTTCGGCGCCACAGAGGACGCCCGCAAGACCGGACTGAAGCTCGATTACGAAAAGGCGATTCCCGGAACGCCGGGCGTGCTCGATCTGTCGAGCTACCTCGACCAGGGCTACAGCCTCGTCACATTCTGATCTCTGTTCCGCGCCCGGCCGCATTCGCGGCCGGGCGCCCGCTCCCTCGACTCTGCCAAGGGGATCGATCATGGACAATCAGCGCCCGAACAGCGACATCGCCTTCACCGAGACGGTGAAGCAGCTCCAGCGCCGCAATGGCTCGCGCGACGCCTACGCCAAAATGGAGTCGCGCGGCTGGCAGGACCGCATCACCCCCCAACTGGCGGCGTTCATCGCCCAGCAGAACAGCTTCTACCTCGCGACCGTGAACGCCGAGGGACAACCCTATATCCAGCATCGCGGCGGGCCGCGCGGCTTCCTCATGCCGATCGACGAGCACACATTGGCGATGGCCGATTTCAGAGGCAACCGTCAGTTCATCTCCCAAGGCAATCTGCTCGACAACTGCAAGGCGTTCATTTTTCTGATGGACTATGCGAACCGGCGCCGGATCAAGATCTGGGGCGAGGCCTCCATGGTGGAAGGAGATGACGCCTTGCTCCGATCAGTGACGCCCGATGACTACGCCGCGGCGCCCGAGCGCGTGCTTTTGTTCAAGGTGTCGGCCTGGGACGCCAACTGCCCTCAGCACATTCCGCGCAAGATCGACGCCGACGAGGTCGACGATATGCTGGCGAAGCGGGATCGGCGAATCGCCGAGCTCGAAGCGGTGATAGAACAGATGCGGCGCTGAGTTCCGGACGTGACGATCATCTCAGCGATGAAAGTGAACACAATTTTCGTTCACCTCGGTTATCCGAATTGCACGTCAAGCTCCTCATAACGACCAGCGGCGAACTGGGGCCGCGGGGCTATTTTAGGTGATTTCCCGGATGTCGTCGGCTCTTCCTCTCGCTCCGCGCACGAGAATATTCGCTGAATGAGATCCTCGGCCGCTCGTCGGTCGAACTCGGTATCGCGCAGGGAGAGCGCTTTCATGCCGTCGATCATCCCGATCATGACGGTGGCCGCAGCCTCTACATCGAGGCTCGGCGCGACGGCGCCGTGCCGCATAATCCTAGCCGCCAATGAATGGCGCGCCTCGGAACCCAGATGGCGTATCGCGCTACTGTTTTGAGAACGTCCTCCATCCATTGTCGCTCACGCCCGCAGCCGCTCGGCGACGCTTCGTCGTCCAGCGGTTTCCTCCGCGGGCTCAGCGACGAGGATCCAATCATGCAAATGTTCCGAATCTCCCGCCGATCGGCGACTCTCGTAGCGCTCGTCATCGCGAGTTCGGCCTACGCGCCACCGATTTTTGCGCAACAAGATCCGGAAGCGGCCATCCTCGGCAAATGGGAAGCGGACGATACGACCAGATGCGCAAGCTGCGGCGGACAAGATCGGAATTCCTAGCTTTCTACAAACCTCTGGCGGAGTTCCGCGGGCGCCACGCGGGCGGAGTCGGCTCGGACGGCATTGACAGACTTCGGCCATTTTGGTGTAAAGTCCTTCCATGGGGAAGCGATCTCCCCACGAGGCGACATGCCCAAGAATCGCGTCCGGTTCTCCACCAAGGGCGCATCATGTCGTCGATCAACTCCATCTCTCCCGACAAGCTCGCGCGTCTCGTCGGCGTCCGCCATTGTCCGGCGCTCGTCGATGTGCGGACGACGGAAGAATTCGAGGCCGACCCGCGTTTCGTCGCGGGCGCCCTGCGCCGCGATCAGGCCTCTGTTTCCGAGTGGGCGTCCGAATTCGCCGGTCGCGCAGCCATCGTCGTCGACCAGACCGGCGGCGCATCCGGAGAAGGCGTTGCGGCATGGCTGCGGCAAGCGGGCGCTTCGTCGGCGGACGTTCTGAGCGGCGGCCACGTCGCATGGGTCGAGGCCGGCGGCCCGCTCATCCCGGAAGCGAAGCTTCCTCCGCGCGACCATCTGGGTCGAACGATCTGGGTCACACGGACGCGGCCGAAGGTCGATCGCATCGCCTGCCCGTGGCTGATCCGCCGCTTCATCGATCCGAAAGCGGTGTTTCTCTTAGTCGCGCCCGCCGAAGTCTCCTCGGTCGCCGAACGCTTCGGCGGCGTGGCGTTCGACATCGACGACGCCTTCTGGAGCCACCGGGGCGAACGCTGCACGTTCGACACCATGCTCGATGAATGGGGACTGACGATAGAGCCCTTGCGACGGCTTGCCGTCATCGTGCGCGGAGCCGACACGGCCCGCACCGATCTCGCGCCGGAAGCGGCCGGCCTGCTCGCGGCGTCGCTCGGTTTGTCCCGAATGTATGCGGATGATCTCGAGCTGCTCGAAGCTGGAATGACGCTCTATGACGCCTTTTATCGTTGGCGCCGCGACGCTGCCGACGAACCTCACAACTGGCCTCCGACCAAGTCGGGAAAGACTCCATGAGCGCGCTGGCGGGAAGTCGTGCACGCGCTCATGGCGTCTCTTTGCGCGAGGCGTTCGACGTATGGGCGCGGATCGCCGTCATGAGTTTCGGCGGTCCTGCGGGGCAGATCGCTCTCATGCACAAGGTTCTCGTGGAGGAGAAACGCTGGCTCTCCGAGAGCCGATTTTTGCACGCGCTCAACTACTGCATGCTGCTCCCCGGTCCAGAAGCGCAGCAGCTCGCGACCTATGTCGGTTGGCTGATGCACGGAACGCTCGGCGGCGTCATGGCCGGCGGCCTTTTCTTGCTCCCTGGCGCGGCCGCGATCATGGGGCTGAGCGTCGTCTATGTGCTGTTCGGCAAGATCGGCATCGTGGCGGCGGCGTTTTTTGGTCTCAAGGCCGCCGTTCTCGCCATCGTCGTCGAGGCGGTGATCCGTATCGGGAAGCGCGCGCTCGCGACCCAGGCGCTGCAAGGGATCGCCGCGGCGGCTTTCATATCGATTTTCTTATTCGATGTGGCGTTCCCGCTCATCATTCTCGGCGCAGGCCTCGTCGGCTATTTCAGCGGAAGGAGGGGATGGCCGCAATTCTCCGGCCGCGCTCACGCGAGCGGCGCGAAAGGCGACGACAGCCTGCTCGGCGACCTTCTCCCTCTCCATACGACTGCTTCCGCTCGAAAGACGTTGCAATGCGTGGCTGTCTGCTTGTTCCTCTGGCTCGCGCCTGTGACGATCCTCGCGCTGACGCTCGGGCCGGCGAACGTCTTCAGTCAGATCGCCGTGTTCTTCAGCAAAATGGCGATGGTGACTTTCGGCGGAGCCTATGCGGTTCTCGCCTATGTCGCTCAGCAAGCCGTCGATGAATTTCATTGGCTGCGCTCACACGAAATGCTCGACGGGCTCGGACTGGCCGAAACGACGCCCGGCCCTCTCGTCATCGTTCTGCAATTCGTCGGATTCCTCGCGGCGTATCGGCAGCCGGGCGTCCTCTCGCCGATCCTCGCCGGCGCTCTCGGAGGCCTGTTGACGACATGGGTGACCTTCGTCCCGTGCTTTCTCTGGATTTTTCTGGGCGCGCCCTATGTCGAAAAACTGCGTGACAATCGCGCGCTCGCCGGGGCGCTCACGGCCATCACCGCGTCGGTCGTCGGCGTCATCCTCAATTTGGCGATCTGGTTCTCCATCCATGTTCTGTTCCACGAGACGGCGCCCGTGCGGGGGCTCGGCTTCTCCTTCGAAATTCCCTTGCTCGCGAGCGTCGATCCTCTGGCGTTGCTGTTGACGATCGGCGCGGCGCTCGCTTTGTTTCGTTTCGGGTTCGGCGCGCCGCGCACCCTCGCGCTGTGCACGGCGGCCGGGGTATTGTTGTTTATCTTCGGCGCGGCTCCGGCGGCGGCTCGGACGCTGGCCGCGCCTGAAAGCGCAGCGATGCGGGCGGTCGTCGATGACTCGCTCGCGCCGAAGGTCTTGATGTCCTTTGCCACGCTCTGGCATGCTTTCGCCTTCGCGGCCGGCGGCGTCTATGTCGTCCACGCCTATCGGTCTCTGTTCCTCGGCGGTTACGAGGCGCGTTGGGCGCGGATCATTCGATCCGCCGACTGGCAGCTCTGGGCGTCCGGCTTTGCGGTCATCGGCCTCGGGATTTGGCTTTCCGACGAAGACTATCTCGCCAATCCGAAGCTCTGGGCCAAAGCGACGCTCGTCTTCGTTTGGTTCGGCGCGACTCGAGCCATGCGCCTGTTGGCGCTTCCAAAGCTCCGACGAGGCGAACGCGGCCCGATGCTGGTCGCTTCCTCGATCAGCGCGGCATGTTGGGCCTATGGCGCCTATCTCGGCGTGGCGAAGCCGCTGGCGTTCGGCGTCACGCCATTCTGGGCGCTGTTGGTTGGGTTCCTCGCGACGATCTGCGGCTTTCTGCTCATGACGCTTCACTTCGACAAGCGCCGCTCGAGCAGCTTTCCATCCAATGGCTTCGACCGCGATGCGGATGAAGGCGCGCCGCCCTGAACGAGGCGTGGCGAACACTGACCGAACATTCTCGAGGAGGCAGACGATGACCCATCAACTCGACCGCAGAATTTTCCTTAGCGCCGCCGTGACGGCGAGCGCGGCGCTCGCGACGAATCCCACGAGAGCGGAAGACGCCGCCGCGTCCACGCGAAAGCCCTTCGTTCACCCCATGAAGCCGCTGCCCTTCGATCCGAAAAGCGTGAAGGGATTCTCGGAGAAGATTCTCGTCTCTCATTACGAGAACAATTACGGCGGCGCGGTCAAGCGACTGAACGCCATCGCCGAGCAGCTCGCGGGGCTCGATTTCGACAAGGCGCCGGGGTTTCAGATCAACGGGCTGAAGCGCGAAGAGCTGATCGCGACCAATTCCATGATCCTGCACGAAATCTATTTCGCCGGCCTCGGCGAAGCCAGCAAGCCGGGAGCGGCGCTCGCCGAGGCGATCGAGCGCGACTTCGGCTCCTTCGATCGCTGGCGCTCGGAATTCACCGGCATGGGCAAGGCGCTCGGCGGCGGATCCGGCTGGGTCATCCTCGCCTATGACAAGCGCGGGCAGAGGCTCGTCAATTCATGGGCGAGTGATCACACCCAGAGCATCGCCGGAGGCGATCCGATCCTGGTTCTCGACATGTTCGAGCACGCCTACCAAATGGACTTCGGAGCCAAAGCGGCCGACTATGTGAAGGCCGTCATGGCTGCGATCAATTGGTCCAACGCCGATCGCCTGTATGAGAAAAATCGCAAGTCCTGACGAACGGGCGCAGCTCTTAGCGGCGCGCCTCTGCAGCGCGCTCCGGCACGCCTTTCGGCCTGTAGGGTCGTGGGCGAGCCGGAGGACCACGTTGAAACACGCCGGGGATCGCTGGAGGCCAATTTGTTTGAGTCAGACCGGCATGGCGGGCTCCTCAAGTTGCGCGTGATGCCGCGCTTCGGCGTCGGCGGGATGTTTCCGATCGGCTCTAGCAGTCTATGCTTGTCGAACCGATCAACCCATTCGAACCAGGCGAACTCCATGGCCTCGGAGCTTCGCCAGGGCTCGCATCGCAGAGTCCGTTGATCGTCTCGGCGAGCGCGTTGTTGTAGCCGTCGCCGGCGCTGCCGACCGAGGTCTCGACGCCGTGGCCTCGGGAGGTGGAAGCGGCTTGACCTGCCCGCAGTTCAAGATGGCCTTGCCGAGCTTCTCGACTCGTCATCCGGAGCCGATTGCAACAGACGTCTTTTCGAGCCGCGATATGCCTTTGCTTCTCACGCCCATGGCGCAAAGAGTTCAAGCCGCCATCCCATTCTTCCGAGCATGCAACTGTTCCGGCTTGAGGTGTGTATATCGTCGAAGCATCTTCCAGTCTCGATGGCCGGTGACGAGCGCCACTTGCTCGATCGAGAAGCCCGCCTCGAAGAGGCGGCTTGCGCCTTCATGCCGTAAATCGTGAAAATGTAAGTCAGAAATCTTGAGGGCGCGACATGTCCGACGAAACGCCGTCCCTACCGACCGGCTGTTATACGGAAAAATTCGACCCTTGCTGCTTTTCGAGGCTTCCTTCTGCTCGTGAACGAGAGCGCACGCGTCATAGCCGCTCACGTCGAGAAGCGGAATCTTCTGATTGTTTCCCGACTTCCGGCGCGGGTCTTTCCGATCTCTGATGAGAAGCATCTTATGGTCGGGATCGAAATCCTCCCATGCGACGCGGCAAATTTCATCGAGGCGCATCGCAGTCGCGATCGCGAAGCGCACGATCCTTCCCAACGGAATTGTCAGCTTCGGCGTCAAATCGGCTCGTGCGATAATGCGATCGATTTCGTCCGGCGTCGGCCGGCGATCACGTTCGTTTCCTTTCCCGACCAATCCCAGACGGTTCAGTGCGATGCGCGCGAGATCGGTCGGCTCCGTCGAAAGCTGGATGCCGTGAACCGCCGCTGCGTGCGACAGGATCGTTTTGACATAGCCGA
Source organism: Methylosinus sp. H3A (assembly GCF_015709455.1). Lineage (NCBI taxonomy): Bacteria > Pseudomonadati > Pseudomonadota > Alphaproteobacteria > Hyphomicrobiales > Methylocystaceae > Methylosinus > Methylosinus sp. H3A. Next base: position 231,743 of record NZ_JADNQW010000005.1, read on the forward strand.
GGTCGATGCCGAGCGTGACGGGACCGGCTCCTTCCTTCGCTCTATCGCGACCGAATTGAATGAGCCGCTCTCGATCGAGCTCCGAAATCTTCAATCGCCCGAGGCGACGCTCGAGAGATTTGAGGCTCGCGGCTTTCGACCGGCCGATCCGCTTTCCGACCTCCGTGAGATCGTCTCTATGGAGCCGGACGAGATCGCCGAATGTTCGAGCTCCCTTTCGCGCACGCTTCGACGGCGACTCGCCGCGGTCGATCCGGCGCTCTATGTCGAGCGCCCACTCCTCGGCGTCGCGCCGGCGGAGAAACGTCTCGTTGACGTATTTCCCCTTGCGTCGAACTTGAGCGCGCCAGGAGCCGGATTTGAGCCTCGTGAAGGTCGCCATTTCGTGTGCGCTCTGTGTGCACTGAGAAGTCGAAAAGGAGCGAAAAGTGTCGTATCGAGGCGTACCGGAGAGTGCACACGACCCGACCTATGGCCTTGAGACTAAAATGAAATCGCTTACAAATCAAGATATTAGATTCTCTACCGCGCCTATGATGGACTGGACGGACCGTCACTGCCGGTTCTTCCATCGGCTGATGTCGCGCCGCGCGCGGCTCTATACGGAGATGCTCACCACCGGCGCCGTGATCTTCGGCGACCGCGATCGGCTGCTCGGCTTCGACGCGGCGGAGCAGCCGCTGGCGCTTCAGCTCGGCGGCTCCGATCCGGGCGAACTGGCGAAGGCCGCGCGCATCGCCGAGCCCTATGGGTTCGACGAGATCAATCTCAATGTCGGATGCCCGTCCGATCGCGTGCAGAATGGCGCCTTCGGCGCGTGCCTGATGCTGCGACCCGATCTCGTCGCCGATTGCGTGACGGCGATGAAGGACGCCGTCGCTCTCCCCGTCACTGTGAAATGCCGCATCGGCGTCGACGATCAGGAGCCACGCGCCGCGCTGTTCGGGCTCGCCGAGCGCGTCGTCGCCTCGGGATGCGACGCGCTGATCGTTCACGCCCGCAAGGCTTGGCTCTCCGGCCTCTCGCCCAAGGAGAACCGCGACGTTCCGCCGCTCGACTATGGACTCGTCTATGAGCTGAAGCGCGCCTTTCCCGATCTGCCGATCGCGATCAACGGCGGGATCGCGACCATGGACGACATGCGCGCGCATCTCGCCCATGTCGACGGCGTGATGATCGGCCGCGCCGCCTATCACGAGCCGGAGCTTCTGCTCGGCGTCGATCCGGAATTATTCGGCGAGCCGGCGCCGCTCGCCGACGGCTTCGCCGCGGTCGAAGCCTTCATTCCCTATGTCGAGACGCAACTGCGGCACGGCGAGCGCCTCTCCTCCATGACACGGCACATGCTCGGCCTCTTCGCTGGCAAGCCCGGCGCACGCGCCTTTCGCCGACGCCTCGCAGGCGAGTCCGTCCGGCCCGGCGCCGGCGTCGAGACGCTGCTCTCCGCGGTCGACGAGGTGCGGCGCGCGACGGCGCGCATGGCGGAGGCGGCGAGCGCCGAGTAAACTAAGATATATCGCCCAGAATCAACTCTTTCGCAGAATTTTATCCATTGCTTTTCCCCGCGCCAGCTCATCGATCAATTTATCCAAATAGCGAATTTCTCGCATGGTCGGCTCCTCGATATCCTCCACGCGGACACCGCAAACCATGCCCTTGATCAAGACTCGCGATGGATTGATTTGGGGGGCCTCTGCAAAAAATGTTTCAAAGTCGGTCTGTTTTTCCAGTCGAGCTTGCAACTGCGTTTGATCATAGCCGGTCAACCAGGTGATGATCTGATCGACCTCAGCTTTTGTACGCCCCTTTTTCTCTGCTTTGGCGACGTAAAGAGGATAAACGCTCGCGAAACTGGTCGAATAAATCCGGTGCTTCGCCATGAGTTTCTGCTCCTGAGCTCAACGCCGACTTATGCCATTGTCGGCCGAGTTCGACATTCGACGCCGCTATTGCGCGGCGAAGACCAGCAGCGCCGCGATCTCGGCCGCCTGCTGCGCGCCGCCCAGCACATCTCCCGTGAGGCCGCCGATCTGCCGCTCGGCGAGCTTGGCCGTCGCATAGGCCGCGCCGACGGCGAGCGCGCCGGCGACGAGCGCCGTGATCGGCGAGACGCCGACGGCGATCGGTAAGATGGAGAAGGCGCTCGCCAGCAGCGCCGCCGTCTGCAGCGCCTCCTTGAACGGCCGCATGGCGGCGTGTCCGGCGCCGTCTGCGCGCGCGGGCGCGAGGATCATGATGGGCGCCAGCCCCGCCGTGCGGGAGAGCGCCGCGGCGAATATGAGGACAGCCGCCGCCTCGAAGCCGCCGCGCTGCGTGATCGCCATCACCGCCCCGATGCGCAACGCCAGCGACAACGTCAGCGCCAGGGCGCCGTAGGAGCCGAGCCGGCTGTCGCGCATGATCTCGAGCTTCTCCTCCCGCGTCGCGCCGCCGCCGAAACCATCGGCGAGATCGGCGAGCCCATCCTCATGCAGCGCGCCGGTGACGGCGACCAGCGCCGCCAGCGCCAGCGTGGCGGCGAGGAAGGGCGGCAGGCCGAAAGCGCGGGCGGAGAGCAGAGCCCAGGCCGGAGCGAGGCCGATCAGCGCGCCGGCGACCGGCAGCGCCCGCACGGCGGTGCGGAAATCCGGCATTTCATGCCCCCGCGGGGCTGGAACCGGCAAGCGGGAGTAGAAGCGCAGGCAGGCGAGGAGATCGTCGACGAAGGGGCGGAACATGCGTCCCCTCATGGAGCCAAAGAGGCGATTTGTCGAGACGGGGCGATCGAAACGCGCGTCACCAGACGTAGCGCACCGAGGCGAAGATCGAGCGCGGATCATTGTAGGCCACCGTCCAATAGGCCGGCAGGCCCACGCCCGGACGCCCGGCCGAGATCGCCTGATAGGTGTAGCTCTGCGGATAGCGCCGATCGAAGAGATTTTTGACCGCGAGCTGGAACGTCCAATGACCGTCGGCGGTCGTGTAGCTCGTCTGTAGATTGGCGAAGGTCTGCGGCGGCACCTTCACGAAAGGATTGTTGATGATGTCGGTGTAGAGCGACGTCTGCGCCTGCACCGAGCCGCCGATCTTCCACTCGCCCGGAACGTCGAGCGGCACGCGGTAATTGGTGTAGAGGCTACCCTGGAATTTCGGCGAATAGGGCAGACGCGATCCGGAATGCGCGGCGGTCGGAACGACGGCGTTGGGGCCGAAAGGCGAATTGGCCCAGACCGCCCATGTCGTCGTTCCCGCGTAATAATCGAGCGCGGCGTCGAGATAGGAGCCGGTCGCGCCGATTTCCCAATCGTCGATCGGCGTGAAGGTCGCCTGACCTTCCACGCCCTTGGAGCGGCCATGACCGGCGCTGAAACGATGCGAGCTATTGGTGACGGGATCGATCGCCGTCGCCTGCACATTGCGGAAATCGTTCCAAAAAGCTGATATCGCAACTGTGAGGCGCTGATCGAGCCATGCGGATTTCACGCCGAGCTCATAGGTCGTCAGCGTCTCGGGCTTATAGGGAACGCGCGCCTGCGTCACCGACGCGATTGTCGGCCCCTGCGCGCGCATGTCGAAGCCGCCATCCTTATGGCCTTGCGAGAAGGAGGCGTAAGCGAGAATCTCCGGCGTCGCCTGATAGGAGACGACGGCCTTGGGCGAGCCCGTTCCCCATGACGCGCTGTTCTGGACGCTCCAATTGAGCACGCCGCGCGGATTATAGAAGGCCGCGAGCCAATCCGTCGTCGTGAAGCCGCCGCCGAGCAGCGACGACGTCGCCTGCCCATTCACCAGCGAGTAATTATAGTTATTGTTCCAATGCTTCTCGAGATTATAGCGGCCGCCGAGCGTCAGCTTCAATTCGTCGGTGAGGCGATAATTCGCTTCGCCATAAACGGCGTAGGTGTTGGTGTATTGCCACAGCTCCTGCCAATTCGGCTGGTAGGTCGACGAAACCTGCGGAACGGCGAAGAAGCTCGTCACTGCGCCGAAGGCGTTGGCGCGCCGGCCGGAGAACCATTCGTCGCGATTGAGATAGACGCCGCCCTTGAAATCGAGACGGTCGTAATCGCCGATGACGCGAAGCTCCTGCGTGTAGTTTCGATCCCAATAATGGAGCCAATTGGAGTTTCGCGCCCAAAGATCGCTGGTGTTGTCATAGAGCGCGACTTGCTCGAAACGGCGCGCCTGGGTGATCGACTTCAACTGCAGATTGGCGTCGAGCTGATAGCTGATCGTCAGCGCTCCGCCATATTGCTGGAAGTGATTCAGCGGATAGAGCGGATAATAGGCCGTGCTCGAGGTGTTTCCGGGAATGGCGAGATTATTGTAGGATTTCGCCTGGCCGTCGTCGAACTCGCCGTCGAAGGCGAGCAAGACCTCGAGAGGCTGGATCGGCGTCCAGCGCAGCTTGGCGAGCGCATTGCTCAGATTGACATTGTTGACGTCGGCGTTGCGCAACAAATTGCGCGTGACGCCGTCGCGCGCGCGATGACTGTAGGAGAGACTTCCGAAGAGCTCATCCTGGACGATCGGCCCGCTCACCAGCGCGCCGACCTTCCATTCATTGTAATTGCCATAGCCCGCTTCCGCCTCGAAACGCTTTTTGTTGTCCGGCTTGCGCGTGACGATCTGCACGACGCCGGCTTCCGCATTATGCGGCGACGATGTGTCCTGCGGCCCCGGACGCGCGTCTATGCGCTCCACATCGAGCAGCTCGATGCGCGAGCCGAGAAGGCGCGGAAAATAGGCGTCGTCGAGATAGACGCCGACAGAAGGCTGTCCTTGCGGATCATATTCGCCGATGCCGCGAAAGAAATAATTGGAGTTGGACGTCGTGACGCCCGTGCGGAACTGCGTCAGGCCGGGAACATAGCCGGAGAGATCGCGCGTGTTGGTTATGCTGAGGTCGCGCAATTTCTTCTCGTCGAAGCGCACGATCGTCTGCGGCGTCCTCTGCGCCTCGACCCGATCATGCTCGGCTTGCACGACGACATCCTGCACCGTCGCCTCGCTGGCCCCGCCCTGCGGCGCCGCCAGCGCTGCGCAGGCCTGTAGCGTCAAAGCGCCGACACTCGACGCCATAGCGCTCTGTTTCTGTGGGATTTTTGTCATGCCGCCCCGCTTATATTAATATTAATTCAATAGAAGTAATATAAATTAAGCTCGGCCTTCGCAATCCCCGGGGCGCAAAGAGCGATCAAAATCCTATGTGAGCACTGGGGTGAGCCGCGCTCGTCCGATCGGCGAGGCGGCCCGCGCCGCCGGCTGCGAGACGGGCGGACTTGAGAATGCGGCCCATCCCGACAGGACGAGCGCGCATCGCTTTTTGGAGGGAAGTTTCGCCGAACGATCGTCCTCCCCCGCCCTCGGCGGGGGAGAGCGCTTGGATCAATCCAGCGTCTTGCCGCCGGCCGCCTTGCAGGCGTCGGCGGATTCGACGAACACCCAGCCCTTGCCCTGACAGGCGTTCATGCCTTTGCAGGCGTTCTTGGGGCTGTGGCAGTCGCTCTTGCCCTTGCAGCTGTTGGCGCCGATGCATTGCACCTTGCCGGGCGTCGCCGCCAGGGCCCCCGTCGCCGCGCCGGCGAGCGCGAGAGAGACGGCCGCTATGGCCAGAGCCGTTCCGTTGCGAATATTGTCTTTCATGTTTCCTCCCCGAGGGGCCGTCGGCCTCATTGGGCGTCGACCGCGCCTATCTGTCGTGAATCGGCCGCCCGGGCAAGCGCTTCGACGCGCCGCCCGCGTGACTTTCGCGCCGCGAAATGTCAAAACTCGCCCCGCCTGCGGCGACGGGCCGCATTCGGAGCCCCTCATCCATGTCGATCCTCGAATCGGTCCGCAAATCGCTCGTCCCGATCCATCCGGAAGGCTATATCTTCATAGCCGCCTTCGCCATCGCCGCCCTATTGCTGCATTGGATCTCCTCGACGCTCGGCTGGGTCGGCTTCATCGCCACGGGCTGGTGCGTCTATTTCTTTCGCGACCCGCAGCGCCTCACGCCCTTGCGCGAGGGGCTCGTGGTGTCGCCGGCCGATGGCGTCGTCTGCTCCATCGGCTTCTTCCTGCCGCCGGCGGAGCTCGGCCTCGGCGCGGAGCCGATGCAGCGCGTCTCCATCTTCATGAGTGTCTTCGACGTGCATGTGAACCGCGCGCCCATCACCGGCCGCATCAGCAAAGTCGCCTATAAGCCCGGCGCCTTCCTCAACGCCGATCTCGACAAGGCGAGCGAGGACAATGAGCGCAACGGCATCGTCATAGACGCGCCCTCCGGCCGCTATGGCGTGGTGCAGATCGCCGGCCTCGTCGCGCGGCGCATCGTCTGCTTCGTGCAGGACGGTCAACCGATCGGCGTCGGCGACCGCTTCGGCCTCATCCGTTTCGGCTCGCGCGTCGACGTCTATATGCCGACGGGGGCCAAGCCCCGCATCGCCGTGGGCTCGCGCGCCATAGCGGGCGAGACCATTCTTGCGGATGTGAACTCCACCGCCGCCGCTCTGAGCTTCAAGGCCGGCTGAACCGCCGCCGCGAGAGAGGCCTTCCCATGAACGAACCTTTTTCCTTCGACGGCGGCCCCGAGGGCCGCGACGCGCAACTGTCCGCCTCCGAACGGCGGAGGCTACGCTTCCGCAACATTCCGATTCGCGTGGTGCTGCCCAATCTGGTCACTCTTTTGGCGCTCTCCATGGGGCTGACCGCCATTCGCTACGCCACGGAAGGCAAGTTCGACACCGCCGTCACCGCCGTCATCGCCGCCGCCGTGCTGGACGGACTCGACGGGCGCCTCGCCCGCGCGCTCAAAGGCACGTCGCGCTTTGGCGCGGAGCTCGACTCGCTCGCCGATTTCGTCGATTTCGGCGTCGCGCCGGCGCTACTGCTCTATCTCTGGTCGCTGCACGAGATCAAAGGCCTCGGCTGGTTCGCGGCGCTCGTCTTCGCCATCGCCTGCGCGCTGCGCCTCGCCCGCTTCAACGTCACCGTGGACGAGCCGGGTCGGCCCGCCTGGCATTCGGATTTCTTCGTCGGCATGCCGGCGCCGGCCGGCGCGGTCGCGGTTCTGCTTCCGCTCTATCTCAATCTCTCGGTCGTCGACCTGCCCGGCTCCAAGGCGCTGGTCCCGCTCTTCATCGTCTATGTCCTGGGAATAGCCTTTCTGATGGCGAGCCGCATTCCGCATTTCTCGGGCAAGCGCATTGGCCGCATTCCGCGCGAATATGTCATTCTCGTGCTGTTCTGCGTCGGCGTGACGGCGCTGCTGCTCGCCATCTATCCGATGGAGACTCTCGTACTGACGAGCCTCGCCTATCTCGTCGCAATTCCCTTCGGCGTGAGGCGCTACAAGGAGCTCGAGCGGCAGGAGGCCGAGAAAGCGCGCCCGGCCTGACGCCGGAGCGCGAGCGGCGCGACAAAGTGGCGCTTGCGCGCCGCCGCGCGCGCCGACATAGTGCCCGCGAAAACAAGCCGTCCCTGTGGCCGCGCGCCATGGGAAAAAGCGGCAAAATCGGGAGGGGAGCGAAACAGAGCTTCGAGGAGAGGCGGTTTCGCTCTAGAACGTCGGCTCGAGAGGAGAGACTGCGCCTTTAAAAAAACGGCGCCGTCGCGGATCGCGTCATGTTCATCAAAATACTCGGATCGGGCGCCGGCGGCGGCTTCCCGCAATGGAACTGCAATTGCGCCAATTGCCGCGCCGTGCGCGATGGCAAGCCCGGCTTTTCGGCGCGCACGCAATCCTCGCTCGCGGTCAGCGCCAATGGCGTCGATTTTGTGCTGCTCAACGCCTCGCCGGATCTGCGCCAGCAGATCGCACAGGCCCCGCAGCTCTCGCCCGGCCCGGCCGATGGATTGCGCGCGAGCCCGATCAAATCCGTCGTGCTCACCAATGGCGACGTCGATCATGTCGCCGGCCTGCTGAACCTTCGCGAGGCGCAGGCCTTCTCCATCTATTCCTCGGGCCGCGTGCTGAATGTGCTCGCCGGCAATCGCATCTTCGACATTCTGGTCCCCGAGCTCGTCACGCGCGTCGAGTTTCCTTTCGACGAAGCCATTCCGCTGCACGGCGCCGGCGTCGATCTCGGCCTCGCCGTGAAGGCTTTTCCCGTGCATGGAAAAATCGCGCTGTGGCTCGAGGACAAGAGCGCCGCCGATTTCGGCACGCGCGTCGGCGACACGCTCGGCGTCGAGATCATAGAGACGGCGACGGGCAAGTCTTTCTTCTACATTCCAGGCTGCGCGAAGATAGACGATCCCCTGAAAGAGCGTTTGCGCGGCGCGAGCCTCGTCTTCTTCGACGGCACGCTGTTCCATGAGAATGAGATGATCGAGCAAGGTCTGCTCGGCAAGACCGGCTCGCGCATGGGCCATGTGAATATGAGCGGCGAGGACGGCTCGATCGCGGCCTTCGAGAGCCTTTCCGTGGCGCGCAAAATCTATGTGCATATCAACAACTCCAATCCAACGCTCGACGCTTCGTCGAAGGAACGCGCGATCGTGAACGAAGCCGGATGGGAGATCGGCGCGGACGGCATGGAGGTGACGCTATGAACGACTTCTCGACGGCCGAGTGGCACGACGCTCCTCCCTTGTCGAAGGAGGCCTTCGAGGCCGCGATCCGCGCCGTGGGCGAGGAGCGCTATCACGACAAGCATCCGTTCCACAAAATGCTGCATGGCGGAAAGCTGAGCAAAGGCCAGGTGCAGGCCTGGGCGCTCAACCGCTATTGCTATCAGGAGGCGGTGCCGCGCAAGGACGCCGCCTTCATGAGCCGCGTCCATGACCGCGAATTGCGGCGCGAATGGATTCATCGCATCCATGATCATGATGGATTGGGCGAGGAAGGCGGCGGCATAGAGCGCTGGCTGGTGCTCACCGACGGGCTCGGCCTCTCGCGCGACTACGTCACCTCGCGCAAGGGCGCGCTGCCGGCGACGAAATTCGCTGTCGAGGCCTATGTGCGCTTCGTCGTCGAGCAGCCGCTCGTCATAGCGGTCGCCTCATCGCTGACGGAGCTGTTCGCGCCGGCGATCCATCGCGAGCGCATCGCGGGAATGCTCGAGAATTACGATTTCGTCGACGATTCCGTGATGGCCTATTTCAAGCGCCGCCTCGCCCAGGCGCCGCGCGACAGCGATTTCGCATTGTCGTATATTCTCCAGCACGCCTATACGCGGGCGGAGCAGGAAGCCTGCGTCGGCGCCGTGCGCTTCAAATGCGACGTGCTATGGGCGCAGCTCGACGCGCTCTATCAGGCCTATGTGACCGGCCTCATCCCCCCCGGCGCGTTTACGCCGGGAGAGAAGTGAAGGACGAGAGAATGAGCGAAGCGCGTTTCGTTGTGGCGCCGGAGTCGAAGCCGGCCTTCACGCGCTATTCGCGCCTGCACGAGGATGTCGTGCGGAAGCGCAAGGTGATCCTCGCGCCGGAACGCGCCTATGAGCTGGACGCCATCGGCCTCGCCGTGCTCGGCCATGTGGATGGCGTCGCCAGCGTCGCCGAGATTTCGCAGCGTCTCGCACAGACCTATTCGGCGTCCGTCGATGTGATCCAGACGGATGTGGTCAAGCTGCTGCAAGGCCTCGCCGACAAGCGCCTGCTGCGCGACGGGCCGGACGCGTTTTCGCCGCCTCCCCTCTCGCAGACAGCGAAATCCTATGCGCCCTTCGAGCGCGGCCCGGCGGGCCTGCTCGCCGAGCTGACGCATCGCTGTCCGCTGCAATGCCCCTATTGCTCCAATCCGCTCGATCTCGAGCGCGCCAATACGGAACTCACTTCCGGCGAATGGGGCGACGTGTTCCGTCAGGCCGCTTCCATCGGCGCGCTGCAATTGCATCTCTCGGGCGGCGAGCCGACCATTCGCCGCGATCTCGAGGAGATTCTCGCTCACGCCGTCGACGCCGGCCTCTACACCAATCTCGTGACCTCCGCCGTGCTGCTGACGCGCGAGCGTTTGGCGCATCTCGCCGAGATCGGCCTCGATCATGTGCAGGTCTCGGTGCAGGACGTCGTACCGGAAAGCTCGGACCATATTTCCGGCTATGAGGGCGGAGTCGCCAAGAAGCGCGATGTCGCGCGCTGGGCGCGCGAGCTCGGCCTCGGCCTCACCATCAATGCGCCGATCCATCGCCAGAACATCGACCATCTGCCGCAGATCATCGATTTCGCGGTGGAGGTCGACGCGCAGCGGCTCGAGGTGGCGCATATTCAATATTACGCCTGGGCGGAAGTGAACCGCGCCGCGCTGATCCCGACGCGCGAGAAATTCCTCGCGACCGTCGGAATAGTGGAAGAGGCGAAGAAGCGCCTGCAGGGCGTGCTCAATTTCGATTTCGTGATCCATGATCACTACGCCTCGCGCCCCAAGGCCTGCACGGGCGGCTGGGGCCGCAGCATCATGGTGGTGACGCCCTCCGGCAAGGCCCTGCCCTGCCATGCCGCGCAGACTCTGCCGGGCCTTTCCTTCGACAATGTGCGCCAGCTCCCGCTCGCCGAGATTTGGCGCAATGGCGCGGCCTTCGAGGCCTTCCGCGGCGAGGAATGGATGAAGGAGCCGTGCCGCAGCTGCGACAAGCGCGAGATCGACTATGGCGGCTGCCGCTGCCAGGCGCTCGCCGTCACCGGCGACGCGACGGCCACCGATCCGGCCTGCCATCGCTCGGATCATCACGCGCAATTCGCCGCGCTGGGCCAAACGGAGTCGCTGCTGCCGGCGCCGCCTTTCGTCTACCGCCGTCTCGGCGGGGCGGGCCGCAAGGAGAAGGCGCTGGACGAGCAGCCGGCGTGAGCGGCCTCAGACTTCGACGAGATCGAGTCGCTTCTCGATACGGTCGAGGCGAAACTCGATACGGTCGATGCGGCTCGACAAGGAGGCGCCCTGCTGCTCGAGGATTCCTAACCGCGTCTTGATCTCCCGATTGTCCTCATGGAGCGCATCGAGCCGGTCGTTCAGACGACGCAAATAGACCAGGACGACGTTGTCGGGTTCTTCAGCCATATTTCGATCCTCGCGAAACAATCATACGCTTTCGGCCAAGGGAAACAACCGCCTCACCTCTGCGCCGGCGCGATCTGGTTGCGCGGATCGTCCTTCGGATTGACGTAGTCGATGCTCCACGGCCCCATGGCGTCGATCTGGAGCACCGTCTCCTCGTCGAAGAAGGCGTAATGCGCCACGCCCTGCGGCATGGTGGAGAAAGCGCCCGGGGGAAGCTCTTCGACGCTGGCGCGATCGGCGGCCGGGCCGAGGCCGAGCCGCATGCGCCCGGCGACGACCGACACCACCTCCGCCTTGGGATGGGTGTGCGGTGGAATGCGATAGCCCTTGGGCGCCTTCAGCCGCATCACGAAGAGCCCGTCCTTCGCGGGATCGCCGTAGAGCACCGCCGCCTCCGCCCCGGCCGGCAGCGACGATGGCGCGGCCGTGAAGCGAATGTCGCCCGGGAGAAAGACCTTATGCGTCCCGACATGATCGGCCACAGCCGGCGCCGCTGAAAAAAGCGCGGCGACCCCGGCCGCCGCGATGACTGCATAGGCTCGTCTCATCTCCGCCTCCTCCATTCGCCAGGAACAGGTGAGCCCCCGCGCTCGCTGATATAGGGCGCAGCCTCCGAGGGCCGAGCGGAATGATTGAAATTACGGCGCTTTTTTGTTTCGCTCCGACAATTCTCGGGTCAGTAACACTCGAGCAACCTCCTTGCGCCATATTTCCTGTCGTCTCGCGAATAAAGCGACCGAGTTCGCATGCGTCGTAAGTAACCAGTGTCGGAGAGTAGAGTCATGAAGTCGCGAGATGCCTTAGTTCGGCTGAAACGTTTTCACGCCGAAGAGTGCCGGCGCCGCGTGGCGCAGCTTCAGACGATGATCGCCGAATTCACCCGCATGACGGGCGACCTCGATCGCGAGATCGCTCATGAGGAGCAGCGGGCCAATATCAGCGATCCCAATCACTTCGCCTATCCGACCTATGCTCAGGCCGCGCGCACGCGCCGCGACAATCTCCTGCGCTCCGTCGCCGATCTCAAAGATCAGCTGGTCGAGGCGGAGACGCATATGAAGGATGCGGCCGAGGAGCTGACCAAAGCGCAGGGCCAGGAAGCCCGCGACCGCGGCGGCGACCGCGTCATCGATCTGGTCGCCGAGCGGCGGGTGTGAGCGTTCAGGCCAGAAAATAAAAGAGGCGCGAGCCGAAGAGCCGCAGCCAGACGCCGACGCTGGGCCGCCTGCTCGCGCCCGGCTCGTCGCCGCGCGCCAGCCGTGTCGCGACCTCGGCGACAGGATAGCGGAAGAACCGCAGCCACAAACCCGTGCGGCGCGAATTCGCCGTGACGAAAGCCATTTCGAAACGCGCGAGATCGCCGATCCAGACCGGCTCGGCGCGCCCCTCCGCCGAGAAACGCGCGAGGCGCCGGGCGAGCGCAGCCGCGTCGGCGCGATGGCGTCCGGGCGCCGGCGGGCCCGAGATCGCGGCGTAGAGTGCAGAATCGAAGCGCGCGCCCAGCGCCCTTTGGGTCAGTGGCAGCGTCTTGCGGGCGTCGAGCGCCCTCTTGCCCTTCAGGCAATCGGCGAAACGCGCCACGGCGGCGCGATCGATGCGCGCCAGCGTCTCGGCCTCCGCCTCGCCCAATCCGTATCGGCGGGCGCATTCCAGCGGCGCGCGAAAGAACGCCTCGCGGAAGACATCATCCGTATAGAGCCGCGCCAACAGCGCCTGCGTCTCTTTCAGCGGCATCGGCGGCCGATCTCGCGGGCGCGCGCGACCTCCGCGAGCAAATCGCCGAAGGGCGGCAGATTTTCGTCCCGCTCCAGCACGATCGCCCGCGCGTTGCGGGCCAGCGGGAGGATTTTTTCCAGCAGCGCCCAGATTTCCGGCGGCGCGGGCGCGTCATGGCTGTCCATCAGCAGCCCGCGCGATCGCCGCCCGCCGGCGATGTGGAACTGCACGACGCGCTCCCAAGGCCAATGGTCGATCTGGGCCTCGAGGTCGACGCCATGGTTGATGGCGTTGGTGTAAAGATTGGTCACATCGCAGAGCCAGCCGCAGCCGGTCATCTCCAGCACGCGGGTCAAAAACGCCGGCTCGTCCATTTCCGCGCCGGGGACGAGGGCGATCGCCGTCGGATTTTCGAGGATGAGCGGCGCGGTGATGGCGCGACGCACGGTCTCGACATTGCGCGCCGCCGCCTCGGCCGCCTCCTGCGTATAGGGCAGAACGGCGAGATGGCCGATGGAGACGCCGCCGGCCCGGGTGAAGGCCAGATGCTCGCTCCACCAGGGCGGATCGAGCCGCGCGACGAGCCGCGCCATTTTCCTCAGATAGACAGGATCGACCCCCTCCTCGGAGCCGAGCGACAGATCGAGCCCATGCGGCGCGACGGGGAAATGATCGGCGAGAAGGTCGAGCTCGGCGAGCTTTTCGGGCGAGGCGTCGAGATAATGGTCGGCGACGACCTCGATCATGTCGACCGCCGCGCGATCGGCGAAGAGATCGGCGCAGAATTGCGGCCGGAAGCCGAGGCCCGCGCGCAATTCCTCCGCCTTCGCCATGGGCCTCAGTCGCCCCCGCCGCCGCATCCCCCGCAGCCGCCGCCGCCGTCGCCGCCGCTGCAAGAGCTGGAGGAACCGCAGGAGCCGGAGGAATCGCTGGCCGATTTCTTGAACAGGCCCATGAATTCGGGTTCGAGCGCGCCCTTCAGCGCCTCATAACCGAAGACGGAGACGAGGAAGAGCGAGCCCGCGTCGAAGGCCGTCGCCCCGGCGGAGCACGAGCCGCCCGCCTTGCCGAGTTGCTCAGAGAGGCGTCGGCCGTAGGCGCGTTTGATCGCCGCGAGATAGGCCGCCCCCCGAGCGCTCGCGATGCGCTTATGGGCGCGCGAAACCACCTGCCAGAGGAGCGCCTCGGCGACAATGGCGAGGAAAATGAGAAAGATCACATTTTCGCGCCCGCTCGCCACGGCGAGGAGCAACTTGACGACGGCGAGGCCGAGGAGGACCAGCGACCCGGCGATCAGCGTCGCCCGCGCCACGCGCTCGACCTCCACAGGCGCGAGCAGATCCTCCTCCGCGAGCCGTCGTCGCTCGGGCGCGCAGAGCCGCTCGAGATCGGCAGCCAGCGTCCAATCGGCGAAAAGCTCCTCCGGCGTCGGCCGCGCCTGCAACGCCGCGAGCACGCGCGCCGGGCGGGCGTCGAGCACGCGCCCGGATGGGGGACCGGCCGCCGGCTCCAGCCGCCCATCCGCTCCAATTCCCACATAGCCGCGCTGGCGCAGATCGAACAAAAGCGTGCGGATCACATTATTGACGCCGCCAGAGAGATAGGCGAGCGCGATCGCATCCGGCTCGCTCGGCACTTTCGGCGGGCGGAGGCCGCGCGTCGGGTCGCTGGCGCGGATGAAGAGATGGGCCAGGAGCAGCGTCACCGCCACCGCGCCCGCATAGACGCCCAGAAACGCCGGTCCCGAAAGACCGAGGATCGAAAAACCGGCCATATCCGCCCTCGCGGCTCGTCCGATGAAATTGCCACGGGGAGCTTAGAACGCTTTCCGATCGAACGAAATCGTTCGATCGATCAGAATTCGCTCCGATGAAAGAATGCCAGAGCCCATCCGATCCAACTGGATCGGATGGGCTCTGGCAGGGCCCGCGCCGCGGACGAGCCGCAGCCGCCTTTCAGGCTTGCGGTCGCACCGTGGCCATGCCAGTGAGAGCGCGCGTTCCACACCGGGAGCGCCGAAACCGCAGCGTCCCATGAAAAAAATTTTGGAATATGTCTGGCCTCTCGTCGGGCTGGTGGCGGTGATCGCCTCTTTCTATCTTCTCTATGGCGAATTTCGCGGGGAATCGGTCGGCGAAGAGGTCTGGGCCGATCTGAAGGCCATTCCGATCTCCCATTGGATCGCCGCAGGCTTTTCGACTCTGCTGGCCTATGCCGCGCTCGCCTGGTACGACCGGATCGCGCTGCTCCACCTCGGCGTGAAGCACATTTCCTGGATGTTCATTTCGGTCTGCTCCTTCACCACTTACGCGCTCTCGCACAATATCGGCGCCTCGGTATTCTCCGGCGCGGTGGTGCGGTATCGGGCCTATTCCACCAAGGGCCTCACCGCCGGCCAGGTGGCGGTGCTCGTCGTGCTGTGCTCCTATACTTTCGGCCTGGGCACCGTGCTGCTCGCCGGGCTTCTGCTCACTTATCAGCCGAGCCTGCTCAGCCGCCTCTCCGGAATGCTGCCGGACGCGCTCACCAATGAGCATACGGCGCTGACGATCGGCCTCACCTGCCTCGCCGGCGTGGCGCTCTATGTCGTCGGCTCGCTGATGCACTTCAAGCCGATCAATATCGGCAAGCTGCATGTGATGTATCCGCGGCCCGAGGTCATGATACGGCAGATGTTCGCGGCGCCTCTGGAGCTGATCGGCGCCGCCGGCATCATCTATTTCGCTCTGCCGGAGGGCAGCAGCACGCCTTTCATCGTCGTGCTCGGCACTTTCCTCCTGTCCTTCTCGGCGGCGCTCGTCTCCCATGCTCCGGGCGGGCTCGGCGTCTTCGAGCTCGTCTTCATCAAGGCCATGCCGGACGTGCCGCGGCTCAAGGTGCTCACGGCGCTGCTGGTGTTCCGCCTGCTCTATCTCATCGTGCCGCTGATCTTCGCGCTCGTCGTCGTGCTGCTGTTCGAGCGCGGACGCCTCGCCGAGACGCTGCGTGGACGCGGCGGCGACGCGAGCTGAAAAAGACGAAGAGCCGGCCGCCCGAGGGCGAGCCGGCTCTGCGTTCTCGAACGGCGCTCTACCAGGAACGGCGCCGAAATCACATGCGATATTGCTGCAGGCGGGTCGTCCGCAATCCGGCGAGACCATGCTGGTCGATCGACATCTGCCAGCTCAAGAACTCGTCCACCGTCAGCGTGTAGCGGTTGCAGGCCTCCTCCAGGGAGAGAAGCCCGCCACGCACCGCCGCGACCACTTCGGCCTTGCGGCGGATTACCCAGCGCTTCGTCGTGGGCGGCGGCAGATCCGCGACGGTCAAGGGGCTGCCATCGGGTCCGATGACATATTTGACACGCGGACGATGCGTCTCGGTCATTTTGTTACTCGCATACTCTCACTCGACCCATCCTCTATAAGCGCGTCGATTTAACATTTGCCTAAGCCAAACTCCTGTGTTTGCGGCCAATTGAGAATCGCGCATTTACCAAAGCCCACGGCTGCGCCGAGACCTCGGGTCCGCCCGCCTCGAGGGGCGCCATTCCCGACTGTCACGAAGCGAGCGATCGGCAATCCAGCACGACAGCGCGGATCTCGCGCCGAATTCCCGGTCGGGCCTTTGGCCTGCGGGAAATGACGACGCCGTTTCGGCTCGGCCGACACGCGCCCGTTCGAGTGGAAAGCGCCGTCTAGAGTGTTTTCGAGCGAAGTGGGAACCCGGTTCGCGTGAAGAAAACACGACAGAACAAGGAGATCTAGAGTCATTCCGGTTCA
This sequence comes from Methylosinus sp. H3A, assembly GCF_015709455.1. Lineage (NCBI taxonomy): Bacteria > Pseudomonadati > Pseudomonadota > Alphaproteobacteria > Hyphomicrobiales > Methylocystaceae > Methylosinus > Methylosinus sp. H3A. Next base: position 248,183 of record NZ_JADNQW010000005.1, read on the forward strand.
ATCTGAACCGGAATGACTCTAGTCGTCCGCGCTCACGCGCTCGACCTTCACCCGGGCGACGCCCGCCGATCGGAAGCCGAGGCTCTGGGCGGCGTGGACCGAGACGTCGATCACCCGGCCGCGAATGAAAGGGCCGCGATCATTGATCGTGACGACCACAGAACGGCCGTTGCCGAGGTTGGTCACGCGCGCCCGCGAGCCGAAGGGAAGGCTGCGATGGGCCGCCGTCAGCATCCCGACATGGCCTCCGCTCGCCGTCCGGCCGTGATAGCCGTAGTAGGAGGCCTTCCCCACCCAGGATTGGCCCGCCGCCGCCGCTGTGGAACCTGCAAAAACCGCCGCTCCGATGATCCATTTTTTCAATGCGCCATCCCCCAGTCGTTTTTCTCCCGATGGCCGACCGAGCTCGGACGACGCTATCGAGTAGACCCGCGCTAAGGGTGAGTTGTGATCAAATAGTGGCGAGAGCGCTAGCGGCGGATTTTGCCTAGTTCCGCGCCAGTCAGGCAAGTAGCCGCCCATAATATTTCAGCATATTCTATACTAAAGCCTCAAATAAACGCTGATGTATTTTGAAATATATTTGTCACATAATTACTTTTCTGTGACATAAATGACACAGACTCCGAGAATCTATGGCGAGGCTGTCAAGCCCCTTCGTGAAAAGAACGATCGATCGCGAAACGGCCGGGGCCGGCGAGCGCAAAAAGCAGAAAGACGACGCCATAGACGAACGCCAGCTCGCCGCCATTATGGATCGGCAGCGCGCCGCGTGCGGCGTGACCGATGAGATAGGCGGCGACCATTTCCGCCGCGAGGACGACGGCGGTCGGACGGGTGAAGAGGCCGAGGAGAAGCAGCAGGCCGCCGACGATCTCGATCGCGCCCGCGAGGCCGAGCAGCGAGACGAGTTTCAGCCCGTCGAACATTGCGACATGGGGAAAGCCGAACAGCTTGGCGGTCCCGTGCTGCAGGAACAGCAGAGCGACGAGAATGCGCAAGAGGCCGAGCAGCGCCTGCGTGCGGCCCGACGGCGCCAGCGAAACCATGGGCGATTCCTCTCTTCGGGGCGTTTCCAGCCGAAGCGGCCCCCGCCTCGGAATTGGAAACGCGTCCTAGAGTGTTTTCGAGCGAAGTGGGAACCGGTTCGCGTGAAGAAAACACGACAGAACAAGGATATCTAGAGTCATTCCGGTTCAATCTGAACCGGCCGGAATGACTCTAGAGGATCGAGGCGACGTCCTCGAAAGTGAAACGCGGACCCCGCGGATAGAGTTTCACCGGGTCGCCATAGCCGATGTTGATCAGGAAATTCGATTTTGTCGTCCCGCCGGGGAAAAACTCGGCGTCGACCTTGGCGTTGTCGAAGCCGCTCATCGGCCCGGCGTCGAGCCCCACCGCGCGCAGCGCCAGCAGGAAATAGGCGCCCTGCAGCGTGCCGTTGCGAAAGGCGGTCGTCTCGATCAGCGGAGCGTTGCCGACGAACCAGGCGCGCGCGTCGGTCGCCGGATAGAGCCGCGGCAAATGCTCGTAGAATTGCGTGTCATGGGCGATGATCGCCGTCGCCGGCGCGGCGAGCGTCTTCTCGAGATTGCCGGGCGCGAGCGCCGGCGCCAGCCGCGCCTTGGCCGCCGCCGAACGCACGAAGACGAAACGCGCCGGGAGGCAATTGGCGCTGGTCGGCCCCCAGAGCGCGAGACGGACCGCCTGCTGGAGCAATGCGTCCGGAACCTCTCGATCCGCCCAGCCATTGTGGGTGCGCGCCTCGGTGAAAAGCTGGGCGAGCGCCTCCGCGCTCAGAGATTCGTGATGCGAAAACTCGTTTTGCGCCATGTCGCATAGCTCCTCATCGTCTCGCTCTCGGCGGGAGAATGCGCGCCGAGCTCAGATGTCGCGGCCTTCGACTTCCAATTTCAGGCGTTCCTCCGCCTTTCGCCACTCCTCGCGGCGAGGGTCGAGCGCGCGGGCGCGGCGATAGGCCTCGAGCGCGCGCGCCGACGCGCCGACGCGCTCCCGCAGCGCGCCCAGCGCTCCCAGCGCGTCGAAGCGGCGCGGCTCCAGCCGCAGCGCGGAGTCGAGATCGCGCTCGGCGCCGTCGAGATCGCCGAGCGCCAGCCGGATATTGGCGCGCCCGACCAGCGCCTCCGCCCATGCGGGCTCGAGGATGACAATGCGGTCGAAGAGATCGAGCGCGAGACTGTCGGCCCCGACGCTCGCGGCCGACATCGCCCGGCGCAGCAGAAGATCGGCCGTCGGCGAGCCGGACCGCGCCCAGAGCCGGCCGATCGCCTGGGCGAGCGCGCTCTCCTCCACCTCGCTCTCGGCGAGGGTGAGCCGGCGAATGAGGTCGTCGAGGGAATCGCGCGCGATCTCCGGCGGGCGCTCGGGCGGGCGCTCTGGCTCGAGCGGCGCGGGGCGGCGCTGCGGCGAGAACACGCGCGCGCCGGGCGGCAAGGGAATCGGCACGCGTCCTATACCGGGAATGTCGAGATATTGCTGCTCGGTGAGCGGCCGCTCCGCCCCTGCGGCGAGCGCGCCGGGAGCGGCGAAAAGCGCGGCCGCGAGCGCGGCGGCGAAAAATCGAGATGGCGCGAGGCGCATGAGCGCAACTGTAGCGCACGCGCCGGCCGAAAGACAAGAACACTCGAAAAAGGGCCGCCGCAGCGCGGCGACCCTCTCGACTCTCGCGCCTCAGAGCGCCTTGAGCTGGTCCGCGGAGGACTTGCCGGTGCGGCGGTCCTGCGAAATCTCGAAGCTCACCTTCTGGCCTTCACGCAGGTCGCGCAGGCCAGCGCGCTCGACAGCGCTGATATGGACGAACACGTCCTTGTCGTCGCCATCGGGCTGGATGAAGCCATAGCCCTTCTGGGCGTTGAACCACTTAACCGTTCCAGTCGCCATTCGTCTCTCCGAACATAGAGGAGAAGGCCCGCCTGCGCGGGGCCGGGTCGATCGATGTTAGGGAGAGGTCGTCAGCGGCTCCGTCTCCGAAGCGCGCCCAAGTCGCCGGCCGAAAATCGATGCGGGGGAACATAGAGGGCCCGGCCGCCGCGGGCAATGGCGGATCACGCTATGGGCCATAAGTAATTACCGAGAAAGAAAGGCTTTCCTAACCTTGAAAAATAAGAGGCCGCCTGGTTCATGCCACATTCAGCCGACAGCCGCGATCTTTGCGTTGGATTCACGATCATCGAGTCAAAATATCGTCGAATGATCGTGATCTGCGAGAGCGGGGGCGCAGAGGCCCCCGCGCGCAGCCCAAGGAGCGGAGAGCAAAAGTGATTGACCTCGTTCGGCAAGCGATCGACGAACACGCGCGCCTGCCAGTGCCGGCGCGTAATCTCGCGACCAATTCCGACCTCTATGAAATCGGCCTCACCTCATTCGCGGCGGTGCGGATCATGCTCGCGCTCGAGGACGCTCTCGGCGTCCAATTCCCCGAACATATGCTCCGCCGCCGCAATTTCGCCTCGATTGGCGCCATCGTCGCCTGCCTGCGCGAGCTCGAGCGCAAAGCGGCCTGAGCACGGCCTTTCAGAGCCGCGCGCCCGAGGGACAATAGCGCGCCTTGGGATCGGCCCCGGCGGAAAGCGCCGCCGGGAAGACGTCCTTGCGCAGGCCGAAGGCGAGCAGCCCCGGCGTCACCGGCCGAGCGGCGGCGGCAAAGCTCTGGAAGGCGGCGGAACGCCCCTCCCGCGTCACGCGCGCGGCCAGCTTTTCGGCGCCCGGCTCCGGGCCGAGACGATCGAGCCCGCATTGCGCGAAGAGCGGCAGACGATGCGCCGGAGGCGGCGCGGCGCAGGCGCGGTCCATCAGCACGACGATGGTGAAAAAGACGAGCGCCGAGAAGGCGACGAAAAGCGCGCCGATCTGACGCGCGCCCAAATCTGCTCGAGACATGTCTGACCCCCTTGGGCCGCGAGAACCGGCCGAGGGTGTCAAATGGAGCAGCGCCCTCGCCCCTCCAGCAGGAGCGCGGGACATGATTAGCGCGGAGTGACTGGGCGGCTGGCGCCTCTACCCCGCCAGCTCCTTCAGCCCGCGCCGGATCAGCGCGCCCGTGTCCGCGCCCTCGCCGATCGCCTCGAGGCTCTTGGCCACCGCCGCGGCCGCCTGCGGCCGGCCATAGCCGAGATTGACCAGCGCCGAGATCGCATCCTGCGCGGCCTGCGGAGCCTGCCCCTGCTCCTCGCCGGAGAGCCGCGCGACGGCGGGATCGAAGCCGGCGAAGGCCGGCGCCTTGTCCTTCAGCTCCGCGACGATGCGCGCCGCGAGCTTGGGGCCGACGCCCGAGGCGCGCGCCACCATCGCCTTGTCCTGCCCCGCAATGGCGGAGGCCAGCTCGCCGGGCGAAAGAATAGAGAGAATGGCCAGCGCCACTTTAGCGCCGACGCCCTGCACGCTCTGTAGCAGGCGGAACCAGTCGCGCTCGGCGTCCGAGGAGAAGCCGAACAGGCGGATCGAATCCTCGCGCACCTGCGTCTCTATGGCGAGCGCCGCCGCCTCGCCGACGGGCGCGAGCTTCTGCAATGTGCGCGCCGAGCAATTCACCACATAGCCGACGCCATGCACGTCGAGAATGACGAAATCCTCGCCGTAGGAATCGACGATTCCTTTGAGCTTGCCGATCATCGCGCCCCCGCGGCGAGCTTGCGCGCGGCGGCGCGGCTGGCGCGATGATGGGCGTGGCAGATGGCGACAGCCAGCGCATCGGCGGCGTCGGCGCTCTCGGCCCGGCTCGCGGGCAGCAGCACGCGCACCATCATGGCGATTTGCGCTTTGTCGGCGTGGCCATTGCCGACGACGGTCTTTTTGACGACATTGGCGGCATATTCCTCCACCTCGAGGCCGGCGAGCGCCGGCGCCGCCAGCGCGACGCCGCGCGCCTGTCCGAGCTTCAAGGCCGATTGCGGATCGCGATTGACGAAGGTCTCCTCGATCGCCGCCTCATGGGGCGCGAGCTCCTCTATGACGCGCGCGAGGCCGCGCTGCAATTGTGCGAGCCGCTCGCCCATGGAGGCGCCGGAGTCCGAATGCAGCGAGCCGCAGGCGATAAAGGAGAGCCGCGAGCCGCGCGACGCCTCGACGATCCCCCAGCCCGTGTTGCGGAGGCCCGGGTCAATGCCGAGGATGCGAATCGTCTCGTCCGTCATGGCGGGAGGTTAGGGGGAAAGGGCGGCGAGGGGTAGCGGCGTCTCTCTCGACGATCGCAGCGCGCGACGAGCTGGGACTGTCAGCCGGCGGTGGAACGAAGCATCCTGGAACTCCAGCATCCCGGCAGCGGCCGCCATTCGCGCCCCCGATGACCTCGACAATTCCATTCGAACCTCCGGCGACATCCGATCTCTCCGGCCTCGAACCGGACAATCGTCTGCCACGTGAGACGGACATGTCATCTGCTCTCGACAATGGTTTTTTTGAGCAACTGGACAAACATGCCACCGTGCCGTATTACTTATATTACCTGTTGATGGTCGGAAGGGCAACTGAACATGGCGCGGGAATATGATGATGTAATTACCGAACACTATAATGCTATTGCCGATAAGTTTGGAACGTCACCTCAATCGACAATGGCTGATGACATAGTCAGAGCAAAAGAAACTGAAATAATTAAAGATTTTGTGCATGCTGCGGCCAGTTACTGGCGAGCAGAGCACATCGAAAACGGGGGGTATGCGGAGAGAGCAGGGGGTGATGCCGGATTAACGGTGTTGGATGTCGGATGTGGGAATGGATTCACCATTAAGCAGCTTGCATCATGTATGCCGCAATATTCGTTTGTTGGCGTTGAGATGAATGACAGGCTGCGCGATCTTGCCATAAAACAGAATGACTCGGCAGATAATGTTAATATTATTCCGGGCGACATCCGCAATATAGATTCTATTGAGCTGCCAGAATGTCGCGTGGATATTTTGCTGTGCCAACGGGTTTTGATAAATATCATGTCAGACGAAGATGCAGCCAAAGCACTTGACAATATTATTTCAATTGTTAGGCCTGGGGGGCATCTTCTTTTCATTGAGTCGTTTTTAAGTGGATTGAATAACCTTAACGATGCGAGATCAGAATTCTTGCTCGCGCCAATCTCACCCGCCCATCACAACAAATATCTATCTGACAATTTTTTCTCTCACCCGCAGTTGACGCGGTTTTGCCTGCCGCACTTCTCGTTGGAGTCAAACGCATTGTCAACACATTACTATGTCTCCAGGGTGCTGCACGCTGCACTACTCCAGCAACAGGGTGACAGCAACTTTAGGAGAAACTCCCATTTTGTACAATTGCTGTCTTCGGCCCTTCCTGATGGCGTCGGAGATTATGCCCCCCTTCAATTCCGTGCGTTCACAAAGCAAAAGTAGAGCGACTAAGGCCGCGTATAGGCGAGCACATTTACTGCACACCTCGCAGCACCTCGAATAATGCGGTCTATTGCCGATTTTCAGTCGTGCGGCGGCCTCGCGCACCTTCGGCCCCTGCGCTATAGGATCTTCAAACGGGCGATATCTACCTGCAGTTACGTCACTACAAAATTTCCGCTATTATTGAGATCTCGTCGGTCTATTTGGCATAAAATTATAGTGTTTTCCGCTAAATCAGAACTCTGCGCCACTCCCGCCAACCTCCAACGAATTTTCTGGGCTAAACCAAGGGCTATAAGCCATGCTCTGTAAACGCACTCTGTTCTTTGGAGCGCTCGCGTTTCTGGCGTCTACGGCGCTCGCCGATGAAAGCTGCGTCAATTCTGCCTGCGCGGTCGACAATCCATATAATTTCACGAGCGGCCTTTCCACGCCGACGCCACACCTTAGCGATAATACGAACCCCGTAGCGACGGGCGCGATGGCCGGCGCTGTGCCGATCGCGACATTCGGTGCAACGTGCGATGATGCGGCTCTTATTACGGCGTCTACATCCGAGCGAACAATCGTCATTCCGAGCGGCACGACATGCACGGTGTCGAATGACCTTACGCTGACAACTAAAACTCCCTGGATCGTTGAACAAGATGCACTATTTTTAATCGATAGCGGAAAAGCTATGTGCCTTCATAATGCAATTATTGCCGGATTTTATCAAATTTTCTACGGCAACGGCGCTGTGTCTTGCCTTGACAACCCAAATCCCACGTGGTGGGGAGCGAAAGGAGATGGCGTTGCTGACGATACAGCCGCCATAAATGCTTTTGTCGTAGCTTCAGCCGGAAAAGATGTGTTTGTCCCCCCTGGGACGTATAATACTACTGGCAGCGGCTCTGTAATAGTTAACAATGGCACGACAATTAGATGCTCAGGCACGCACGCAACAATATTCAGATCGACCACAGCGAGCCCAAACGGCGGCCAGCTATTCAATTTGTTAGGATGGGACTCTCGTATGCTCAGTTGCGGATTTTCCGCGTCTGTAACACAGACCGGTGGCCATTACGTGGCGCTCCGTGGAAGGAATGCAATTCTCAACGATTGGTATGCCGAGAACGACTTTAATGCCGTTCTTATGACTGGCGTATTAGCTCAAACACTAAACGGCGTGCTCGGTAACGGTTCAGCAGGCGCGATTAGAGCGACACAAGCCAGCTTGTTGAGAACGTCTCCTGTCTAGCATCCACAATCTCTCCAGAGCCAGTCGCCGCTGGATTACGTGTTAGAAATTCGGCAGGGCTGCGTGTTCTGACTTTTCACTGTAGCACTAACTATATTGGATTGCTTGTCGACCCCACTGTCGCCGGACTCACCAATAGTGCGACAGACAACACAGATCAAGGGTCCGTTTATAGTCTTTGGGTTGGGGCAGACTCTGCATTTGACGTGAACTACTGCGCGGGTGTGATACGGGTTCCGGCTGATTGACTCGGCGACGGGGATTCCCGGGGCGAATCGAAGTAGCTAAGCTGTATCGCCATGAATCGCTGGAGGCGGGTCATGGCGACGATAGCTGCGCATTTGAGCGTCGATGCGTTGCGTGAACGGTATGTTTCGAGTTCGAACGCGCGCGAGGCGCGGCATTTCCATGCGATCTGGCTGCTCGCCAAGGGCCACACGCTCGGCGAAGTCGCCGAGATGACGTCCTTTGCCCAGCGCTGGATCGAGCAACTCGCGGCGCGCTACAACGCAGAAGGACCGGAGTCTCTCGGCGACTTGCGCCGGCGCAACGGCTCGACGGCGACGGTGTTGAAGCCCGATCTGCTCGCCGAGCTGCGCGTTCGGCTGAACGAGCCCCCCGACGACGGAGGCTTGTGGACGAGCGCGAAAGTCGCGGCTTTTCTCGCGCGCGAATTGGGGCTGGAGAAAGTTGCGGTTCAGCGCGGCTGGGAAGCGCTGAAAGCCTGCGGCATGTCGATCCAGGCTCCACGCCCCAAAAATCCGAAGGTGGCTTCGCCCGAGGAGGCGGCGGCGTTCAAAAAAACCTCGAAGACGCCGTCGCGGAGGAAGCCGCGAAGCATCCAGAGCGATCGGTCGAGGTCTTCGCCAGCGACGAGCACAGGCTCGGCCTGAAACCGGTCACGCGGCGCGTCTGGGCGCCCGTCGGCGAGCGGCCGATCGCGCATGGCCATCATCGCTTCGACTGGCTCTATGTGACCGCCTTCGTCTCGCCGGCGAGCGGCGAGACCTTCTGGTACGTGCACGACGGCGTCTCGAAGCCGTTTTTCGCGGCGCTGCTCGAGACCTTCGCGCGCGAAGCCAAGGCCGGCGTCGATCGCACGATCGTGCTCGTCATCGACAACGCCGGCTGGCACGGCGAGGCTGGTCTGAGCGTGCCGGATGGCGTGCGACTGGTTTTTCTGCCGCCCTATACGCCGGAGCTGCAACCCGCCGAGACCTTATGGGCTCTCGTCGACGAGCCGATCGTCAACAAGCACATCGGAACGATAGAGGAACTCGACGCGATCATCGGCGAAAGATGCGCCGCGCTCGCGAGCGAGCGCGACATCATCAAAAGCCGCGCCGGCTTCCATTGGTGGCCAAAAATCGCCAAGCCGAAGTAATCAGCCGGAAACCGTATGAGCCTGCGTCCAACAGGAACAGGAAGTGTTAGCCGCCTTAGATTTGAGGGGACGTGGGCGTCTTCAACAGGAAACGGCTGCGAAGGCCGTGGTATTAGTATACAAAATGGAGGGAGCGGTATAATAACTCATGTTGATTTCATTAATCCTCACACGCTATACAATGTCGAAGCCGGCTTAGCTACGGTAGGGGCCATGAGTTATATCACAACTATCGGCCATATCAGCTACGGAAACTCGTTTGGGCAGTATTGGAGTAGCGGGGCAACGCATATCAAGACAATTGGCGGCTCACTTGGCGGAGCTGAAGTAGGCAACGCCGTTTATGGATTTTCGAGTGAAAGTGGCGTGGATTACATTATTCTGCAAGAAACTGATCTTTGCGGCAACACAGTCGGAGGAGCTGCAATTGGCGGCTCGCCCGCCAATACAGCAATCCCTGCCGGCTCTAATCTGTGTTACCCCTAAGGCGCATCATGACAATCACTCTGAGAATCATTTGAACGGCATCGCATGCAGGAGCATCGCCGAAGCAGACTGCTTAGGGACTGTCAGGAATCTTGTGTGTGGGGCCATAGTAGAACCGCAGGAGGCGGGCTATGGCGATCAAGAAGGGCACATTGGACCAATTGCTGTCGGGACGCGATCCGAAGGAGGTTTTTTCCAAGGATGGCTTGTTCGATGAGCTGAAGAAGGCGCTGGCGGAACGGGTTCTGAACGCGGAGATGGACGACCATCTCGAGAGCGAAGCGGCGGCGGGCAAGGCGAACCACCGCAACGGCTATTCGAAGAAGACCGTGCTGACCGAGACGTCGAAGATCGACATCAGGGTCCCGCGGGACCGGGAGGGGAGCTTCGATCCCAAGCTGATCGCGCGCTATCAGCGCCGCTTTCCCGGCTTCGACGAGAAAATCGTGTCGATGTATGCGCGCGGCATGACGGTGCGCGAGATCCAGGGCCATTTGCTCGAGCTCTACGGCCTGGAAGTCTCGCCCGATCTGATCTCGACAGTCACCGACGCCGTGCTGGAGACCGTCGCCGAATGGCAGAACCGGCCGCTCGAGGCGATGTATCCCTTGGTTTTCTTCGACGCGCTGCGCGTCAAAATCCGCGACGAAGGCCTGGTCCGCAACAAGGCCGTCTATGTGGCGCTCGGCGTCACGCCGGACGGAACGAAGGACATTCTGGGGCTTTGGATCGAGACCTCGGAGGGCGCCAAATTCTGGCTTCGGGTGATGAACGAGCTGAAGAACCGCGGCGTCGGCGACATACTGATCGCCGTGGTCGACGGCCTGAAGGGCTTTCCGGAGGCGATCAATGCGGTGTTTCCGCAGACGACCGTGCAGACCTGCATCGTGCATCTCATTCGAAACCCGATGGAATTCGCCTCATACAAGGACCGCAAGGCGATCGCCGCCGCGCTGAAGACGATCTATCGCGCCCCGACCGCCGAGGCGGCCAAAGAGGCGTTGGAGGCCTTCGACGGCGGCCATTGGGGCAAGAAATATCCGTCGATCGCGCAGGGCTGGCGGCGCAATTGGGAGCAGGTCATCCCGTTTTTCGCCTTTCCGATCGCGGTACGGCGGATCATCTACACGACGAACGCCATAGAATCCTTGAACGCGAAGCTGCGGCGCGCCGTGCGGACGAGAGGGCATTTTCCGACTGACGATGCGGCGATGAAGCTCCTCTATCTCGTCTTGCGCCAAGTCGCCGGGGAGTGGAAAATGGCGCCGCGCGAATGGTGCGAGGCGAAAAATCAATTCGCCATCATGTTCGACGATCGCTTCGTCGCGGCGTGATGGAAACCCGGCCCCGCACACAAGATTCCTGACAGTCCCGACTGCTTACGCTGTCGATAGCTTCTGAAGATCGCCTCATATGCCGCGGCGGCTTTAATTCACCCGGCCGGCGTCGAGGCTCTCGTTCACCCCAAAATCCCCCTTCCCACTCCCTTCACCTCCCCCACCCCGCACAACATCATCCCCACCCGCAGATCCGCGGCGAAAATATCCAACATATTCTCCACGCCTGCCTGCCCCCCGCGGCCAGCGCATAGGCGTAGACGCGGCCCAGCAGCACCCCCTTGGCGCCCAGCGCCAGCAGGCGCAGAACGTCAAGGCCGGAGCGAACGCCGGAATCGGCGAAGAGCAGAAGATCGTCGCCCACCGCATCGGCGATCCGCGGCAGCATGCGCGCCACGGAGGGCGCGCCGTCGAGCTGGCGACCGCCGTGATTGGAGACGACGATCGCCTCCACGCCGCAGCGCATGGCGTCGCGCGCGTCCGTCTCGTCGAGCACGCCCTTCAAAATAATGCGGCCCGGCCAGCGCTCGCGCACCCAGTCCAGCGTCGACCAGTCGAGCGTCGGATCAACATTGGCGGCGATGTCGCGCAAATAATTCGTCTGCTTCATCGCGCCGCCGAGATAGGCCGCGACATTGCCGAGATCATGCGGCCGGCCCAGGAGGCCGACATCGAAAGCCCAGGCGGGCCGGCTCAGCGCCTGCCACAAGCGCCGCTGCGCCGCAAAGGGGCCGGACAGTCCCGAATGCGCGTCGCGATAGCGCAGGCCCAGCGCTGGCAGATCCACGGTGAAGACCAGCGTCTCGACGCCCGCGGCGCTCGCGCGCGCGAGCATATTCTCCATGAAGCCGCGATCTTTCAGCATATAGAGCTGCAGCCAGATCGGCCGCTCGCTGGCGCTCGCGACCTCCTCTATCGGGCAGACGGAAAGGGTGGAGAGAATGAAGGGCACGCCCTTTTTCGCCGCCGCTCGCGCGCCCTGAACCTCCCCGCGCCGCGCGAACATGCCCGACATGCCGATGGGCGCGATAAGCACGGGCAGCTTCGATACGACGCCGAGCCATTGCGTCGAGAGATCGACATCGGCGACGCCCTGCATCACGCGCTGGCGCAGGGTGACGCTCGAAAGATCGGCGCTATTGGCCGCGAGCGTCCGCTCGGCGCCGGCGCCGCCATCTATATAGTCGAACAAAAAGCGCGGTAGTCTTCGCCACGCGGCGTCCCGATAGTCGGAAGCGGAGGAAATGATCATCGCGGCCCTCTTCGGCGCGGGCGCAGAAGCCCCACAGCGTCAAATGGCGCATTCGCCGATTCAAAGGCAAGAAGCGGAGTGATTTTCCCGCCCCGACGATCGTAAGAGAGCGAGATGGAGACAAAAGCCGCAAAGCGCGATCTGCGCTGGGACAGCGTCCTCGCCCGCGACGCCGCGGCGGATGGGGCTTTCGTCTATTCGGTGACGACGACCGGAATCTATTGCCGCCCCTCCTGCCCCGCCCGTCGCCCGAAGCGCGCCAATGTACGCTTCTACGCGAGCGGGGCCGAGGCGGAGGCGGCGGGATTTCGCCCCTGCAAACGCTGCCGGCCGAACGAGGCCTCGCTCCCCGCCCGGCAGGCCGGTGCGGTGGCGCACGCCTGCCGGCTCATCGAGGCGGCGCAGACGCCGCCCTCGCTCGACGCGCTGGCGCGCAGCGTCGGGCTCGGGCCTTCGCATTTTCATCGGCTGTTCGAGGGGATCGTCGGCGTGACGCCGAAAGCCTACGCCGCCGCTTGCCGCCGAAGCCGCCTGCGCGAAAATCTCGGAAAGAGTCGGTCGGTGACGGAGGCGATCTACGAGGCCGGATTCAATTCGAGCGGGCGCTTCTACGCAGAGTCCGCGAGCGCGCTCGGCATGACTCCCAGCGCCTTCCGCCGCGGCGGCGACGGCGCCGAGATCAAATTCGCGGTCGGCGAATGCTCGCTCGGCTCCGTTCTGGTCGCCGCGAGCGACAAGGGCGTCTGCGCCATTTCTCTCGGCGACGAGCCGGAGGCGCTGGTTCGCGCGCTGCAAGACCAATTTCCCCGCGCGCGCCTGATCGGCTGCGACGCCGATTTCGAGCGGCTGATCGCCAAAGTGGTCGGCTATGTGGAGGCGCCGAAGATCGGCCTCGAGCTACCGCTCGACATTCGCGGCACCGCGTTTCAGCAACGCGTCTGGGCGGCGCTGCGCGAGATTCCGGCGGGAGCGACCATCGGCTATAGCGAGCTCGCGAGGCGCATCGGCGCGCCGAAAGCCGCGCGCGCCGTCGCGGGCGCCTGCGCCGCCAATGCGATAGCGGTGGCGATCCCCTGCCATCGCGTGGTGCGCAGCGACGGCTCGCTCTCCGGCTATCGCTGGGGCGTGGCGCGCAAGCGCGCGCTGCTCGAGCGGGAGTCATGAGTGCGCGACGACGAGCGCGCGCGCCGAAGCGCGCGCGTCATCGCCGACCAGCCGGCGCCGTCCCTCAGCCCTGGCGCTTCTCGATCTGACCGATCGCGTCGACGACGGCGTCGAAGGTCAGCAGCGTCGAGGCGTGACGCGATTTGAAATCGCGTACCGGCTCGAGAATGGCGATTTCCGCCCATTTTCCCTCTGGGGGGGCGCCATTCTCCTTCAACATTTTGCGGACGGTCTCGCGCAGGGCGCGCAACTCTTGCGGCGTGGAGCCGACAATATTGCGCGCCATGATCGAGGAGGCGGCCTGACCGAGGGCGCAGGCTTTGACCTCATGTGCGAAATCCGCCACTTTTCCATCGGATAGGGTGACATCGATAGTCACGGTCGATCCGCAGAGCTTGGAATGGGCGGTGGCGCTGGCGTCTGGAGCCGCGAGACGACCGACACGCGGTATCTGCGCGGCGAGCTCCAGGATGCGCTGGTTGTAGACTTGATCGAGCATTGTGGCCGATAAGTTGCTAGCGGGGGGGTTACGTGGAATTCTGACACTGAGTATATAATTCCGCGGGCCGCGTTGAAAGCGGCCGTCTTCCCCGAAGTGGTCGGGCCCGTATTTCTCTTTGGAGGCGCCACATGGATGCCGTGGTTAAGTCCTTGCTCGACCGTCCCGAGACGGCCGATACGCCCGTCCAACGTCCGAGCCGCGAGGAAGCGGAAGCGGCGGTGCGCGTGCTGCTGCGCTGGGCGGGCGACAATCCCGACCGCGAGGGCCTCAAAGAGACGCCTCGCCGCGTCGTAAAGGCCTATGAGGAGTTCTTTCGCGGCTATCACGAGGACGCGGGCGAGGAGCTGGCGCGCGTCTTCGAGGAGGTCGAGGGCTATGACGACCTCGTGCTGGTGCGCGACATCCCTTTCTTCTCGCATTGCGAGCATCACGTCGTGCCTTTTGTCGGAAAGGCGCATATCGCCTATTATCCGACCGGCGGCGTCGTCGGCCTGTCCAAGCTCGCGCGCCTCGTCGACGTCTATGCGCGGCGGCTGCAGACGCAGGAAGCGATGACGGCGCAGATCGCCACCGCCATCAACCAGCATTTGACGCCGCGCGGCGTCGCCGTGCTGGTCGAGGCGGAGCATATGTGCATGTCCATGCGCGGCGTGATGAAACAGGGCTCCTCGACCGTGACGGTGCAATTCTCGGGCGTGTTCCGCGACGATCCCGCCGAGCAGGTGCATTTCTACACATTGCTGCGCGGCGCCCGCTGAAGCGCCTCGCCCGAGCCGAACACCCGGAGACGCGTCATGTCCGCCTTGCCGCCGGCCGAGGCCCACGAGCTCGAAGAGGGCCTCGCCTTCGCGCCGCGTTATGACGCGCAGGGGCTCATCGTCTGCATCACCGTCGAGGCGGCGACCAAGGACGTGCTCATGGTCGCCTATATGAACGAGCTCGCGCTTTCCAAGACGATCGAGACCGGGGTCGCGCATTATTGGTCGCGCTCCCGGCAGAGCCTGTGGCGCAAGGGCGACACCTCCGGCCAGGTGCAGAAAGTGGTCTCGCTCGAGGTCGATTGCGACCAGGACGCGCTGCTGTTGTCGGTGGAGCCCGGCGGCGACGGCAAAGCCTGCCACACGGGACGAAAATCCTGCTTCTATCGTCGCTTGGACCCGAGCTCCGGCCGTCTCGTCCTCGAAAACTGACCGCCGTTGGATGGCGGCGCGCCTTCCGGCCCCTCGCGAAACCGCTCGCCCGCGCATCCGCTGCGCCGTTAACCCGGCGGCTACTTTCTGCGCGCAGCCTCCCTCCCAATATAAGAGAAAATCGCCTTGGGGAGGAACACGAGGAGCGCCTCGATGACGGCCTTTTTTCGCAATCCGTTCGAGAGATGGTCAGGAGACGGCGGCGTGATCGCGCCGCCGGTCGGCGACCCGCCGACGCCGACGAACGAGCCTGAGAAGCCGGCGGCGCGGCCGAAGATCGGCCTGGCGCTCGGCGCCGGCGCGGCGCGCGGCTGGTCGCATATCGGCGTGCTGCGCGAGCTCGCGGCGCATGGCATCGTTCCGGACGTCGTCGCGGGCACCTCCATCGGCGCCGTCGTGGGCGCCTGCTACGCCGCCGGCAAGCTTGACGCGATCGAGACCTTCGCGCGCGGGCTGACCAAGCGGCGCGTCTTTACCTTCATGGACCTGTCCTTCTCCGGCATGAGCCTCATCGGCGGCGAGCGCCTGCGGGCCGCGCTCGAGAAGGAGCTCGCCGATTTCCTGATCGAGGATCTGCCGATCGGCTTCGCCGCCGTCGCGACCGAGGTCGGCACGGGACACGAGGTCTGGCTGAAGCGCGGCGCGCTGGCGCCGGCGGTGCGCGCCTCCTATGCGCTGCCCGGCATTTTCGAGCCCGTGCGTATCGGCGACCGCTGGCTGTTCGACGGCGCGCTCGTCAATCCGATCCCGATCACGGTCTGCAGGGCGCTGGGCGCCGATTTCGTGATCGCGGTCAATGTCACCGCCGACACGATGTATCGCTCCCATGTGATCCACGACCATCACGCCCACGCCGCCGGCGGCGCGGCGAGAGAGAGCGCGCCTTTCGGCGCCGCCTCCGAGCCCGGCCTCGCGGCGCATCTGCTGCCGCGCTATTTCCAGCGCCGTCCCGGCGCCGCGCCCAATGTCGCGGCCTCGATGATCGACGCCTTCAACATCATTCAGGATCGCATTCTGCGCTCGCGCATGGCCGGCGACCCGCCCGACGCCACGATCCACGCGCGCCATGAGGAGGTCGGCATGTTCGATTTCCACCGCGCCGAGGAGTTGATCGAGCTCGGCCACGAAGCGACGAAACGCTCCCTGCCCAATATTTTCGCGCATATCCCGCTCATCGGCGCGACGCCGTGAGCGCCGCGCGCGAAGCGATCGACAGGAGGCCGTATGACGGCTCGAAGCCTCAGGCGGCCGCGATATAGGCGCGCAGCTCCTGGCGCTCGGCATCGATCTCGTCGATCCGGCACTTGACCACATCGCCGATCGAGACGAGGCCGGCCAGACGCCCGCCGCGCAGCACCGGCAGATGACGGCGACGCTCGATCGTCATCGCCTCCATCGTCTTTTCGAGCGTATCGTCTTCGGCGATCGACATGGGATCGGCGGTCATGAAGCGCGCGACCTCGTCGCAGAGCGCTTCGACGCCGCAACGGGCGATGGCGCCGACGATGTCCCGCTCGGTGATGAGGCCGACGACCTCGTCATCGGCGTCGACGACGACCAGCGCGCCTATGCCGCGGCGGGTCAATTCCTCCGCCACTTGGAGCAATGTCCGCCCGGGGGCGATGGTGACGACCTCCGCCCCCTTGCGGGCGAGTATTCGGGCGACGTTCATTTCGAAATCCCTCCCCTCTCGCTATCGATCGATCTGCTTCTTATCGAGCTGCTTCTTGTTATCGAGCTGCTTCTTGGCCTCCGTCACGCCGGCGGTCGAATGCGCCGAACAGCAGCAGGCCCGCCGCGAAGCCCCCGACATGCGCCTCCCAGGCGATCTGCTCGGTCGACCCCGCCGCCCCGGGGAACAGGCCGAAGATCAGATTGACGGCGAACCAGATCCCGACGAAGGCGATCGCGCGCCGGTTGGACCAGAGCTCGGCGAGGCTCGACGCTCGACGCGACGCCTGCGGCGCGGCAAACTCCGCATCCTGGGCGAATGCGAAACGCGCGCTCGCCGCCATGGTTCCCGAGATCGCCGCCGAGGCGCCGACGACGGGGCCGAGATCGAAAGGATGGATGGCGAGATGAGCCGCCGCTCCGGCGGCCGCCGTCAGCGCCAAGAAGGCCAAAAACCGAACTGCTCCGAAACGACGCGCCAAGGGCGAGCCGAAGGCCGCGAGCGTCACGCCATTCACCGCGAGATGCGTCCAATTGGCGTGCAGCAACGCATAGGTCACGAAGGTCCACCAGGGCAGGCGCTCGGCGCCGATCGCCGCCGCGACGTCGCTCGCCTCCACTCCCGGCTCCAGCTGACCGGCGATCGAGCTCATGAAGGCGTCGGGCGCAAGAACGAAGGATATCCGTCCCGGAATGAAGGCCAGCGCCGAAAAAACCTCGGCGACAGTCGCCCCCGGCAAGGCGCCGAGCGCGAATTGAATCGCCGCCAGCGCCACGAGCAACCCCGTGACCTCACGGGGCAGATTGAGGATTTTCTCCCTGCCGGGACGCGCCTCGGACCGCTCGTTCATCTCTCGCCAGTCTCCGCTCGCCGAAGCCGCCCGCCTTCGCGTGGTTACCGATTCCTTGCCGCTGGCATGCGGCCTGCTCTTCAGCTCTCGCCGCTCGGGGGCGGGCGGCAGGGCGCGCCGATTCGACGCAAAGTCCTCAACGATACGCCGTTTTGGAAACAAAATGAGACACAAGGTCAACCAGCAACTCTACGCCTATTGGAGCCGCTTGAAAGGGGCGCGGTCGGCGCCCGAGCGGTCCGAAATCGACCCGGCGGAAATTCGCGAGGCGCTGCCCGATTCCTTCATCATCGAAATCGACGAAGCGGGCCGCTTTCCGATACGGCTGTGCGGCACGCGGCTGAACGCGCTCTGGCTCGACGAGCAGAAAGGGAAATCCTTTCTCGATCTGTGGTCCGCCGACGACCGCCGCACGCTCGCCTCCGTCATGCTGACCGTCATAGACGGGGTGGCGCCCGTCGTGGCCGGGGTCGAGGGACGAGCCGGCGAGGAAGGCGATATGTTGGAGCTCGAACTGCTTCTTCTGCCGCTGCGTCATTTCGGCAAGACGCATTCCCGCGTTCTCGGCGCTCTCGCGCCCGCGCGCCGGCCGCGCTGGCTCGGCGTCGCGCCGGCCAATCCGTTGCGACTGAAATCCTTTCGCGTCATCGCGCCGAGCGAGGCGCGATATCGCCTGCCGGAGCCGACCGGCCGACGAGTGGTGCGCCCCGCAGCGGCGGGACGCCCGGAGCTCGTTCTCTATCGGGGCGGAAAAGCCTGACTGGGAGCGCGCCCCGTCGAGGGGCGCGCTCGAATTGGCGAAGATTACGGCGCGACCTGCTTGAGCTCGGCGTCCGCGGCCGTCGCATGCTCGGCGGCCTGCGCGAGATGGTTCTGGCGGGCCTCTTCGATCGCGGCCTTCAAATGGACGATCGCAGCGGCGAGATGCGCGTCCGGCTTGAACTTCTGCAGCGATTCCGCCTTTTCCAATGAGAGATCGGCATGATAGGCGAGCAGCCCAGTGTCCTTCAGCTTGACCTGGGTGATCGCCTCCTCCGCGTGCCGGAGGGCCTGATCGAGCCGGTCGTCGGCGCGGGCCAGGGTGGAGGCGAAAAGCGCGCCGCCGAAAGCGAGCGTGAGAGCGGCGGTTTTGAACTTCATGGACCGTTTCCTCATGATCCGGCGGCCAGCCCATCGTCACTGAACGTTTCGATTTATCGCGGTCGCCGATGATCGTGTCCCGCATTTAAATGCAAGTTGGGGCGGCTTACTAGTCCATGTGTCCGATTTTCAGCCGCACCCGCCGCGACTCACCAGAATTTCAACGAGGCGAGGAGGCCTTTTTGCACGGCTTGGCGATCCTGCTCCTTGAGCTCGAGGAAGATTTGCCGCGCGCTGGCCCGCAATGCGAGGAGCTGCTCGTCCGAAATCTCGAAATCGACCGCCGCCGACCGTAATTCGCGGCGCGCGCCGTCGAGCTTCTCTTGCAGAAAGGCGATCAGGGAGTTCTTTGCCATTTTGCTCTCTCTCACTCGCTTGGGCGAGCCTGAGAGCGGGAGCGGAAAGAGCGCTCGAATTCCCTCGAGGGGTTCCTCAATCAGATTCGCCGGTCGGGCCTACGTCCGAGGCCCTCGGTTTTGTCGGAACGCCCACGCTCGAGCGTCTCGCCGATTATCATAGAAACTTCGTCGATCCGCAATCCGGCGGCGACGCCCACGCGGCGACTACCCGCGCAAGTCGTTCGAATTTTGTACATATGATTGACATTGTTGGGCTATCTACGCGCCTTGCTGCGCATATCCCCCAATAGCGAGCGAATCCAGCGTCGATAAATTCGCCTCCGACGATTCAACGCGTCGCGTCGCGCTTATCGCGTTTTCGTTGCCCCCCACCAGGATTTGCGAATGACATCCGCTCGCCACGGCCTAGCCGCCGCGGCCGGGCTCGCGGCCTTATTGGCGACGCGAGGCGCGGCCGCCCATTGCATGATCGGGCCTCGCATGATCCCGATGACGATCACGATCGACACGCCCTGCGTCATGGATGATTTCATGCCGATGGCGATGGGGACGAGAAATGGCGATCACACCCGGGAGCTCGACGTCCCGCTGATGTTCTCGAAGCGCATCACCAAGGATTTCGGCGTCACCCTCGCCGGAACCTGGTCGCGCATGTGGATGCCGGAAAATCAGTCGTACATGGCCATGATCATGGACATGCCGATGATGGGCATGACGATGCCGATGCTCATGCCCATGGGCATGTATATGCCGGGCATGAATATGAGCGGCTGGCAAAACCTGCAGACGACGTTCAAATATCAGCTCGTCACCGACAAGAAGAGCGAGTTCGTCCTCTCGGCCGGGCTGTTCGTGGACTGGGGCGGCGTCGGCAATCGCTCGACGGGCGCGCCGGGCTTCACGACGCTCGCTCCGACCATTTGGCTCGGCAAGGGCTTCGGCGATCTGCCGGAGGAATTCGGATGGGCGCGCGCCCTCGCCGCCACCGGACAATTCGGCCTGCGTATCCCGACATGGCGGCGCACCCTCGCCTATTCGCTGAGCGGCATGAGTCCCGCGGGCGCCGACATGTCCGGAATGCTCAATTCGGTGATGGACATGTCCTGCATGACCATGCCGGCGCCGCTCACCTTCGACATGGCGATGCTCATGCCGAGCATAGACGAGTGCCGCCATTCGCCGACCTTCGCCTATGGCGCGAGCCTGCAATACAGCTTCTCCTATCTGAAGAAGAAGCTGAAGGTCGATCTCGGCGTCCCCGATTTCGTCTATGAGCTCAATCCGATCGTCGAGGTGCAGTTCCGCACGCCGCTCTCGGGCGTGCGCAGCACCAGCATCCCGCCCTATTACGGCGTGGAAATCAACCCGAACCAGAGGACGTTCGCGACCTCCCCCACTTCCGCCTCGACGGTCGGAACGATCAACCCCGGCCTGATCTGGATGGGCGACAAAATGCAGATCGGCGCCGAGGCGATCATCCCGATCAACCGGCAGAGCGGACGAGCCGTAGGCTGGATGGCCTCGATCGACTTTTCGCTCCAGCGCCTGTTTCCAGACACGCTGGGCAAGCCGCTCATCCAATCGGCGGGCGAGGAAGAAGAGGATCACGATCACGGCGATCACGACCATGGCGACGACCATGACCATGGCGGTCACGACCATGACCACGATCACGGCGACCATGGGCATGGGCATGACCACGAGCGCCACCATGGCGGCCAAACGCAAAGCCACGGCCATGCGCAAAGCGCGGGAAGCCATCATGGACACGGCCATGGCGCTCATCTCGGACAAGGAGCCTCCGAGGCGGGGAGCAAGTCCGACCACGCCGGCCACGAGCACGCGCATTGACGCCCCTACCGCCGGAGCGCTCCCTCTCCCAATTAGGCGAGAAGGCCGAGCCATATCGGAGGAACAAATGGGCGATCAGATCGAGCTTTCGCTCACGCTCGAGCGAGTCGACGCGGCGGTGTTGCTCGACAGCCTCGAGCGTCAGCTCGAAGCGTTGCAGCGAATCGAAAAGGAAGTCGACATCGAGCTGTTTGCGACCGCGCAACGCGAGAAGGCGGCGATCATCCCGGTCATCATGGCGCTGGAGAGCGCTCTAAAAACGAGCCGTCCGCATTGAAGCAGCGTCATTGGATGATGAGATCGGCCTGCAAGGCTCCCGCCGACTTGATCGCCTGCAGAATCGAGATGATCCCGGTCGGCTTGAGGCCGATCTGATTGAGCCCGCGCACCAGCGTGCGCAACGTCGGCCCCTCGAGCGTCGCGACGCCGCCGACCTCCTCGGTCGCGGTGATGCGCGTCTGGCTGGTCACCGTCGTCCTGCCATTGGAGAAGGGCGCCGGCTGCGAGACCTCAGGCGTCTCGTTGATGCGAACGGTGAGGCCGCCATGCGTCAGCGCGACAGGCGATATCTTCACATCCTGGCCGATCACCACAGTGCCCGTGCGCTCGTCGATCACGACGCGCGCGGGCGTGCTCGGCTCCACGCGCAATTCGCCGATCTCGGCGAGCAGCCTCGTCGCGCCGCCGCGCGTCGCCGTCAGCGCGATGCTGCGCGCGTCGCGCTCCCGCGCGAGCCGCTGGCGATACTTTTCCTGTGTGTAACGATTGATGGCGTCGGCGATACGCACCGCTGTCTCGAAATCCGGATTGCGCAGCTCGAGCACCAAAGCGCCATTCTCGCCGGACGGTCGCGGCGCCTCACGCTCGACGGTCGCGCCATTGGGCACGCGCCCGACCGTCGCGACGCCATGGGTGAGCGTTTCGTTCTGGCCGCCGACGGCGAAGCCCGAGACCGCGATGGGCCCTTGCGAAATCGCATAGACATTGCCGTCTATGCCGGTGAGCGAGGTGAGGAGCAGCGTTCCGCCCATCAGCGACGTGGCGTCGCCCATCGCCGAAACGGTCACGTCGATCGTCGAACCCCAGCCGACGAAGGGCGGCAGCGCCGCCGTCACCATCACCGCGGCGAGATTGCGCGTGCGCAGCGCGCTATTGCGCACATTGACTCCGAGCCGGTCCAGCATGGAAGACACAGACTGCTCGGTGAATGGCGCATTGCGCAAAGTGTCGCCGGTGCCTTGCAGACCGACGACGAGCCCATAGCCGAGCAGCTGATATTCCCGCACGCCGCGCGGAAATGTAATGTCCTTTATGCGCACCGAGGCGAGCGCCGGAGCGCTCATCAGCACGAGCAGAGCGACCGCGACGATTCTGCGCATCAGCCCTCGCTCACGCGAATGGAGCCGTCGGCCTGCACGCGGCCGTTGACGACGAGCCCGCTGTCCTGATTGCGCACGCGGATGAGGTCGCCGACCGACCCGGCCTGAAGCGCCGAGCCATAGGCGACTATGACCATGCCGCCCTCGTCGAAAACGATCTTCACCGAGGCATTGACGGAGACCACCTTCGGCGCATCGACCGCGATGACGGGAATCGGCCGTTCCGGCAGCAATGTGCGCCGCGCGATCTTGCCGACGAGCGCGCCTCTCGTCTCGGCCACCGAGCCGTCCGCGCCGCCGCCGAGGCCGAAAGCGCGTTCGCCGAGCATGGAGTCGCGAATGACGTCGCCAGGATAGATGACGGCGAGCGGCACGGGGAGCATGCGCTCCTCCGCGCAAAGCGGCGAGAGGCCGCAGACGACCGCGGCCAGCACGAAAGCGACGAGCCGCGGAACGCGCATCATCTGATCCCCTTCGAGACGGTGCCTTCCATCTCGTCCACCGCCTGGATCACCTTGGAGCTGAGCTCGAAGGCGCGCTGCGCGGAGATGAGATTGACGAGCTCCTTGACCGGATCGACGTTCGAGCTCTCGAGATAATATTGGCTGAGCGTGCCGAAACCCGGATCGCCCGGCACGCCGACGACCGGCGCGCCAGAGGCGACCGTCTGGCGGAAGAGATTGCCGCCGAGCGCCTCGAGGCCCGATTCATTGGCGAAATTGGCGATCGTCAATTGGCCGAGCTGCTGCGGCGTCGTCTGGCCGCCGATCGTCGCGGAGACGATGCCCGATTGATTGACGCTGATCGCCGTGGCGTTATTCGGTATGACGATCGTCGGCGTCACCAGATAGCCGTCGCCGGTCACCAATTGACCATTGGCGTTGGTGCTGAAAGAGCCGGCGCGCGTGTACACGGTCTCGCTGTCCGGGCCGACGATCTGGAACCAGCCGCGGCCCTGCAGCGCGAGATCGAGCTGATTGCCGGTCTGGCTGAGCGAGCCCTGCGTCTGCAGGCTGCGGATCGCCGCGAGGCGCACGCCGAGGCCGGTCTGCGATCCCTCCGGAATCGTCGCGTCGCGGCCGCGGTTGGAGACGCCTTGCAGACGGTCAGCTTGATAGAGGAGATCGGTGAATTCCGCGCGCGAGCGTTTGAACGCCGTCGTGTTGATGTTGGCGATATTGTTGGAGAGAACTTCGATATTCTGCTGCTGGGCGTTCATGCCCGTGGCCGCTATGGCGAGCGCTCGCATGGCTTCACATATCCTTTTTCATATCGTCATACGGCTGATTTCCTGATAGGCGCCGACCGCCTTGTCGCGCACGGCGAGGGCCGTCTGCAGCGCGCGCTCGGCGGACATGATCTCATCCACCACCTGCTGCACCGAGGCCTTGCCCTGCACGCCGGCGATGGACGCCGCCTCGCTCGATTTCACCTTGTCGATGACGCCGGTCGTGAGTTGATCGAGCACTTGCGAAAAAGACGCTCCGTCGACAGACGAAGCGGTTGTGCTCTTCGTCGCGCCGCTCAGCGCCGAGACGCCGGCGCCGGAGGCGACCGAGGCGACGATTCCTGGGACGAGTCCGATCATTGGCTTCCCTTCAGCAGATCGATCGTCATGGAGAGCAGCTCGCGCGTCTGCTTCATGACCTGGAGATTGGCCTCATAGGCGCGATTGGCTTCGCGCATATCGGCGACTTCGGTGAGAATGTTCACATTCGGAAATTTCACATTGCCATTCTTGTCGGCGGCCGGATTGCCGGGATCGTGCTCGACGCGAAAGGCCGAACGATCGACGCCGACCGCTCCGACATGAACGAGCTCTGCTCCGGTGGCGCGATCGAGCTCATTGGCGAAGGTGACGGTCTTGCGCACATAGGGATTCGCGCCCGCCGTCTGGCCCGTAGAACGGGCGTTGGCCATGTTCTCGGCGACGACCCGCAGGCGCGACGATTGCGCCTCGAGGCCCGCGCCGGAGATCTTCATGGAGGCTTCGAGAGCGTCCATCTTTCGTGTTACCCTTTCAACGTCGCCATCCACATTCCGTGGAACGACTTCATGATGCTGGTGCTGAGCGAGAAGGCGCCGCGAATCTGTCCGGCCTTCATCATCTCCTGCTCGAGGCTGACCGAATTGCCAGACAAGCTCGTCTCCCAATTCGTCCCTTCCTTGGGCGAGGACGCGCGCGGGTCGAAGGCCGCGGTCTGAATATGCAGGCCATTGGTGCCTGCGAGCTCCAATGCGCTGCGATCCAAGACCTTGGAGAAAGGCGCGACATCGCCCGCCTTATAGCCGGGCGTATTGGCGTTGGCGACGTTCTGGGAGACGGCCGATTGACGCGCGGAAAGCCAGCTCCGCTGCTTTTCGACGAGATCGAAGAGATAGACAGGCTCGACCATGATGCCTCGCGCGATGTTCGTATCGGAAAACTATGCGCCTGGTCTTGCGTCAGGCTGGAATTATACGCGCATTCAGCGGGCAGCGCGGCCGCCATTGTGCAAGAAATGAATGAGCTCGGCGACCGGGCGATAGAATTCCTGCGGGATCATCTTGTCGACCTCGACGTGGTCATACATCGCGCGCGCGAGCGCCTGGCGCTCCAGCACGGGAACGCCATTCTCCTCGGCGATCTCCCTGATCTTGAGCGCGATCAGATCGGTTCCCTTGGCGACGACGAGCGGCGCGCCGCCCTCCTCGCGCACATAGCGCAGCGCAATGGCGTAATGGGTGGGATTGGCGATGACGAAAGTCGCGCGCGGAACCGCCGCCATCATGCGTTTGCGCGATCGATCGAGAGCGATGGAGCGCAGACGCGCTTTCATCATGGGGTCGCCTTCCGACTGCTTGAACTCCTCTTTGATCTCCTGCCGGCTCATGCGCATGTCGCGGCGCCACTTCGTTCGGCTCCAGGCGAAATCCGCCATGGCCAGCAGCACCACCGGAATGCAAACGATGCTCGTCAAGCGAATGACGAGCTTCAGCAGCAGTCCTGGAACCTGGCCCGGCTCGACGCGCATCGAATCGGTGATGAGCCCGCGGTCGACATTCAGCGAAAAGATGACCGCGCCCGCGATGATGACGATCTTGACCACCGACTTCACGAGCTCGATGACGCCAGCGACGCCGAAAATGCGCTTCAACCCCTCTTGCAAAGAGATGCGCGAGAAATCCGGCTCGATGCGCTGGAAGACGAGACGCGGCGCGCCTTGGATGAATGCCGCGACGATCGCTGCGACAATGAACATCGCGAGGATCGGCGTGAGAAATCGGCTGGTCTCGAGCACCACAGTCTGCGACTGCATATAGGCGTCCGCGGCATTGGCGAGCGCGAACTGGCCGACATTGGCGAGCATCAATGCCAGCGCGCCGACGAGGCGCGGGCCGACCGTCTGGACGACAAAAGCGGCGCAGAGGAGAAATGTGAGGAAGAGCGTTGCGATCGACAGATCACGGGAGACCGGCGTCTTGCCTTGCTCCAAGGCGTCGAGAATCTTCTTCTCTGTCGCCTCTTCTGTTCGTGATTCCTGATCTTCCGTATCGCTCATGGCTCAGAGGCGATCATTCGCTCGCCTCCGCGGACGAGCTCGACAGATCGATCTTGCCCTGTTCCGCGAGCCTCAGAACCGTGTCCGCGATAATGCGACGCGCCTCCATTATGTCGCGACGCGGCGGCGTCCCCCCGCTCGCGAGCTCCGCCTCCACCATGCGCCGGGTTCGCGCGGACAGCGCCGCCAGGACGAAATCGCGAACATCGACCTCGGCGCCGCGCAGGGCCATGATGACGCGGTCGGCGGGAATCGCGTCGAACAGGATCATGCGCGCGCGGACATTGAGCTTGGTGATGTCCTCGAAATTGAAGAGCATGCCCTTCAGCGCTTCGGCGTCGCGCGGACGGCGTTCGGAGAGGCTGCGTAGAACACCCTCCGCATGCTCGCGCTCCATCTTGTTGATGATCGCCGCGAGCTTGGCGTTCTTCGCCGCAGTGGCGGTGAGCTCGGAGTTCTGCAGAAGATTCTCCTGCAATGTCGTCTCGAGCAGCCGCAGCGCTTCATCGGTGACCGCCTTCGACGATAGCATGCGGCGCATGACGTCGTCGCGGAATTCGCCTGGCAGCGCCGACAGCGCCTTGGCGGCGCGCGCCGGATCGATCCGCGACAGCGTCAAGGCTGTCGTCTGCGGATGCTCCTTCGAGACATATTCGATGAAGACCGCCTCCGGCGCTAGCCCGACGCGATCCCAGACAGCGCTATTCGAGCTGCCGAGCACATCCGACATGATCTCGGCGATCTGATCGGGCGGAATCACCCCGCTCAGAAGCTTCTCGGCCTCGCCCGCCGTGCCGCGAAGATCGGAGCCGCCACTCTGCAGCCGATTCATGAAATCTTCGATGAGCGGCTCGATCGTGCTCGCCGGAACCGAGCCTAGGCCGGCGGCGAATTTGGTGATCTGACGCAGTTCGCTGCGGTCGAAGTGCTTGAGGACGCGTTGCGCCACATCCTTGTCGACCGACAGCAGCAACGCCGCCACTTTCTCGGGGCCATTGAGCGCTCGGCCGGCGTCGGCGGCAATCAGATTCGTCATCGCGGGCTCCCGCCTCCGTCACATGCGCCGCGCGCCGCTCCCGGGCTCGATGATCTCCGTGAGCGAGACACCGAAGCGCGTATTGTCGTCCTCGACGACGACCACCTCGCCGCGCGCGATGAGCCGGCCATTGACGACGACGTCGACCGGCTCGCCGATCTTCTGGTCGAGCGGCACGATCGCGCCGCGCCCGAGCTTTAGCAGATTTGAAACCGGCATGGTCACCGAGCCGATCACCACCTGCATGACGACGGGAATACGCAAAATCGATTCGAATTTGCGTGGATCGATCTCCGGCTCTCCGCCGCGCGGCTCCATCCTCAAATCCTCACCGATCGCGCGGGAGCCGCCGATCAGCCTTTCGAGTTCTTCGCTCTTCGAGCTCTCCAAGTCGAACTCTCCCATGTCGATCTCTCCAATGTCGACCTCTCCCCGACGTCCCCGCCGTCGCTCAGCCGCGCAAGACGTCGTCGATGAATTCCTGTTGCTGGTCGACGAAATCGTCGATGCGAATCGTGTAGGAGCCGTCCTTCTGGCCGATCTCGCACCAAAATAGCGACTGCCCCTCGCACATCAGCGCGACGAGGCCCGTCGGCGACACCGGCAGCTCGATGACCTGACCGACCTCGAAACGCGCGACGTCGGCAAGCGTCAGATCGACCTTCTCCATCACTGCGCTCAGCGTCACCTCGGTCTGCGTGACCCGCTCCTTCATCCGCTTCGCCCAATACGGATCCGCCGCGGGCGCGGCCCCAGACGCTTCCTGCGACAGCACATCGCGCAGCGGATCGAGCGTCGCCTGCGGAATGGCGACGAACAACTCGCCTTGCGTTCCGAAGGCGCGCAGGCGGCAGCGGCAGACGACGCTGAATCCGTTCTTGCGCGGGCCGCCCGCCGGCTCGACGCGATTCTCCGCCGGCTCGAGCGTGAAGCTCACGCCGGCGAGCGAGGCTAAGGCCACCTGCAGCGATTTTGTCACTCGCGCGAAGGCGAGCATGCCGACGCGCGTCTCGATCGCAGTGAGCTCTCGCTCTGCGTCATAGGGCGCCTCGGAGCCGTCCGAACCGAACAAACCCTCGAGCAGAGTGAACACGAAACGGCGATCCGCGCCGATAATGGTCTTGGCGTCGGGATCGGTTTCGACCACATAGGTCGCGGCGAGCGCGACGCGATCGGCTTCGACTGCAATGTCGCTCGCGCGCGCGACAGTCGTCGCCTCGACGACGAACTGCATCGCTCCTTCGGCGAGACCCCGCATCGAATCCTGCACATCCGCCGCCATAGCGTCGAACACTGCGCGCAACAACGGCATGCGCTCGAGCGACGGCCCGCCGCCCGAGAGCAAGCGCTCCCTCACTCCCTGCGAGGCGAAATCGGCGACGCCGTCCATGCTCATCCCTATCACGCCGCCTCGGCCGCGCCGCCGGAAAGCGTCTCGTTCTCGACCTCGTCGATCGAGGGACGCTCATAAGAGGGAATGGACTTGCGCCCATGCTCGACTGCCACCTGCGGCATCGCGCCGTTCATGAAGGCGAGCAGCGTCTGCTTGACGATGACGTAGAGATGACATTCCTTGCTGCGCGCGACCTTGACCTTGAAGGCGAGCGGCGTGACGATGCCGTAGGAGACGAAGATGCCGGCGAAAGTGCCGACCATGGCGGCGCCGATGAGGCCGCCGAGCAGCTCCGGCGATTGATCCAGCGCGCCCATCGCCTTGATGACGCCGAGCACCGCCGCGACGATGCCGAGCGCCGGCAGGCCGTCGCCGACCGAGGTGAGCGCGTGATAGGGCTTCAGGCGGTCGTAGCGGATGGCTGCGATCTCTTCGTCCATCAGCGCCTCGATCTCGAAGGTGCGGACATTGCCGATGATGAAGAGCCGACAATAGTCGCAGATGAAGGTGGTCATCTCCTTGTTGGCGAGCACCTTCGGAAAAGCCGTGAAAATCTTCGATTCCGCAGGATTGTCGACATGCGCCTCGACCTCGTTGCGCGGCTTGCTGCGCAATTCGCGCATCAATGCGTGCAGCAGACCGAGTATATCGAGGAAGTCGCGATGCTTGGGGCCCTTGTCGAGAATCGCCTGGCCGAGCGCCTTGCCTGTGTCCATGATCACTTT
This sequence comes from Methylosinus sp. H3A, assembly GCF_015709455.1. Classification (NCBI taxonomy): domain Bacteria; kingdom Pseudomonadati; phylum Pseudomonadota; class Alphaproteobacteria; order Hyphomicrobiales; family Methylocystaceae; genus Methylosinus; species Methylosinus sp. H3A. Next base: position 277,050 of record NZ_JADNQW010000005.1, read on the forward strand.
CGTCGGATTGGCGACGACGAAAGTGCCGAGCGAGGAGCCCATGATGATCACGAACTCCCATGGTTGCCAGAGCACGATCAAATGCCCGCCGAGCGCGGCGAAGCCTCCGAACATGCATCCCATCGTGATGATAAGCCCGACGAAGAATCCCATGACGCCCGTCTCTCCCGATGGAATTTCATTAGAGGGATTAGAGAGCGTCGCTTGCGCGAAGCTGACATTTTCTTTCAGCTTCACGCAAGCAAGACAGGGCACTTTGGCTCATCGCGGCGGGGTGGAGCCGTCGCGTCGGCGCACGGACATTCGAACATGCAATCGGCCTTTTACGTCTCGCTCTCGGCGCAAGTGTCCGTCGACAAGCGGATGGAGACTCTCGCCAACAACATCGCCAATGCGGCGACGCCCGGCTATCGCGCCGACGGCGTGAGCTTTCAACAGGTCGTCTCCGCAACCGACACGAGCAAGGTCGCCTATGTGTCGGCCGGAAAGGATTTCATCTCGCGCGCCGTCGGCGAGCTCACCAAGACCGGCGATCCCTACGACATCGGCATAGTCGGCAATGGTTTCTTCGCGATTCGCACGCCAGAGGGGACCGCCTATACGCGCGACGGACGCATGCGCATGACCGACACCGGCGATCTTCAATCCGTCGCGGGATATCCTATTCTCGACGCCGGCAATTCGGCTGTCGTGCTCGATCCCAACGGTGGTCCGCCGATGATCTCGCGCGATGGAATGATCACCCAGAGCGGTCGGCAGATCGGCGCCGTCGGCCTCTTCGCCATCGACGAGACCGCCGAGCTGACCCGCGGCCCCAACGCCAGCATCATTCCGTCCAAGCCAGCGACGGCGGTGCTCGACTTCGTGCGCAACGGCGTGCAGCAGGGCTTCATCGAAAGCTCCAACGTCAATCCGATTCACGAAATGGCCAAGCTGATCGCCACATCGCGCGCTTTCGACAGCGTGAGCTCGATGAACGACATGCTCGACAGTTCGCAGCGCGAGGCCATTCGCACGCTCGGCGGCGCATGACATCGCTGCAACGTCTCCGCGAGGCGGTCGAGCGCCATCAGCGCCGCGCCGAGCATATTCGCGTTTTCGGCCTCGTGAGCGAAGTGACGCCGTCACATTGTCGCGTGAACGGTCTTTCGGATTTTGTCGAGCTCGGAGAATGCGTGCGTATCGGTTCGCCGCATGACGGCGCGCTGGGGCAGGTCGTGCGCGTCGGCAAGGATGGCGCGATCGTCAAATCCTTCGACAATCGTGTGCGCATCGGCCTCAACTCGCCGGCCTATCGCGCCGGCCCGATCGCGGTATCGCCCGATGTCGACTGGGCTGGACGCGTGCTCGACGCCTTTGGGCGTCCGATCGACGAGCGCGGCTCGCTGTCGGAAGGCGAAACGGCCTTCGACGTCGACGCTGCCGCGCCCAAGGCGATGCGCCGCGCCCGTGTCAGCGTCGCGGTGCGCACCGGCGTCAAGGCCGTCGACTGCTTCACGCCGATCTGCGCCGGGCAACGCATCGGCATTTTCGCGGGCTCGGGCGTCGGCAAATCGACTCTGCTGGCCATGCTAGCGCGCGCGCCAGGGTTCGACACTGTGGTCATCTGCCTCGTCGGCGAACGTGGTCGCGAAGTGCGGGAGTTTCTCGACGACGTGCTCGCCGGGCAGGCGAGCGAGTCGATCGTCGTCGTCGCGACCGGCGACGAGAGCCCGATGATGCGTCGCCTCGCGCCGCTCACCGCGACCACGATCGCGGAGTTTTTTCGAGACATCGGGCGCAATGTGCTGCTCATCGTCGATTCCGTCACGCGTTTCGCACATGCCTCGCGTGAAGTGGCGCTGGCCGCAGGCGAGCCGCCGGTCGCGCATGGCTACACGCCGAGCATATTCGCCGATATTCCGCGGCTGCTCGAGCGCGCCGGCCCGGGTGAGGAAGGGCGCGGATCGATCACCGGCGTCTATTCGGTCCTCGTCGACGGCGACAATCACAATGATCCGATCGCCGATTGCGTGCGCGGCACGCTCGACGGCCATATCGTGCTCGACCGCGCCATCGCCGAGCAGGGCCGCTATCCTGCGATCGATCTCAAAGCGTCGATCTCCCGCCTCGCCCATCACGCCTGGAAGCCCGAGCAGAGGCATCTCATTCAAAAGCTGCGCGCGCTCGTGTCGCGATACGAGGACACGCGCGACCTGCGCATGCTCGGCGGCTATCAGCGGGGAACCGACATCGAGCTGGATCAGGCGGTCCAGCTCGTTCCCAAGCTCTATGAGGCGCTGAGCCAGTCGCCGCAATCGCCGCCGAGCGTCGATCCGTTCCGCGAGGTCGCCGACAAGCTGCAAGGCGCCGCGGCGCACGGCTGAACGGGAGGCGGCTCCCGGCGCCGAAATCGCCGCCGGACTCCGGTCAACCAATCTTTCACTCCTTCGCGGTCATGATCCCGCCTCTGCCCTCGGCGCGGAACTATGACAGATTTTGCGACCATTCTCGACTGCCTGGAAAAAGCGTCCCGGCCAACGGAGCGCAACGCCGGGCCTTTGCGTCCCCCGCCTCTCGGGGCGATTTTGCGCGACGCGTCGCCTCCGGCGCCGCCGTCCGACGAAGATCGCGCGGCTCGTGTCTGCCGCGCCTATGGCGTCGATCACGCAAACGCGCAAGAGCGGCGGCCGGCGGAGCCGGAGCCGAAAGCGCCGCGGCTGCCGGACCGGGAGGACGTCCTCGCCGAGCTTTTGCGCGCCGAAGGCTCGCTCACGAAACTCGGCGCGCTGCGGCGGCGGCTCGCCTGGGCCTGCCACCCAGATCGACAAGAAAAGCTCCGCGCCAGACAGGCCGAACGATTGCTGGCGGAATTCAACGCCCAGATCGACCAGGCGGTCGCACGCGCGAAACCATACGCCAAAGGTCGGCGGTGAGCCGCCCCGATCAGCGCCCCGCCCCGATCAATTGCCGATGACGACGCCGCCTGCAGTGACGAGCGCCCATTTCTCGCCGCGACGCTCGAGCGCCATGACGCGGCCGAGCCCATCGACGAGATCGCCCGGCGAGACTTTGACGATCGCATTCGGCGTCTGCAGCAGAGCGACTCCGGATCGCACGCTGAGCAATGAAAAGCCTGGAACGCTCGCCTCCGATTGCGGCTCGCCGATCGAGCCGACGGGAGTGAAGTCGACCTTGCCGCGCTGATCGGCGATCTGGGTTTGAATGCGCTTGGCCGCGATGACCGTCGGGCGGCTATAGATCGCGAGATGCTCGAGCCCGGCGAATTGCGGACGGCGCTCCGCATCAGAGATCATATAGGCGGCAAACGCCGTGGAGACCACGGCGAGACCGACGCCGGCCGTGCGCAGCGCCGTCTCGCCGATCGCGCGCGCAGGGCGCGAGGGCGGCGTGCGGCGATCCGCGACGAGCGGCGGCGGCGCCATCCTCGGCGTCTTGATCGGCGGCGTGCGGCGCGTCGCATCGGGGCGAGATGTCGGAGCGTCAACCATGCGAACGTTCCTCGAATCGATGAACGAGAAATGAATAGCTCAAATTCGCACAAAGTTGAATCGCGGCGCGAAATTTAGACAAGCTTCGGGAAACGTTGAGTCGTTAGCTATCTCAACCGACGCGAGGCGCGCGTCGACGGCCGAGGTTCGTCGCCGGAGAGCGAGACAACGAACGAAATGGTCGAGTTCCGTTCGGCAATCGGAGCGGGCAGACGGTGAATTGATGCGTATCGACCGATCGTCGGATCCCATGAACACGTTACCGATCGGCCTGGCGAAACTGACGAGGCTCGCCTTCGCAGGCGTCGATCTGAGCCGCGTCGCCGGCCGCCTGCTCGGCATGTGCGAGCGCGACCCGAATCATGCGGGCGCGCTGATGGATCTCGCAGTCATCGACCAGCTCGAAGGAAATCTCGCGACCGGGTTGAAGCGCCAGGCGATGGCGCTGAGCAAGCAGCGCGTGTTTCGCAGCACCTGCTGCGGCGCCAATCCACGGCTACGCGTGCTCGCCTTCGTCGCCGCCGCGGACATCGGCGCCAACACGCCGCTCGAATTTCTTCTCGAAGGCTCCGACATCGCCTTGACGATGGTCTATGTGCTGCCGGGCCGCGACCTGCCGACCGAGCTGCCGGACCATGATCTCGCCTTTGTCGCGATCGCTGCGACGAGTTCGAACCGACGCTTGCTCGCCGAGCTCGAAGATATGCTCGCCTATTGGCCGACGCCGGTCGTCAATCTTCCGGGCCGCGTCTCCATGCTAGAGCCGATCGAGCTCGCCGCCAATCTGACGGAGGCGGGCCTGCGCACGCCCCATCTGCGGCGCGTGTTGCGCGGCGAGCTGGGCCTCGCCGCGAGATCGGAGGCCCTGGACTGGCGCTTTCCGCTCGTCGTCCGCCCCGTCGAACAACGCAATGAGCGCGGCGCAGAGAAGATCGACACGCCCGTAGGCCTCGGCCTCTACCTCGAAAAGCGATTGGATCGCTCCTATCTCGTATCGCCCTTCGTCGATTGCAGAGGGCAAGATGGCCTCTATCGAAAAATCCGCCTGCTCTTCATCGATCGCCGCCCCTACGCCTGTCACCTCGCCGTGTCGGAAGGCTGGAGCGGCTCCTATGTCGAAGCCCGAATGGAGGTCGACATGCGGCGGCGACTGGAGGAGGAACGCTTCTTTGCGACCTTCGACACCGAATTCGTGACGCGCCACTCCGATACATTCGAGACGCTCGTCGAATGCGTGGGCCTGACTTATTTCGGCGTCGATTGCGCGGAGACAGAGAGCGGCGAGCTGATCGTCTTCAAGGTCGATCATACGCTGCTGGTCCATGACATGGATCCGGTCGACGTCTTTCCCTACAAGCCTCCGCAGATGCGCAAGATCTTCGACGCTTTCGCATCCTATCTGCATCGCGCCGCGGGCGAGGTCGAACGACGCTGACCGCCCGCCGCGCTCAGCGCGACGCGGCCTCCCGGCGCGGACGGCAGAATTCCCGCGAGGCGTCGGTCCAGGCGCCGAAGCCGCTGGCGATCATATTCGCGATGACCGAGCACACATAGGTTTTTTGCGCCAGCGCATTGTTGGGCCCGGCGTGATAGCGCGCGACGGCGGCCGTCCAGGTTCCCTCCCGCTTATGCAGATCCTTGAGGAAACGCGCCGCGTAATCGACATTGGCGCGTGGATCGAACATCGCCTCCACGCTCGCGAATCTCGCGCCGTGATAATGATGATTGACCTGCATGCAGCCGATGTCGATGAGCACGGCGCCGGATCGCCTCGCCGCGAGAAAGCGCATCATCGCCTCGCGAAAATCCGAGCTGAAGACCGCGCGTCCTTGCACATTCATCGCGAAGGCGTTGAGCGCGCCCTTCTGCCCCGTCTCGGTGAGCGCCACGGCATAGAGCACCGCGAGAGGGACCGCATTCTCATTCGCAGCGCGGATCATCTCCCTTTCGCAAATATTGGAGGTCCGCCCGCCCTCGGCTCGCGCCTCACAGATAGACGTCGCCGCCACGACGATCAGCGACCCGCCGAGTCTCGCCATTCGACCCAGGCTCGTTGGTCTCGCCGCCGGCGCCTTGCCTGCGATCTCCCCCCTGTCCGCCATAGCCCGCTCCCTGTCGACCGACGCTTTGCTCGTCGCGACCGGCTCCCGCTCCGCCCGATTGCGCAAAGCCAGCTCCGCTATCGGGCGTCGCTTGCGCATTGCCGCCGTCCGCAGCGTTCTGTGCGATCTGGATCGTGCAGGAATCGACGGAACAGCCGGACGATTGCATCGCCTCGACGAGCTGATCCCGCGTCGAGTCGAGGCGCCGGAGCGCCTCCGTCGATGCGACGCTGATGTGCATATCGATGCCCGAATGCGCCAGCTTCATTTTGACGACGACCGCGCCGAGCGTCGCCGGCTCGAGCTCGATCGTCAGAATTTTTGGCGCGACGCTCTGACGTTGCGCTTCGACGCCGGGAGCCGTGATGGCGGCCGCGGACGGCGCAGCGCGCGTCATGGAAGCGGTGGCGATGAGGCTTCGCGCCTGCGGCGCGAGTAGTTCCGCGAAAGCCGACGGCAATTGCGTCGGAGGAGCGAGAATGGCGAGCGTTCCGATCGGCTCCGGCGCGGCTTCCGTTCTCGACGCCTCGTTCGCCGAAGCGTCGCTCGCCGCCGCGGAGATATTCATAGCGTCGAGCGGCGCGTCCGCAGGAGCGCGGACATTGTCCCGCGTCTCGAAAATCGCGGGCGTCGCGTCGATAGAGGACGCTTGTCGTCCACCCGTCTGCGCGACAGGGTGGCTGTCCGATCCGCGAACGCCATTCGACAAAGAAGCGACGTCGACGCCGCGAGCGACCGCTGGCGGTTCGGCGATAGCGGGAAACGAATCGAAAGACCCCGCAGCTGCGCGATCTCGAGTCGGCGCGGCGACAACCGTCGCCGCAACCGAGGCGTCGATGGAGCGCTCAGTCGCCCGCGGCGTGTTGTCGAGGGCGACGTTCGAGGCCGCCACGGCTGACTCCGAAACCCGGAGGGCCGATTGCTGTCGCGCGAACTCCTGCGCCGTGCTCGACTCCACGACACTCGGAGCGCTAGGAGGCTCGGCGCGTGATGCGGAGGAGATGCGTCGCCCGTTATCGCCGCCTGGCGCCGACGGCCCCCATCCATTCGATGGCTGCGGATCGGACATGGCGACGGCGATCGAAGACTCCGTGAGTGGTGGACGCCGTTCGTCCGCAGAGCGGACGACGGTCTCGACGAAAGAGGATCGGTTGATCGGCGCGATCGGATCGGACACCGCGCTCGCAGACGCTCCGCCTCGCGTCGGTATCGTAAACGCCTCCGATACCGGCGGCGTCTCGATCGGCGCCGAGCGTCGAGTAGCGACGCCGGAATCCGTCGACGCCGGATCGTCGATCCTGGCGCGTTCCGCGACAGCAGCCGGACGCGCCGATGCTTCCCATTGCGGCTCCGCGGAGACCGCATCCTCTGGCGCAGCGATCGCCGCACCCGCGACCGCATCTGCGAATGAAAGACCCGGCCGCGCTTCGTCTGCAGCCGATCGCGCATAATCCCCCGTCGACGCGCGAATGGCGCCGCTCGATGCGCCACGCAGATCGAAAGGCGCCGGCGCCGATCCGGCGCGAGCTGTTGCGGCATAGGGCGTCGAAGAGCCGACGTCGTATTGCGCTGCCGGCGCGACAAAGTCCTGCCTCTGAGCGGGAGCCGATCCCGCGTTGGCCGATACGCTCCGCGGCTCGAAGGTCGAGCTCTGGCGCTCCTCACGAGCAGCGGCTGCATCGGGCGTGGAAGCCGCCGCCGCGCCAGCGCGCAGCGTCGATGAGCGATCATCAGTCGAAATCCCAGAGCTCGCAGCGACGCGAGTCTGCGCCGATGCGTCGCTCCGCAGGTCATAGGGCGAGAATCCGTCTCCGCCCGCAGCCGCTTCGGCGCGCAGAATCGAAATACGTTCATCACGCGAGATCGCAGGGCTCACAGCGGTCTGCGTCGGCGCCGATGCAGGCGCGGTCGCAGCGCTTCCACCGCTCCGCAGATCGAACGGCAAGAACGCGCTTGCCCCTTGGTCGAAGTTCGCGCGCCCTATGGTCTCTGGAACGTCGAGCGAAGGCGTCGGATTTCCTGAATCCCGCATCTGCGCCCAATCAGGAACCGACGAAGACGAGAGGCTCCGCAAATCGAATGGAGTGAATGCGCTTTCCTCATGAACCATATCGGCGCGCCGCGTCGACGACCAAGGCTCGGGCGAACCCGCCGGGCTCGCACGTTCCTGCGTCTGAACCGAAGATGGCGCAACTTGCGACGCAGCGACGCGCTGCGCCATAGCCGCGGCGTCAGCCTCTGGGGCGGACGCCCGAAAATCCTGGCTCTGCGTCGGAGCCGCGACCATCGTTGTCGACGCATTCTGCAGATCGAATGAAGCAATTGTGTTTCGTTCGCGAGAAGCGTTCATATTATTCGCCGAGGACGCGACATCGGCCGGGATCGCTGCGCTCGTCGCCGCCAGTGTCCGAGGCGGGACGGCGGAGGTCGTTGGCGCGGATGCTTCGCTAGCCGGATTGGCTGACCAGACTACGCCATCGAATGACGGTATGGAAGGCTCGACAGTCTGCGCTCGAGCCGCAGCCGATATGCTCCGCCGGTCGACTGCGGAGACCAGTCCTCCGTCATCCAATTGCGCTGCACGCAGCGTCGAAGGCGCTGCATCGAACTCCTGTCGAGGAGCCGAAGCGGAAACCGTCGCTGGTGACACGCTTTGCAGTTCGAACGAGGAGACCGCGCGGTCTCGTGTTGTCGCCGCGAAAGTCGCCTCGCTGGACGATATCCGATCCGATGGCGACCTTTCGAGCGCTTTCGCCGGCGTCGGCGAATTCGTCTCGGTCGTTCGTCGATCGTCGTATGACACTGCGGATGTCCGATCGGCGCCGTCGACGCTCGACGCAACTCCGCGATCGACCGTGAACGCCGCGCTCTGCCCGCCACCGGACGGCATTCCACCACGCGCATCGGCGTTCGAACGGCCGCTCGGAACAACTACGACTTCAGAGTGAGCGACAGGATCGCTGAAGGCGGCGGCAGACGCTCTGGAGGTTCCGACCTCGACATGGACGTCGCTCGCGCGTGATGACGTCGAACCTTGCGCCGACGGATCGGCGGACGCCGGGATCGCCGTGACCCATGCCGATTGCCGCGCGACGTCGGCGCTCCGATCGACGGTCTCGATCGGCGACGACTCGGCTTCGTCGATATCAGGCGCGCGCCAAATCGCAGCATCGCCGATGAATGCCGTCGCTGCGAGCGGCTCTCGCGCCGCCGTGCTCGAAGACGGCAGAGCCGCGACCTGCGCGACCGAAGCGCCGCCCAAATCCGCGGTCGTGGCGACATCGACTTCTTCGACGCCAGTCGAAGCAGAGTCGCGCTCTCTCGAGCTTGCGATGTTCGTCGAGGGCGCGACTGCGATCCGAGCGAATGCCGAATCGTTCTCACGTCTCGAAAGCGTCGTCGCGGAAAACGTCGAAGTCGCAGACTCGGGCGAAGGCCTATTCGACCTCGGCGGCTCGGTCGAGGGTTGCGCCGATGCGACAGGTGATCGTCTCGAGGCGACGTAGGAAATCACACCCGGCGCCTGCGCCGAGCGTGTCGTTGCATTCGACGTCGAAGCCACGGATAGGCCGACGCTCGAAGGGAGAGTCTGTCCGCTGACGTCGTGAGTGGATTGCCGCGACGAAGCTAGATCTGGCGTCGTCGCCTGCGGAGCGTCGAGCGACGATCGTGACGTAGCCGCCGTCGTCCCAGTCGAGCCACGGCGATCATCGTCGACGGCGCCCATATTGCTCGCAAATGTGGACGGCGAAGGCGAGATCGCGGCGGCCGACGGAGCGTATCCATCGGCGACCTGCGCGCCGCCTTCGATTTGCATCGCGCTCCCCTGGCCGCCATTCGGCGCAGGATCGCCCGTCGAGGCAACGGATTCGATTCGGGATGGGGCCGGGCGCGGATTCGTGGATGGCGGCCAATTCAAGTCGAAGACCGGGACAGCGACGAAAGCTTGCATCGTGGACGGCGGATTGCTCGTCGCGTCGGCGACGGCCGCATCATCGGCGGCCGGCCGCTGGTGGGGATGTTCGTCGGAGGCGGCGATCGTCGCGGCCGAGGAAGCGGCGGACGCGGCGCGAGCGGTGGGAGCGCTCCGATCGTCGAGATCGGAGAGAAGCGAAGCGAATTGGCGTCCATCCGCGCCGTCCGAGTCGCGTTGGCCCTGCGAAGCCGCGTCGGTCTGATGGCCGAGCAGACGCCCAGTCGCCAGATTGGAGAAAAGTGCGTCGAGTGTCATCGGCGCGTCGCCCGCTGAAGCAGCGCGTCGGCGTCGCCCAACGCCTGACGTGCGGAACGCTCGACCGTCGAATCGGATCGCGCCTCCTCGGACTCTGGCGTCGCTGGCGCGGCGGAAGACACTCCGTCCGAGGCGCCCTGAAGACGGCCGATCGCGGCGATCACGATATTGCGCACCTCGATGTCGGCCGAAGGCAAAATCCGCGAGTCGATTTTTTGAAACTCCGCCTCGGCCGTCTCGAAGTCGCCGGAAAGACCGGCGAGCGCGGCGCGATAGAGCTCGACGCGCGCGCGCCCGGCAGGGGAATCGACGAGCGGTCCGGCATATTGCGTTTCAGTCGTCGCCAAAGCGACACGGCCATTGAGAATGGCGTTACGGGCGACGCTCATATGTGTCTCGAAGCGCAGGCCTGGCGACGCGCCCTTCAGCATCGCTCGAAATTCTCCGAGGCGAGGATTGTCGCCGATAGCGGCGGCGCGCAAAGTCGCGGCGCGCATTTCATCCCAATAATTTCGAGAGAAAGGCGACTTTGCGTATTGCGCCCCATAGCGGCGACCGAGCACCAGAAATTTATTCGGATCCTGGCCCACGTCGACGATCGACATCTCGCGACGCAAGGCCGCCTCCTCGACGAGCGAACTCGGCATCAGCAGACGCGCGAGATCGAACAAATCGCGCGCCTTCGCCTTATCGGAGGCAATCAGCAATCCGCCCTGTATCAGCGCCAGATGCGCAGCGAGCGTGTCGGTGAGGGCTCGCGCGTCGATCGGCGCCAGCAGCTTGGCGGCGTCTTCGCTACGTCCTTCGGCATAGGCGACAGCGCCCGCGACGAGCCGCGTGTCGGTTTCTGGAATGAGATGCGCATCGAGGACTTTGCGGATGGAGCGGGACGGGCCGCCGCAGAACAAAAAGATCGCCGCAGCCGCGGAGTTGCTCTTTTCTTTCCACGCCTCGCCGTCGAGGGACGCCACGATCTGCTCGATGCGCTCGATCTGCGCGGGGATCGCGCCGCGCGCGCCCGCAGCGCCTTGCACCATCGACCCTTGCAGCGTGTTGAGCGCCCTCACCTGCTCGGTGAGCTCTCCCGCTTCGGCGCCGGACGCGAGACGAATAATCAGGCCGATCGCCAAAATGACGACTTGCGCGGAATTCCTCAACGTTCGCTCCTGCGCAGCAAGATTTCGATGCGGCGATTGACCGCTCCGAGCGGCTCCTTTGGCGTCTTCAAGCGCCGGTCGGCGTAGCCCGCGATCTTCACCACGCGCTTTTCCGGAAAGCCGCCGCGCACGAGCATGTAATAAGCCATGTTGGCGCGATCCGAGGAGAGGCGCCAATTGTCGTAGGTCGCCGATTTATAGGAGCGTCCGTCCGTATGTCCCCGCAGTTCGATCTCGCCGCTCTGCTTGGCCAAGAGCTGGCCGATCTGACCGATGATGCGCACCGCCTGCGGCCGCGGTTCGACGGAGCCGACCGCGAACATGGAGAAATTGGCGTCGTCGGTGAGGCTGATCAGCAACCCCTCCGAGGTCTCCGCGACTTCGACATGGGGCGCGGCGCGCAATGCGCCGCTCTCGGCCTTGACGAGCTTCTCCACCGCAGTCTTCATGCTCGCGGACGAAATGTCGCCCTTCTTGTCCTCGACGGACGGCGGAGCCGCGAGCGCCGAACGCGGGGGTTGCGCCGAAGCTTTGCCGTTGCTCTGCGGGGTCGACGGCGCCGGCTTGGCGCGCGGGCCCTCCACCTGCTCCACCGACGTCGCTTTGTCGGGCGAGCCATTGTCCTCGATGCGCTCGTCCACATAGCCGACGCCATGAGCGCTGCGATCGAAAGGATCGCCGAAAGACGAAGGTTGCGCAGATTTTCTGTCGATCTCGTCGAGCGTCGTCATCGGATCATAGAGAAGCGCGGCCTCGCGCTGCGGACTGTCCTTCTCCGAAGGGGTGGGCGGCGCAACGGCCGTCGCGCCCTTGTCCGGAGCCGTGCTGGGTTGTTGGCTCTTGCCCTGGCCGGCCTCCGCCGGATCACGCAGCCCCTTATGCGCGGGATTGGAGTCGATGAGCTGAACCGGGTTGAAATATTGGACGATCGCCGCCTTGGTTTCTTTCGACGTCGAATTGATGAGCCACATCACCAGAAAAAAGGCCATCATAGCCGTCATGAAGTCCGCGAATGCGAGCTTCCAGACGCCGCCGTGATGACCCTCCTCCTCCTCGCCGTGCTTCTTGCGGATGAAGATGATCTCGCTTTCCTCGTGATCGCTCATGCGGCGTCATCTCCTTCGCGCAGCTGCGCCATCCATTCGCCGAGGCGCGTTTCGATCGTCGTCGCGTCGAGTCGTGCGCGCACATCGGCGCCTCCGACATCGTCGATCCTGGTGGCGATATCCTCGCCATGCAATTTCGTGCAGATCGCTTCGAGCAGATCCACCGGCCCACTCAAGTGAACGACGGGATTTTCGTGATCGACGAGCAGGATCCGCAAAGTCTCGAGGAGGCCGACGAGCATCTGCTCGCGAATTTCGCGCACGACGAATGGCTCGAGGATTTTTTCGACATCGTCGCCGATGCGCGCGGAAAAGCGGCCGAGCGCATCGCGAAAGTCGCGACCTAGCCGCTCCCCTTCCTCGCGCGCCCAACGCCGGCGCTCCTCCTCCAGCCTCTGCGCGAAGGCTGCGCGCTCTCGCTCGATCTTCGCGTCACATTCGGCTTTCGCCGAGTCGCGTCCTTCCTCGAGCAATTGCTCGCGCAGCTCATCTGTGAGGGCCGGCAGCGGGTCTTCCGCGGGCTCGGCCGCCACAATCTCGGGCTCGAGCTCCGGCTCATCGAAAGCGATTGGAAGCGGGAGCGGCTCCGGCGCGATGATCTTCGGCCCTTCGTCGAAGCGTGGCAGATAGAAGGCGACCGAGCGCGCCATCAGACGCGTCCCTCCGCATACATCCACTGCTTCAGTATGGCCACGGCCTGCATCTCATCGGCTTCGATCAATTGCTCTAGCCGCTTCTGCTGGGTGAACTTCTCTTGATTTGCGATATCTTCGATGAGCCCAGTGTCGACGGCCGCCGCCATGGTGAACTCCGGCGCTTCGAGCGGCGTGAAGGGCAATTCGACGGCGTTGTCGATGTCGAGCATCGATGCGGTGTCATCGGCAATGGCGGTCGGCGCCTCGGCGAGCAAGGCGCGCGTCGCCGGACGCAGGCCGAAAATGACGAGCATCACGGTGACGGCGATCAGCGCGAGGGCGTTGATAACGGAGCCGAGCTGATGGGTGAGCGCGTCGGCCCAGCCCGGCGCCTCGACCGGGCCCATGTCGTTCTCGTTCGGCATGAATTCGACGGCGGAGACCTTGACTGTATCGCCGCGCTCCTTGTGCAGCCCCGCGGCCGTGGAGACCAATTGCTCGATCTCCTTGATCTGGCGCTCGACGGCTTCGGACTTCGGCGCATCCTTGCCGACGCCGCCGAGGCTCGCGCGATTGACCAGCACGGCGATCGAAATATTCTCGACCGTATAGCCGCCGCTGACCGTGGTGATGGTCTTGGACGACAACTCGAAGTTGGTGAGCTCTTCGTTCTTCTTGTTCTCGTCGTTGGACTGCTTGCCCTCGGAGGCGGCCGGCTTATTGTCCTGCGGGATGTTGCGGTCCGCGCCAGCGGCGCCGGTCGTGCTGTTGTTCTGCGAGGTGGAGTTCTCTTTGACGACGCGCACCGATCGTTCGACCCGCGATTCCGGATCGAAAATCGTCTCATTGGTCTGCTTGCGATCGGTGTTGATGCGCGTTCGCACGCTGACCTGGAAATTCGACAAGCGAAGATAAGGCGTGAGCGTCCGGCGTATATTGTCCTGTATGTCCTTGGCGACTGTGCGCTCGAGCGTCAGCGTCTTGCCGGGAACGGCGTCGTTCTCGTCTCCTTCGGACGTGGTCAGCAGCATGCCGTCGGTGTTGAGTACGGTCACCTGATCGACATTCATTCCGGGAATAGAGGCGGCGACGAGATGCCGAATGGCGTGAGCCGCTTTCGAATCATCCGGGCTCTCGGTGCGAATGACGACCGAGGCGGACGGCGGCTGCTTGGCGCGACGAAACGAACCCTCGTCGGCGAGCACGATATGGACTCGCGCCGCCTTCACGCCGCGAATCAGCTGGATGGTGCGGGCGAGTTCGCCTTCGAGCGCGCGTATGCGCGTCACCTCCTGCATGAACGACGTGAGGCCCAGCGATCCGACCTTGTCGAAGAGCTCGTAGCCGGCGTTGGAGCTCTGCGGCAGCCCTCGTTCGGCGAGCATCATGCGGGCTTGCGCCGTCTGGCCATAATGTACCGAGACGGCGTTGCCCTCTGGATTGATATCGAAGGGAGTGCCGCTCGATTTCAATGCGGCGCCGATGCGACTCACATCTTCGCGATCGAGGCCCGCGTAGAGCACTTCGAAATTCGGCCGCGAAAGATAATAGGCCCCGACCCCGGTTACCGCCAGGACGAGGACAAAGATCATAGCGAGGGCGGCGAGCTTGCGGGGACCAAGTCCGAGCAGATTGTCTCGCAGCTGATTCAGGCGGTCCATAGGGGGCGTTTCATCGGGTTGACGCGATGTGGAGCCCCAATGTGCCTGCGGTGGCTTGCGCGAACTTTGCCGTCGCTCTCAATTCACATAATCGAGGGTCTCGCCGCCAGCGGCGAAACCCTCGCTCGGATCACCGACTGGCTCACTGGAAGAGCTTGAGGATGATCTGGCTGTTCTGATTGGCGATCGACAGGGACTGGACGCCGAGCTGCTGCTGCGTCTGCAGCGCCTGCAACCGCGTCGAGGCCTCGTTCATATCTGCGTCGACCAGCGAGCTCACGCCATTGGTGAGCGCTTCGTTCAACGTCTTCACAAAAGCGGCCTGACCCGTGAGCGTCGTCTGCGTCGCTCCGATCTGCGCGGCGTATTTGGTGAGGTCGGAGATCGCCTTGTCTGCGTTGGTCAGCGAGTCTGTGATGACCGCAGTCGAGGCGACATCGGTAGCCGACAAATTGGTCAAATCGGTCGCGGCCGTTGCGCCCGTGCCCTGAGCGACTTCGAGAATGCCGGCTCCGGCGGCGACGGCCGGCGACGCGCCGCCACCGCCGATCAATGCGGTCGCGGTGAGATTGATCGTGTTCAGAGCGGACGCCGTGGAGCCGCCTCCGTCGGTGTAGGAGGCGATAAAAGCGAAGGACGCCTGCGAACCATCCAGAATATTGAGGCCGTTGAAACTCGCGGAGGCGACGATGCTCTTGAGCTGATTGCTCAATCCGGTGAGACTCGTGCCGATCTTGGCGGTGTCGGCGCCGGGCTGCGCCGCTTGCGCGACGGCCGATTTGATGTTGTTGAGCACCGAGATCGCATTGGTGACTGCGGTCTGGGCGATGTTGAGAAGGGACGAGCTCACCGCCATCGAATCGCCGATCGTCGACAGCACGCCCTGATCGGACTTCATCGTCTCGGCGATCGACCAAGTGGAAGCGTTGTCGGTGGCGCTCGAAATCTTGAGACCCGTCGAGACTTCCTTCTGCGTGGTCGCAAGCGCATGCTGCGTCGACCGAAGCGATTGAAGGGCCGTGATAGCCGAGGGGTTAGTGAGAATGCTGGACATGACTCATCGATCCCTTTTGGGGTGAAACTAGTGACGAAAGGCATCCCGGAATTTCACCGGCTCGACGGAAACGGCATCATGCCTTTGGGCTGTGAAGCCCTATCCGAAGCAATCATCGGCGGAGCGCCGCCACATCGCGGGAGCCAATCCACTCGACGACCCGTCGAAGTCCATCGGGACTCGACGGCTACAGCACAGCCTGCATGGTGGTTAACCTAACTAGATAACCTTAATAAAGGTCTAAACGAGCAAAGCCTTCGCGGCGCGCGAACAACAAAAAAGCCGCGCCCCGAAGGGCGCGGCTTCTTTCCGAAATCGGGGAGTGGCGGATTACTGGAACAGGCGCAGGATGATCTGGCTGTTCTGATTGGCGATCGACAGCG
The DNA here is from genome assembly GCF_015709455.1 of Methylosinus sp. H3A. Lineage (NCBI taxonomy): Bacteria > Pseudomonadati > Pseudomonadota > Alphaproteobacteria > Hyphomicrobiales > Methylocystaceae > Methylosinus > Methylosinus sp. H3A. Next base: position 292,870 of record NZ_JADNQW010000005.1, read on the forward strand.
ACTGGACGCCGAGCTGCTGTTGCGTCTGCAACGCCTGCAGGCGCGTCGAAGCTTCGTTCATGTCGGCGTCGACGAGCGAGCTGACGCCGGCCGTCAGACTTTCATTCAGTGTCTTGACGAAGGCGGCCTGTCCATTGACGCTGGTTTGCGTCGCGCCGATCTTCGACGCATATTGCGTCAGATCCGCGATCACCTTATCGGCGTTCGACAGTGTGTCGGTGATCGTCGCGCTCGAGGCGACATCGGCGGAGGAGAGGCTGGTGAAGTTCGTCGCCGCAGTGGCGCCGGTGCCCTGAGCCACCTCCAATATGCCGGCGCCGGCAGCAACCGCCGGAGAGGCGCCGCCGCCGCCGATCAGCGCGGTCGCGTTGAGATTGATTGTGTTGAGCGCCGAGGCCGCGGTGCCGCCTCCGTCGCTATAGGACGCGATGGAGTTGAAGGTGCTGCGAGAACCGTCGAGCAGATTCAACCCATTGAAATTCGCCGAGCTGACGATGCTCTTGAGCTGATCGCTGAGGCCCGTGAGGCTGGTGCCGATCTTCGCCGTGTCCGCGCCGGGCTGAGCGGCCTGCGCGACGGCGGACTTGATGTTGTTGATGACCGAAATGGCGTTGGTCACCGCCGCCGTGGCGACGTTGAGCACCGAGGAGCTGACCGACAGAGAGTCGCTGATCGTCGAGAGAACTCCCTGGTCGGATTTCATCGTCTGAGCGATCGACCAGGTGGAGGCATTGTCGGTGGCCGATGAAATCTTCAGGCCCGTCGAAATCTCCTTCTGGGTGGAAGCGAGAGACGACTGGACCGAGCGCAGCGACTGCAGAGCGGTGATGGCGGAGGCGTTGGTCAAGATGCTGGACATGACTCGTCGATCCTTGGATGAGGTGAACGCGACATCCCGGAAATTCACCGGCTCGACGGAAACGGCATCATGCCTTGGGCGCCCTGCCCTATCCGAAGAACTCTGTCGACGGCGCGCCTGCGGTCTCGCGTAGCCGCGCCGGACAATCGGATATTACACTGAGGGCGAAGGAACGCCACAAATCGCAGAAAATGCGATTAATGAAGGCCTAACAGGGCCTTGGAGCCGCGATACGCGGCTTCGGGCGCCGTCTCGAAACGTGGTCAGGAGTAGGATCGAATGAGACTGCCGACGAGCAGATTCCAGCCGTCGATGAGAATGAAGAACAATACTTTTATGGGCAGCGAAATGGCCGTGGGCGGCAGCATCATCATGCCCATCGACATGGTGATCACGGCGACGATCATGTCGATGACGAGGAACGGCAGGACAATGAGAAATCCTATCTCGAATCCGCGGCGCAGCTCGGAGATCATGAAGGCCGGGGCGAGCACCTGAAGACCGAGCTTGTCATAGTCTCCGGTCGTCGCTTTGTCCTTCACGAGGTTCTCGAACAGCTTGATGTCCTTGTCGCGCACATTGGCGATCATGAAGCGCCGAAACGGCTGCGAAATCTTCTCGAACGCCTCGACCTCGGTGATTTTATTGTCCATCAATGGCCTCAGCCCGTCCTTCCAGGCCGCGTCGAAGGTCGGCGCCATGACATAGAAGGTCATGAACAAGGCGAGGCTGATCAAAACGAGATTGGCCGGCGTGCTCTGCAACCCCAATCCGCTGCGCAGGAACGATAGCGCGATGGCGAAACGAGTGAAGCTCGTCACCATGATGAGCAGCCCCGGCGCGATGGAGAGGACCGTCAATATGACGACAAGCTGAACGATCCTCCCGCTCGCCGCCCCCCCTCCGGAGGGCAGCAGAGCATTCAGGTCGAACCCCTGCGCGACCGCGGCGGTCGGCAGCAGCAAGAGAAGGACGATTGCGGCCCAGCGCTTCATTGAACGACCAGCGCTTGAATGATGACCTCCTGAATATGCCCCTCGGAACGGATCGACGCCCGATCGGTCAGATCTTCGTGCAGACGCCGCAGACCGTCGGAACCCTCGAGAGACGCGAGCGTCATCGTCCGCAGGAAAGCGACGATGTCGGCGGTCACCTGCGAGATCAATATGTCTGGTTGCGGCACCGCCTGAGAATCGTAAACGATCGAGGCCTGAAGTCGCACCCATCCGGTCTCCGGGGTGGCGAGATTAGTGACGATCGGCGCGAGCTCCTTGAGCTTCATCTTCGCCTGGGGGCCCTCCTTCGCAGCGCCCTCGCCGGGCGCCGCGGCACCATGTCCGCCATGTCCTTTGTCGGCCTGCTCCGCGCCCTTTTTCGGCGCCATGCTCTCATGCTGCAGCGGCTCGACGGCCGGCGGCTTGCCGGCGGCGGCCGGGTCGCCCGTCAATGTGAAGCCCAGGAAGCCGCCGCCGCCGGCGCCCATCGCCGTCGCGACGATGAGCGCGAGCGCCAGCTGCCCAGAGGACGAAGCTTGCGGTTCGGCGGCGGTGGAGCCAGGCGGCGCGGCCACGATCCCTTCCTCTCCCTGTCTCAGAACGGCGCGAATATGTCGTAGGCCTGCTGGCCCCACGCCGGCTGCTGCACCTCCGACAATCTCCCGCGTCCCCCATAGGAGACGCGCGCCTCGGCGATCTTGTCGTAGGAGATCATATTGTCCTTGCCGATGTCCCGTGGCCGCGCGATGCCAGCGATCGTCAGCACGCGCAGCTCGTAATTGACGCGGATCTCCTGCGATCCGCGCAACATCAGATTGCCGTTGGGCAGAACCGCGGTGACGACCGCCGCGACAGACAAGCGAATCTGCTCGGATCGATTGATCGACCCCTGCCCCTGCGTCGAGCTGCTGGACTGCAGATCATTGTTGACGGAGCCCGTCCACTTCCGCTCGGGCGGAGCGGAGGAGGCCCCGGCGAGAAAATCGAAAAGGAACGACCATGTGGTCTTGATCTTGGAATCGCGCGAGCGATCCGTCGAATTGCCCAGAACGGCCTTGTCGTCCATAGATATATTGACCGTGACGACATCGCCCACCGTCATCGCCCGCACGTCGCGGTAGAGATTCACTCGGTTCTCGTCGAGCCGCATCTGCGGCCCGAGCGCAGGAGGCCGCGTCGACCCGGTCGGCAGTTGGTCGTCATAAGTCGACAAGCCACTACCCACAGGACTCATGTGCGGCTCTCGCCCGATGTCGCGCGGGTCCGCCGCGCATCCGGACAGCGCCAAGATAGAACCGACCGCAATGCCGATTTTCTTCATTGCTTCTTTCCGCCGCCGACGAGACTCGACAATGCGGCCACCTTCTTCGTCAACACGACGGCGCGGGAGGCCTCCATCTCATTGAGGATCGCGCTGGACTGCTTAGGCTGGAGCCGCATCAACATGGCCGCGGCCATGTCCTCCTCCATACTCGCGAATTGCGCGGCCGCCGCCTCGGGCCGCATGCGTCCATAGATGGAAACGAGCCTTTCGTCCGTCTGCTTCAGAAGGGTGTCGTAGCGATCGAGCACATCCTGCAGCTCCGCTCGCTTCGCTTCGAGTTCGACGGTGCGTTTGGCGATTCTCTGCTCTATATCGAGCAGCTCCTTCTCCTGACGCGCGTTACGGGCCGCGCCCGCGGCGGCCGCGACATCGGCGCAATATTGGCGCGCATCGGGCGGCGGCGCAGCGCGCGCTTCGCGCAGGCGCGGCGCCTCCTCCCGGGAGATCGGCTCCGCCTTCTTCTGCTCCGCGCCGACGGCGAAGGCGCAGGAAACGAACGCCGCCGCGGCGACGAGCGGGAACGCCTTTCGCAAATTTGACATGGGATCTGGCTCAAGGTCGATCTTTGACATCGCACAGGCTGCCCGATCCGCCTTGCGTGTGGCTTGCACGGAGACAGAATCGGCGGCCGCGGCGCGAACACGAACCTCGTGAATGAAGCATTACTTTATTTGGTTACTATTTCATTGACGCCGCGGAATCGATGCGGCTAAGTAGTCTCGATAGTGATTCGCGCAGATTGCCAGGGCGAGACGGATGTCAAGGGGACGGCAATGTTCATAATCGTCGACGAGCGTGAACTGGTGACGAGTGGGTATGCGCGCCACTTCGGCCAGGAGGGAATCTCCTCGGCGGGATTCTGTTCCGGGCAGTTCATCGATTGGGTCGACTCCGCCGTCGAGACGGATATGCTCGCTGTGGAGGCCTTTTTGATCGGCGAATGCCCGGAGCGCGAAGAGCTGCCGAAGCTCATTCGCAAACGTTCGCAGGCGCCGGTCATCGCGATGAACGAGGCGCCATCGCTCGAGCAGACGCTGGGGCTGTTCACCGCGGGCGTCGACGATGTGGTCCGCAAGCCGATTCATGTGAAGGAAATACTCGCGCGCGTCTACGCCATTCGGCGCCGCGCGGAGACCCGCCGAGATCATGCCGTCGTCGGGCCGATGCAGGTGTTCTTCGACGGCCGCGATCCGCTGGTGCGCGGAGAAGCGTTCAACCTGCCGCGCCGCGAGCGCAGAATTCTCGAATATTTCGTGATGAACCGCGGCCGCCGTCTGACCAAGTCGCAAATATTCAACGCGGTCTACGGCCTGTTCGACGACGTCGTCGAAGAGAATGTCGTCGAGAGCCATGTGAGCAAGCTGCGTAAGAAGCTGCGCGCCCGCCTCGGCTATGATCCAATCGATTCCCAGCGTTTCCTCGGCTATATGCTGATCGGCTGAACCTCGTTTCCATCCACCTTCGATTAAAACCCGATCCCCGCAATGATTCCGGCCGGCGGTCTTTTCCGTCGGTCGAGCTTTTTTCAGTGCGGGATATCGTCTTTCGGAACGAAGGTGAAGCTCTTGACCAATGTCTCCCTCACGAGTTCCGCGCCGAGCCTCTGGTTGATGCTCTTCGTGAGTTCCTTCGTAAGCGAATTGAGGTCATATTTCTCGATCCGGCGGAAATCGAGACTATTGTCCGCATAGAGACGCCGAAACGCCTCGTCCATCACATAGCTGTCCGTGTCGACAGCGGCGCCTCCGCCGCCATGTGATTTGTTCGACGCTTCGACGACATAGGCGAACTCCGCCGAAATATAGCCTTTCAGCGTTCCTTCGGAGATGATCGGGACGGTGATCGGCTTCACCTTCTTGACTTCGAGCTTTTCAACATGCGGAGCCGCCTCCGACGGCGTGCTCCGATGTGATTTCCAATAGGACGCGCCGAAGGTCGAGGCCAGCGTCACCACGCAAGCCCAGATACCGATCAAAACCATTCGCAACATCGGCTCGGCTCCAAAGTCAACGTTCCGCTGACGACCGTGTGGAATAGGTTCCGTCGGATTCCGCCATTTCGATCGTGCAGATCATTATGCCGGCAATCTCCCTCATCGCCTGAAGGCGCCGCTCCAACAGCTTTCCATTCTCGAAGAGCGTGGCGCGTAAACATTCGATTTTCGATTCGATCGCCGCAGAGCGTGGCGCGGCATAGGCGCGAGAGGCGCGGGAGAATTCCAGCAGCGCATGTGTCTTGCGTGCGTTAAACTCCTCGAAGTCGACATTGGCGCGCGCCCTCAGCGCCTCGCTCTCACGCTCGATGAGCCGGGTCAGCCGATCGACGCAACCGACGAAGGCGGCGCGCCGGGCCTCCTGAGCGTGATCCCCCCTAAACGTCGCCCCACTCACAGTTTCATCGCCATGTCGTTGCGCGGCCATGTCCAAATTCCGTTCAAACCGAGTCCAATCGCGATTGAAGAGATATCCGAGCGGCTCACGACGTCGTCGAGAGCTTCGCGCGGGTCGTCAAATCATGCTCGAGAAGCTTACGCAGCCCAAGGCCGCCCGATTTCGCGATCTGATCGCCGATCTGCTCCGCCACCATCGATCGCCACACCTCTCCCGCCGTGCCGTGACCAAAAGATCCGCCTTCCGTCTTCGGAAGCATCGTCTCGAGGCAGGACTGAATTATGAACGCCTCGAACTTCTGCGCCGCATCGACCGGACGAGCGCTCGGCGAAGCCGCGGCGGCGGAGCGGCTGGTCGCTATGGGCGAAGCGACGACCGTGGGTCTGACCGCCGGTAGCGGCTTGCGATTGTCCGCCACAAGATTCGCAAAGCCGTCGACAGAGCCGGGCGACGTGTTCGACATCTCGCTCAGTCGCACGACCGCCGCGTTGCGACGGCTCGGATCGGCGGCCTTGGCGACTTCAGTGACGAGATCGGTAGCGGGAAAGATCGACATGCGTCTCCAATCCTTCGACAGCGACTCTTCTTCTAGACGAAGAGACTTACGGCGCGCTGAAGTCCTGACGCGTTGCGCAATGGTCGATGATTTCCCGAAGCGCCTCCAACTCCGAGATTCTCTCTCGCTCGATCTCCGCATCGGCGACAAGTCGCTCCGCCTGCTTGACACGCTTGGCTTGCTCGAGAGTCACATTCGTCTGGCGCTCGACCTCCTTATGCAGCTCTTGCTGCTGCCGGATGTTGGCCTTCAAACGTCGGAGAACCACTTCGGGAAAAAGCGTGATCATCTCGCGACTGCCATCGAGACATTCGACAATGCGCGATTCCTCCTCCTTCAACTCTCGCGCCTTGCGTTCAAGACGCGACAATCGTCCGACTTCGATACGATGCAACTGCTCATGCACCGCGAGAATGCGCTTTTGATTTTTCCAATTCATCGCCATCATCCGGACAAGAGCCAGGCGCCGAACGCCGAGGCGAAAGCCGTGAAGAAATCATCGGCCATGACATAAAACCAATAGATTCCGAGCCCGATAAGCAGCGGTGTCGACACGAAATACACAGGTATCGAGGGTGACATGCGATTGAGGAAGCCAAAGGCGAGATTGACGATGAATCCAAAAAGGAGAAACGGGCTGCTGATGCGCAGCGCGAGCAAAAAAGCCTGCGAGAGCACCTTCATATACTCGCGTAGAATTCCATCGGCCCGCATACCGTCGCTCACCGGGATAGCGGAGTAGGATGCGAACAGCCCGCGAATCATTTCCCAATGCTGATCGAGCACGAAAACGAGCGTGGTAGCGCCGAGCATGATAAAGGAACTCATCGCGGGAAGCGGCTCCGCCTCTTCCACCGCAGCGCCCAATATGTTGCCGAGCCCCGTCGTCATCGCAGCAGCGGTCGTCATGGTCTCGAGAGCGAAGAAAAACAGCCGCGCCATCGACCCGATCAGCACACCGATCAGAAGCTCGCCGAGCAGCACGAAAACTATGCCGCCAGGAGTAGCCTCCGCCACGACGGGCGCGACGACATCGGCGAGCGCCGGCGCCAGCGCGATCGTCACGCCAATCGCAATATAGAGCCGCGCGCGCATCGGCACCCTCTGGCTCGAAAAGCCAGGAATTGTCATGATGCAGGCGCCGATCCTGCAAAATAGCACGAAGAGCGTCGTAAGGACGCCCGGCAAGCCCATCGTCACGAGATCGTCCCGAGCGATTTGATCTCGACTCCGCGGGCGATCTCGAGATGCGATAGAATGGGAAGCGCCGAGAAGAGCCGACCCACGATCATTTTCACATAAGGACGCGCCTCTGGCGTCGTTACGACTGCAAATACGTCGCCGCGCTCGATACGCTCACGAATCGCCACGCCCGCTTCTTGACCGAACTGCTCGATGAGCGAAGGATCCGCGTTGAATTCCACGATCTCGCCTTTCGCGTCGCGACGCAGGCTCTCGTGGAAAAACAAATCCCAACGAGCGCCGAGACGCAGAACGCTCAACACGCCGGTCACGGCGATTTCGCCACATATTTGCGGCGCGAGCCGCGTTCGCACATGTTCGACGATCGGCTCGGCGCGACGCGCATAGGGAACCACTTCACTCACCGCCTCGAGAATGAGATCGAGATTGCGGATCGACACGCGCTCGGCCAGCAGCAGCTTCAGCACGGAATGGAGACCCGAGTTGGAGATGAGATTGGGCACCATCTCATCGATGAGCTTACGATACTCGGGCTCGAGACGATCGAGAAGCATGCGCGCGTCTCGATAGGATAGCAGCTGCGAAAGATTATTGCGCAGCACTTCCGAAAGATGTGTGAGCAACACAGAGATCGGATCGACGGGCTCGAATCCCTCACGGCGCGCTTCCGCGACCAATGCGTCTGGAATCCAAAAGGATTTGAGACCAAAGGCCGGATCGACCGTCTCGTCGCCCGGAAGATCGGGCTGTCGGCCCTGGCCGACGATAATGAGATGTTGGCCGAGCCGCAATTCTTGCGTGGTCACGACCGTGCCATGGATCTTGATCTGATAGCTCTTCTGCTTCAGCGCGAGATCGTCCGTGAGCTTGATCTCCGGAATCACGAAGCCATATTGACGGGCGAAGTTGCGGCGCATCTTTCCGACGCGATGCGCCAGCTCGTCTTGCGACATCAACAGACGCGCCGATAGCTGCTTGCCGAGACAGAGCTCGACTCCGGGCGTTTTCAAATATTCGCGGATCGAGTCCTTGGCTTCCGCTTGCGCGCGTCGTTCGTCCTCGACCTTTTTGGCTTCTTCGGTTGCGCGGAGCTTTGCCGCTTGCTTCGGCGTCGAATAAGCGACGAAGGCCATCGCGCCGCCGAGCATCATGAATGGAGTCAGCGGCAGTCCCGGCATCATTGCGAGCACGAACAACAAAGACGAGGCGACATATAGCGCCTTTGGATAATTGCCGAGCTGACGCACGATGTTCTGCTCGGTCGATCCCCGCGTACCACCCTTCGAGACGAGAAGACCAGCCGCGAGCGAGACGATGAGCGCGGGGATCTGAGAAACGAGGCCTTCGCCGACAGAGAGCTTGGTGAACACATCGGCAGCATTCGACAATGGCATGCCATGTCGCGTGACGCCGATGACGATTCCGCCGAAGATATTGACGGCGAGAATGACGAGGCCCGCAATGGCGTCACCTCGAACGAATTTCGACGCACCGTCCATGGAGCCGAAGAAAGAGCTCTCCTCCTCGAGCTCACGGCGCCGCAGCTGCGCCTGCTTCTCGTCGATCAGTCCCGCGGAAAGGTCGGCGTCGATCGCCATTTGCTTTCCGGGGATCGAGTCGAGAGTGAAGCGCGCGCCGACTTCCGCGATACGCGTGGCGCCTTTGGTGATGACGAGAAAATTGACCGTGACGATGATTGCGAAGACGGTCAAGCCGATGACGAAATCTCCGCTCATCACCAGCTTCGAGAAGCCGGCGATGATATAGCCGGCCGCCGCAGTTCCCTCCGCGCCATGTCCGAGAATGAGCCGCGTCGTCGCAATATTGAGCGACAGACGCAGGATCGTCGCGACGAGAAGAATAGTCGGGAAAGCCGAGAACTCGAGCGGCTTCTGGATCCAGAGCGACACCATCAATATGAGCACGGCGAGCGCGATGGAGAAAGCGAGGCCGATGTCGATGAGAAAGGGCGGAATCGGGAGGAAAAAGATGCAGAGGATGAAGATGATCGCCAGAGCAAATCCGACGTCCTTCGCCCGCGCCTCGGGTGGGCCTCCAGCCAGTGCGGCGTCGGTCATTGCTTTGCTCCCAGCGGCGTCGTGCGCTCCGCGACGTCGCGGGCGCCGCCCTCAGAATCCCTTTTCGATACGCGAATACGCATAGTCGGTGAACGCCTGGATCTGCGCGCCGAGGAATGGCGCGGAAAGCCCGAGCGCGACGAAGATCACGACGATCTTCGGCACGAACGTCAACGTCATTTCCTGAACTTGTGTCAGGGCCTGTAGCAATGCGATCACGATGCCGACCGCCATCGCCGCGCCGACGACCGGGCTCGAGACGACGAGCACGGTGAAGATAGCGCGCTGCATGATCTCGAGCGCGTCGGCCTCGTTCATTGGCTTACCGTGACGCCCGAACCGAGAGAAATGGTCGAACCGTTGGTGAGCGTCGCTGTCGCGCCGGAGCTCGTTGTCGACACCGAGGCGACGACACCGGAGACCTTGCCATCAGAGGACGATATGGTCTTTCCGATGAATGAGCTCGCCTGGGTGAGCAAATTCGAATTCAGGATCGACGTCAGCGTGGAATTCGTCTTGACCGCCTGCTCCACCGATGAAAATGACGCGAGCTGGGACACGGTTTGGGTCGGGTCCATCGGCTTCGTCGGATCCTGATATTTCATCTCCGTGACCAGCAGCGTCAAAAACTGATCATAGCCGAGCGTCTGCGTGGAGCTGCTAGATGACGTTGCGCTCGAATTCGTCGTCGCCGTCGCGTTGGTAACGGCCGTCGTTGAAGTCACGGTCACAGTATCGCCTCCTCAGGCTGCTTTGCCGCTGTCCTGCGCCGAACTCGGGACCAATATCTCCGATTCGAATGGGAACAGCGTGCGGATCGTCTTCAACGCGTCGAACATGCGCTTATCGTCTACATATTTCGCAACCAGCGCCAGTCCATTGAGAATTCGCGGATCTGGAAAGGCGGTATCGAACGAGGCGAGCATGCTGCGGCACATATCCAACGCCGCCGTAGTATCATTTGGCGACATCAGCATCAGCTGCACGACGAAATAGAGTTGCTTCAACGGCGAGGTTGCGTCCTTCGCCTGCATCACGTGGTTTTCGAGCAGAAAGGTCACGTCGTTGAGCAGCTCGATGCAGACTTTGCGATCAGCGCGGATGACCGCGCCGTTGAGATAGAGCTTTTCGCCCCGCCGTAACGAAATGTTCATGCCGCCCTCAGCTCAGTCCATCGGCGATCATCTGATTGATCTCGATGACGCCGTCGAAATTGTCGGACCTACCACAGTCGATCGCCTCGAGCTCACGAAGAATCCAAAGACCGATCGATATGAGCGATGCACGGAGCGCCTCGGGAAGCGCATTGCCATCGCTGCCGAGGTCTTCGACGAACACCGTCCAGATTCGTCGCATGTTCGCGGTCGCCTCGAACGACTCGCTGCTTCTCACCCCTTTCACCTTCGCGACGGCGAGAAGCCGGATCGCACGCTCGAGCAAGGCGCGCTCTCGCAAGCGAGCCGCGGCGGGGGAGTCTTCTACCGTCTGCGCATAGACATTACGATACATGCGGTTCTCTTCGAGTCATTCGTGCGCTCAGATATATTTCGACAGCGTCAGCTGTTGAATCTTTCCGGTCAGCGTATACGAGGTCTCGAGCTGAGTGGTGAGATTGTTCAGCCGCGTCGAGGCCTCGAAAGGATCGACATTTTCGAGAGAGCCGATCTGCGTCGCGATCATATCGCGTTGCGCCGAAAGCGCTTCGTTCGCATCTGAAACGCCGTTCTGCATCACGCCGACCTTTGCTCGCAGCGTCGTCAACCCCGATATCGCATCAGACATTGTCGCCGATGCAGTCTTGAGAATCTGTTGATAGGCGGAGTCGCTCAGCGATTCGGCGCCGAGATCGGCGACCATCGTATAGGCTTGCGCGAGCTGCCGGAGCGCCGCTTCATTCGCGGAGACCGAGGTATCGGAGGTCTGCGACAAGGAAATTCGATTAGTCGTCGTTTCATCCGTCGCGCTCGACCAGTCGCTGCCCCAGCCCGTCGCGGAGAACAGATCGGCGAATGATCCAGACAGGAAAGTCTGCATCTGCTGGTCGGTTATGGACGTATTCCCGGAATCTCCCTGCGCTGTCCCGAAGGTGCTGAAGAACGCCTGATCGACAGCCTGCTTGGCCGCCGACGGAGGATTGGAGAAATAATCGGCCAGCGGCGCGACGCCCGTGTTCACGCCGCCAAAGAGGTGTACGCCGTCGACGCTGGTGTCGAGCGCCGAAATCAACGACTTCAATCCGGTCTCCGCATAGCCGCGAATGGCGCCCGGATCGCTGCCCGCCCCAGACTGCGCGCTGATCAACGTCTGCAAGAATTCCTGCGCCGTGCTCGCAAGCGAGCCCAACGCCGTATCCGTCGCGCTCAGGCGCGCGGTGACGATATTGTTGCTCGCGGCGAGCGCTGCGAGATCGTCGGCATGAAAGCCGTAGGAATAGTCCTGCTGAATTGCGGCCCCGAGGCCGAGTCCGAGATCGGCTATGCGCCCGGTGGAGACCTCGGACTGAGCCTTCGACAGTTGCGTTTGAACGTCGAGAACGGATCGTCGGAGCGCATTGGTGAGCGACTGGGTCGAAGTGATCGAGACCATTTGTCCGTCCGTCCGTCAGAGCGCCTGGAAAAGCGCGGTATACATAGCGTCGATCGCCGCAATGAGCTTCGCCGAGGCTTGATAGGAGTTTTCGAGGTCGAGCATTTTCGACATCTGCTCGTCGAGATTGACGCCCGTCGCATTCGAGAGCGCATCGGTGGTCTGGGACAGCAGCGTCGACTGATAGGACTCGGTTTCCGTGGCCTGCTGGCGCTGCGCCTCGAACCATCCGAGGGACGACGTCGTATAATCCATCAGAGAGGCGCTGGAGCCGAGGCCGGCGGAAGGATCGAAACTCTGCGACGTCGTGAAGGAGGCGACAAGCTGGTTTATGCGATCCGTGAACCCGGCGGCGCCCGTCGTGTTATAGCTATAGGCGGAATTGGTCGGGTCGGAAATTCCGCCGTCGCGCAGGCGATCGAGATCGCCGCCCTGGCTCGGATCGGCATTGGGATTGACGATGATCTGACCGGCAAGTCCAGGAACGACGCTGGCCCCGGGCACGGAGGTCGCTCCAGCATAGGTGAACAATCCCGGCGCCGCGGTGCCCAATCCCGACTGATCTGTTTCGGCGAAGGCGGCGATCAGCCCGCGCGCAGTCTCGTCCAGCTGATTCTGATATTGAGGAGCCACCACGTCTCGAAGCTGAGTGAGGCCCTGCAATTTGCCGGATTGGATGGCCATGGAGGCGGAAGCGCCCGTCACTGGAACGCCATCCACATAGACTGCGTTTCCAGTGGTCGACGCAGTATAGGAGCTGGTCGCCTGAAATGTGACGGCGCGCGGCGATGTCTCGAATAGCGTCGCGCCGCCATCGGCGTAGATCACCATGTCATTGTTGGCGCGCGTGACCGTGGTGACGCCGATTTCGGAAGAGAGTGATTTGAGCAGAGCGTCGCGCTGATCGAGCGCGGAGGTCACGTCGCGTCCGGTCTGCGTGCCCGCGACGATCTCTGAATTCACCTGCTGGAATTGTGTGAGAATCGAGTTGATGTTGGCGACGGAAGAGGCGATTTCTCCGTCGGCCTGCGCGCGCAGCTGTTGCACAGTCGCATCGGCGGTGTTGAGCGCCTGCGCCACCGCCTTGGCGCTCGAGAGAACGGTCTGCGCGACAGTCGTATCGGAAGGCGAGGCGCTATAGCTTTGTAGCGCGCTCTTGAGCGCGGAGAGTAGCGCCGCCGGCGATCGGTTGGTGGATGTGTCGGTCGCTGAGCCGGACGAGAGGCCGAGAGCCTGATCGATCTGATCGAATCCAGACGACAGCGCCGCGGCCGCCGCTTGCGTGGCGGACGCCTGCAGGGAATTTTGGAAAAGCGCGGCGTTGGTCGCTCGCGCCACACCGTCGATCTGCGCTGCGCCGTTGGAACTCGTCGAGACGAGCGCCGTTTTCGTCGCATAGCCGGAAACATTCACTCCGGCTATGTTGCGCGAAACGACATTTATTTGAGCGGCGATCGTTCCGAGCGACTGATTGGCGATCGCTCCGGCATTAGTGAGTGACATGGCGACCGCCCATCAATAGTTCGCTTACTTCAGATTGTTCAGCACTTGCATCACTTCGGACGCGACCTGGAACACTTGGCTGTTCGCGGTGAAGGAGCGTTGGGCGACAATCATGTTCGACAATTGAGTTGCGAGATCGACCGTCGAACCCTCGAGCTGATCCGAGGCGATTGCGCCCATGCTTCCGGAATTCGCGTCGCCGAGATAGGCGGCGCCAGATTCCTTGGTGACGGCGAATGTGTTGCCGGAGAGCGCTTGCAAATTGGTCGGGCTCGCCACCGTGCCGAGCGGGATCTTGTAGGCCGACACAGTCTGCTTATTGCCGAGCACATAACTCAGCGTGCCGTCCTTGTCGATGCTGACGCTGCTGACCTGGGAAGCTGCATTGCCGTTGATCGTCGGATTGGAGACCGAGAAAGACGACCCGAGCTGCGTCAATCCGGTGAGATCGAGCGTGAGCGTGGAGCCATTGGGCACTGCGATCGAAGCGCTGGAGCCGCTCGTGATGCTGCCGTCAGTGGCCGAGAATGTCAGGGACTGCGTCGTGAGCGCGCCGGACGAATAAGGGAAGCCGCCATTGGTCGCGGTCGAAGCGTCGAAGACCGACGCTTCCCAAGTGTTTGACGACGTCTTGGAAAAGTAGACGTCGAGCGTCACCGGATTGCCCAGATTGTCGTAGGCAGTGACGGATGTCTTCTTGGAATAGGTCGACGTCGACGCATTTGCGGAGGGAAGGTCCGCGGCCGCTATCGTCGCGGCGGTGGACGGAAGATTGGCTGTCAGCGAGCCTTCGGTGGAGGGGTTGCCGATTTCCTTGCCATAGGGAATGGTGATCGCTTGGAGACCCGACGGATCGGTAGGCGCGGCGGCGGCGGAAGAGCTGTAGCCCATGAGATAGTAGCCGGCCGTGTTGACGAGTCGGCCTTGCGTATCTCGAAGGAAGGAGCCCGCGCGAGTCAGATAGGTGTTGCCGGTCGAATCGGCGACGACGAAAAAACCGTCGCCTTGAATGGCGAGGTCCGTGGCCGACGTCGTGTTGAGCGTGGTGCCGGATTTGGTGACCTCGATGACATTGCTCGCGGCGACGCCGCCATCGGCATCGTTGCCGCCTTGAAAGCTCGTCAAGAGGGTCTGAAAATGCGTGGTGGCTTCTTTATAGCCGACCGTGTTCGAATTCGAGATGTTTTCCGCGACCGCGCTGAGCGCCGTGGTCTGCGCCGACATGCCCATCACCGACGTGTTGAAAAGCGCGCTCGCCGTCATCTGTGGTTCCTTCATATCCGTGAGACTGGGGGATTAGAAGTCTCAAAGCTTGCGTGAGGCTGTCGGCTGCGCGCGAATGGGGCTTACGATGAAAACGGTTAACCTTGAAATAATCTCGTTCTCATATCTTACGCCTGCCGACGCGATGTTCGTGTTTTCGAGATTGGTCGGCGCAACCTGTCGATAGAGGGGCGTTCGCGTTGACGAGACGAGATCGGATCAAGCCGCTGCTGCATGGAACGAAAGCCAGAGACATCGGCGCGGGCGCCTGGATCCGCTCGGTCGCCTCGCGAATGCTTCCACGCGAGGGCGTCGTCACCTATTCGGTCGTCGTCGAAGCGCCATCGTCCGCCGTCGAACGTCGACGTGAGGCGAGACGACCTGTGCATCTGCAATCAGGCAAGATTCTCGACGGCGGTGAGCGGTTTCTGACCGAGTTTATATATAAAAACCGCACCCAAGGCGGCATCAGGCTGCGATTGGCGCAACGCATGCCGCTCCCACGATCGATCCTTCTCTACGACGATCAACAGGGAGCGCTACTGGCCGCGAATGTAATATGGCAGAACGGCGTCGACGCCGGTTGCC